>NZ_CALUWY010000043.1 GCF_944324615.1 uncultured Mailhella sp.
CTTGATGACATAGATAATGCCGCTGACGACACGCCTGTCATCGACTCTCGGAATGCCATGGGAACGAGGAAAGTAGCGTTTGATACGAGCAATCTGTTCATGAGAAAGATAAAAAAGTTCTTTCATGGCATCCTCCCTATGCCGACAATAAGAACTTCTTACCCTTTTGGCAACTAATGAGTCCTGAGCCTAAGACAAAGGCTTGACGCCGCCCTTGCGGCCGAGGCCGAAGCCCACCCGGTACAGGTCGGGCATATTGAAACGCCCGTCGCTCAGGGTAAGGCAGAAACCGAGGCTTTCAAGCTGCCTGCGCACCTCCGCCCAGCCGGCGCTTTCAAATTCCGGCGGCGTATGGGAAGGATGCATTCTGACCAGTGCGGAAGGGCCTTCGGCATACGCTTCCTGCCACCTGTCCTGCACGCTCTGGAAGGGGCAGGGAACATTCATGCCCCTCAGTTCCTTCAGAAGCTCCGTAGCCCAGCGGTTGTCTTCCTGCATTTCGGCCACACGAATCTGAGAGGCGATCTGCACGCCGCTCTTGATGCTCTCATAATGGATGGGATAATTCATTCCCGCATACTTTTTGTCGTGGGAATCCTGACAGGCCCGGGCTATGGCCGCCATGAAGGAACGGGGAGAAGTCTGCTGGCGTGCGTCGGCCAGGTGCCCCACCGTCCAGGTGTAGGGCATCCCCCGGCGTCTGTCCTTGCCCATGTAGGGTCCGGTCAGGCAATGGAACAGCAGCTTGAGTACGTTATCGGTGAGTTCCCCGGTATTTTTGAAAAACCACGCGCCGTCCCGCTCTTCGAGACTTCCGGGAAGATGTTCGGCAAAAAGTCCGCGCAGGCATTGCCCGGAAGCCCCCTCCCCGTTGCACAGCCTCTTCCAGAGCATGCCGTACAGCTCCGCCCTTGTCCAGGAAAGTTCCACCTTGGAGGCGAGCAGCTTGGAAGCGTCGGGGAAGGAAAAGGATATACGGCTGCAATGATCTTCCCGCAGAAAAATCTTTGTCTTGATGTGCGAAAAGGTGGAAAACTGCAATGCCGTACGCAAAAGCCCGGTGGTCAGCTCGTCGATATCCTTCCACGAAGAGGCCACGCGGTCCAGCGCATCAAACACGATGAGCAGACTCATGCCCTGCCGGGCAAAGGCCCTGTCCGCGTCAAGAAATATCCTGTCCACGCGCTCCGGGTTGTCCGCCACCCACGGCACCAGCGTCTTCCATTCCGCGCCGCTGTGCGGCATATCCGCTCCCGGCTCCAGCCCCGCCGCCGAAACGCAGGCTTTCAAAAGCACCGCACGCCAGATGCTGGCGGCATCATGCCCGGGAAGAAGACTCGCAAAGGTGCTCGGAGAAGGATACTCCTCACATGGTATCGCGCCGTGACCGATGGTCACATGGATGCCCCTGAGATCCGGGGCGGCCTGCCCGAGAAGCGACCTCACGTCCTCCTTCTGCAGGGCCTGCGCCCAGAACGTCTTGCCCACGCCGCGCGCGCCGACCACAAGCGGAGTATGCAGGCGCAGGGCTCGAATATGGGAAGGAGGAGTGAAAAACGTGGCAAGCGTAGGCGCCTCATACTCGGCCGAGATGGGGATGGAGTCCGTCACCTGCCACAAAGCTTCCTGAATCTCGGATACGGGATAGCTCATGCTTCTTCCTCAAAAAAGAACCTGTACAGATTGTCAATAAAAGGAAACACCGCCTTCATCATTGCCTCATCCAGCGCATGATCCAGCGTATAGAGCTGTTCCATGGCGCTCAGGCCCTGATTCCAGTGAATGATCCACGGATGATGCGGGGCCTCTTCGTCCTCAAGGTCGAAGTTGAACGGCTCGGGCAATGCCGACTCCGTCTGTTCCGAAGCATCGCCGGGCGCGGGAACGTCGTCGTAAAGACTTGCGGAAAAAACATTCCAGGCGTTTTCCCTCAGCTTTCGCGCATAGGCCGGCTTGTCCTGCACCGGGGGAAGCATGGCGGCAACCACCTGCAGGGATTCACGCACCGCTGCTGCCCGACCCAGCTCATTCCAATACCGGAAGAGCATGGAATACCCCGTCCAGGTCTGCACGCCTTCAAGGGCGAAAAGCAGCACGAGCCCCGGGGCCAGCCCCAGCACGCAGGCGGAGGCGATTTCATCAAGGCCTGCCCGCGAGTCAATAAGGATACAGTCGGGACCATACTTCCCATCAAGTTTTTCCAGAAGACTGCGCAGACGCTGCGGCCAGCTGACACGCACATCGCCTTCCATCCGGGGCATCCATGCCCGGCCCATCTTGGCGATATACTCTCCCTCCTTCCTGCCGTGGGCAGGCACGACGAAAATCTCGCCGCTCCCTTCCGTCAGAGGGCTGGTAGCAACCATACTCTCGATGACCGCATCGCCGTTGCCCACCGCATCTTCCACCAGCCAGTCCAGAAGACCGTATTCGGGGCGTCTCTCTTCCGGGAGCAGACTGCTGGAAAGGCCCGGCGATTCCAGGTCCATGTCCACCACCATGACCGTTTTTCCCTTTTTTGCCAGATACCAGGCAGCTGCAGCCAGTGCCGTGGAACGCCCCACACCACCCTTGATGGAAAAGAACACCGCCGTCTTCCGGGAAAGCTCATCCTCCTCCGCACGGGCTGCCCAGGAGCTTTCCGTCAGCACCCTGTCCACCACGGTAAAGGAAAAACGGCCTTCGTGGCGGAACACCACGGCTCCCTGCTTTTCCTCTGCAAAAGGCGCACTCCGGAAAAACAGCGCGCGGCCGTCGGGAAGCACATGGGGCGCAAGCGTTTCGGCGATATCCTCGCGCAGGGAGGAAAGAGCCTTCTCAAGCTTCTCCCCTCCGAAGCGTTCCTCATCCATCACAAGGGAAATACGACCGAAAAGATCCCTGTTGACGAAAAAAAACTCCGTCTTCGCACCAAGATGCAGCGCCTCGTCATGGCGGAGAAAAATCTCTTCAAGCTTCCCCATAAGGTCATCAAAACGCGCCATTACAACACCCCGTCAAGTTCCGCCTGATTGATGATGTTCGCTATCGCCTTCACCGCAGTCCCGTGATCGCGCGCCGTCTGTTCGGTAATGTCGTTTTTTCCGGCATACCGCTGATCGACCTGCCATGTATCAAACGGATTGGCGGCGGGAATAAGGTACACTCTGCCCTTCTGCATGAAGGAGTGGTATTCATTCCAGAGCGTATTGATATGCTTTTTATAGGTTCTGTCGCCAATGTCATGATCCGCATTCGACGAAACGCCCTGTGTGATGAGAATTGCCTTCAGTCCGCATTCTGCACAAAGGCCGTACAGATGATCGGCATTGGCCCAGCGGCCGTTCTGAAAAAGCAGTTCGGCATCATGATAATGTCGATGAAAGGCATCATGGAAATTCTTCTGCATGACCATACGCTCCGTACGGAAAAGAGAGAATTTTTATAGCAAAAAAGGCCGTTGGCAGCAAGATGATGCCATGCTTCACCGCTTCGGCATACCTTTGCGGCACATGCCCGGAAAAGGAGAAAAGCGTGCGGAGAAAGCAGAACGCCTCATCTGCCCATCCCCGGAACGCCGCGGCATTAAACGAAAAAAGGCCGTGCAAAAACACGGCCTCTTCGTTTCCATGGTGGGGCGTGCGCGATTCGAACGCGCGACTCTCTGCTTAAAAGGCAGGTACTCTACCGACTGAGTTAACGCCCCTCTGGCCGAAAAGAAGTACCGCCTTCAGAAGGCGAAGTCAAGCAAAAATCTCCCGCTTTAATCCACTCTCTTGAGCGTAAGAGGAATGACGTGCAGCGCGCGGGAAACTTCGTCCGTGCTGCCGAGGCTCCATTCCCAGCTGCCGTCGGGCCAGCCTGCGCGGCGGGCAAGTTCCGCCGTCACGCCCTTGATGTCGATGACAGGGTGGCGCAGGAACACGGCGGGCAGGCCGTGGGTAAGGTTGCACGCAAGGCAGGCATCCCCGCGCTGATGCAGCTCGAAAAGAAAATCCAGCTTCCTTTCCGAAGCGGCCATGAGCGACATGCGTATATCATAGGCCCCTTCGTCGGGGTCGCCGAACAGCGCCTCAAAGAAACGGTCGGTACGTTCGGGCGGGAATACATCGTTCAGGCATTCTCTGGTGAAGATTTCTTCGTAACTGGGCATCAGCCTCTCCTTTAAGAGGGTTGGGGGGTTAATGAAAGTCTGTCTGTGAAGGGCACACTGTACGGACACAGGGCTTGCACGACGGCTGCTGCGCTTAACGGCGCGAGTGAACGCGCCTGCCTGCATCCACCGGCCCGGCCGCCTGAAGGCCGGCCGGGGCCCCCCGGGCGTTGATACACGGCTTAGCTTTGCAAACCGGGTACAAACACCCGTCTGACCTTTCCCGCGCCCGGGTATTGCGACCGCCCGTCAGGGCAGGACACACGGGCACGGGGCCTGCACGCCGGGCATGGCGTTTACGCCGGAAATGAATTCCGGCGGCTTTGCCCGGCGGCCCGGCCGCCTGAAGGCAGGCCGGGGGCCCCCGGGCGTTGATACACGGCTCACCTTCGCAAACCGGATACAAACGCCCGTCTGACCTTTCCCGCGCCCGGGTATTGCGACCGCCCGTCTGCACGCCCTCTGCGCGGGCCGCGCCCACAGGGGCATCCTTCCTTCTTATAGCCCCTGCCCTTTTCCACGGCAAGGGAAAAGCGCCTTTACCGCGACGTGTCGCCGAGGAGCGCTTCCAGGTCGTCTTCCGTCATGCCCTTCACATCCGCAAGAGCGTGCGTCACACGCCCCGCCTCCATCACGGCGAGGAAGGAGGCAAGGCGCAGGCTCTGGCCCAGGCTGTGGGAAACCATGAGCACGGGCAGGCGTTCCGCCAGAGAAGAAAGCAGCTCCTCCACATGGCGGGCGGCGCGCACGTCCAGCGAGGCGGTGGGTTCGTCCAGAAGCAGCATATCCGGCTCAAGGGCCAGGGCCCGGGCCAGGCAGAGCCTCTGCTGCTGTCCGCCGGAAAGCCGCTCCGCGCTCATAAAAAGGCGGCCCTCCACCTCCTTCCACAGATCGGCCTGCACGAGCGCCGCCTTCACGCGGTCTTCCAGTTCGGCGCGCGGGCAGCCCAGGGCCACGGAAAGGGGCAGCGCCACATTGCGGAACACGCTCACCGGAAACACCTGCGGCGTCTGAAACACCATGCCCACGCGCCGCCGGAGAACGGAAAGGGCGGGCGTTTCCTTCCCCTTTTCCGGGTACAGACTCATGCTTCCGCCGGGCAGGAAAAGTTCCACCTGGCCGGTGGTGCGGCAGCCGGGCACCTCTTCATTGAGGCGGTTCACGGCGCGCAGGAACGTGGTCTTGCCCGAACCGGAGCGCCCCACCAGCACGGCTATGCCGCCGCGCGGCACATCGAGATTCACCTCATGCACCACGGCATGGTCGAAAAAAGACACCGAAAGATCGCGCGCGCGAAGCATGAACGCGGAAGCAGCCTGAGCCATGGCCTACGCCCTCCCCTGCCATTTTTTGCGAAAACCGTTTTCCAGCACCCTTGCCGCAAGAAGCAGCAGGCAGGATATGCCGAGAAGCAGCGCCGCCGCGCCGAAGCCGCGCAGAAGCTCCTGCTGATCCTGATACTGGGAGGAAATATAGTAGATATCAAAGGAAAGGGCCTCGAACTTGCCGAGCAGTCCGGCGGGCATGCCTGCGTTGGCCACCACGCCGGTGAAGAGAATGACGGCCGTATCCTCGGCCGCGCGGCCCACGGCCAGCACCACGCCGCCGAGTATGCCCCTTGCCGCCGCAGGCAGGAAGAGGTGGAACATGGCCTGCGAACGGGAAAGCCCGCATGCGGCGGCCGCAAGGCGGAGCGAGGCGGGCACGGCGGCCATGGCCTCCCGGGTGGAGGCCACGAGCACGGGCAGCACCAGCAGGGCCAGGCAGCAGGCGGCGAGCAGAAGCCCGGTATTGGCATGAGGGAAAAACGTGTGGCGCAGAAAAAGAATGAGCATGAAGCCGAAAAGCCCCATGACAATGGAAGGCATGCCCGCAAGCATGTCCACGGCCGCGCCGATCACGCGCTTCTGCCGGGGGGTGGCCGCTTCGGCAAGATACATGCCGCAGCCCACGCCCGGAAACACGGCAAGCAGCATGGTGAGCAGCACCAGGTGGAAGGTGCCCACGCAGGCGGGCCACAGGCCGTCCCATACGGGAGCGCGGCCGAGCACGGCCTTCCACGGGTCCGCATGGCCGAAGAGAAGCTCAGGCCCCATGACGGGAAGCCCCCGCCAGAGAAGATAGCCCAGAAGCAGGCACACCATGGCCGGAACCAGCAGCGCGGAAAACGCGGTGAGCGCCCGGAACAGCAGGAAGGGAAGGCGTCTCATGCTCCGCCTCCCGTGCGCCTCAGGCAGAGGCTCACCGCCGCATTCACCAGCAGAAGAACAAGCCCGGCCATGAACAGCGAATCGTAGGCCGCCCCGCCCACTTCGTTGGAGGTGACGAGCGCCATGTGCGCGGTGAGGGTGCGCAGGCTGGAAAGCACGGAATCGGGCGCCACGGGAGCATTGCCCGCCAGCATGAGCGGCAGCATGGTATCGCCCACGGCGCGGCCGAAGCCGAGCACCGCGGCGGAAAGAAGCGTGCCGCGGGAGGTGGGGAGCACCACATGCCAGAGCAGTTCCAGGCGGCTCATGCCCATGGCGCGGCCGGGCATTTCCACGGCCTGAAGGCGCGGGGCAAGCCCTGCCTGCAGCACCAGCACCACGGTGGGCAGAATAAGCAGGCTCAGCATGAGCGAGGCCGTCAGCCACGAAAAGCCGGAACCGCCGAAGCCCTTCCGTATGGCGGGCGCAAGCAGGAACACGGCGGCAAAGCCGTACACCACGGTGGGCACGGCCGTCATCACGCGGACCAGCCCCCCGGTCAGTCTGCGGAACAGGCCGATGCGGCTCCCCTTTTCCGGGGAAAGGAGCCAGCAGCAGAGGCACAGGCCCATGATCCAGCCCGGAACGGCGGCCGTCACCCCCAGAGCGAGGGAACCCGCCATCATGGGCAGAATGCCGAAACGCCCCTGCCCGGGCGACCATGTCCAGGAAAAAGGCCCGCCCCCTTCCCCGCCGTGCAGAAACACGGGCAGGGCAAAGGCCGCGATCATGAGAAAAAGCAGAGCCATGCCGCCCATGGCCAGAAACACGGAAAGGCGCAGCAGAAGCCCGCCCCCGCGTCCTTCTCCATCCGACAGCCTGCAACGACGCATATTCACCCCTGTCATCCTGCCGCAAAAGGCGCCCGCACGGCCCGTGCCGGAGAGCTTCCGGCAGGACCGCCGCACGGGGAAAAATTCCGGAACATCCGGAAAAGGACCGGGCGGAAAGGCCCGGTCACCCATCCTATCTCTTTCTTTCCAGCGGAATGTAGCCGGAACCGGAAATGAAGGCCTTGCCGTCTTCGGAATAGATGTAGTCGATGAACAGCGCGGTGAGGCCCGAAGGTTCGCCCTTGGTGTTCATGTACAGCAGGCGGGTGATGGTGTAGGAACCGTCGGCCGCGTTCTTCTGGGAGGGAACCATGCCGTCCACGGTGACGCCGCGGATGGAATCGTCAAGATGCCCGATGCCCACATAGCCTATGGCGTTGGGGTCCTGGGCAATGGCCGTCTTCATGGCGCCGTTGGAGTTCACCACGTTGGCGCTCCCGGCCGACGTGCCCTTGTCGAGGGCGCGTTCCTCGAAGGTTTCGCGGGTGCCGCTGCCGTCTTCGCGCACATAGAGGGAAATGGCCGCATCCTTGCCGCCGAGTTCCTTCCAGTTGGTGATCCTGCCGGCAAACACGTCCTTCACCTGCGCTCTGGTCAGGGAGGTGACGCCGTTTCCGGGGTTCACGGCCACGGCCACACCGTCGATGGCGAAGGGGAAGGAAACCAGGCCGTACTTGGCAATTTCGCCTTCCTTCAGGGCGCGGCCGGTGTTGCCTATCTGCACGAGGCCTTCGCCCACCTTCTGCACGCCCACGCCGGAGCCGCCGCCCGCCACGGTGATGCGGATGTCGCCGTTGGCGGCCATGATGGCCTGAGCGGCCTTTTTCATCACCGGAATATGGGCGGTGCCGCCCGCGATGTCGAGATTGCCCTTCTGCCCCTTGAAGGCGTCAAGAGGAGCGGCCACGGCCAGAGACGCGCTGAGAAAAACCAGCGCCAGAGCGGAAAGGATACGGTTCATGCTCACCTCTCGTTACGAGGCGGCACCTTTCGGGAACGACGGAAGAAACGCAGAGCGGCAGGAGCCGCCAGGTGCAGGAAGCCGGCAAGACAGACCTTGTCTCTGCGGATGGTCTCGTCAGGTGTTCCTGAAAAACATGCCGGCCTCTTGTTGAAAATGGTTTTCTGCGCAAAAACGCACATGTTCTTTTTTCTCTGCCCCACTGCATGGGGAAAGTCAAGGCCGCGCGGGCCGGAGAAGGGCCGGAGAAAACCGCCCTTTCCTGCGTCCGGCACCATTGTGAAAAGACGCCGGGGAAGGCTCCCCTTTCCCCGCCGGCGCGCGGCATCGTGCCCCAGAGCTACACGGCAAGCAGGCCGCGCACGGCGGAGGGCATGTCCTTTGCCGCAAAAAGGCGCGTTGCCCCTGCGTTCATGTCCGGGATATCCACGGCCAGAAAGCCTTCCCTTTCAATGCGCGGCACATCCAGCCCCAGCTTGAGCGCGGCCGCCTCCCCCTTGCCGGTAAGCACCAGCACCGAGGCCGCAAGCGATGCGTTCACGCCGAAGAGAAGATCCTCCGCCTTGTCGCCCACCATGGCGCAGCGCCCGGCCTCCAGGCCGTGGGCCTTCTGCAGGCTTTCCCACATGCCGGGAGCAGGCTTGCGGCAGCGGCACGCCTCTTCCGGCGCATGGGGGCAGAAACGCGCGTCGTCAAAGCCCGCGCCGAAGGCGGCAAGCAGCTGCTGAAGCCGCGCGTGGCACTCGTGCCAGCCCGATTCGGGAAAATAGCCCCGCCCTATGCCCGACTGATTGCTCACCAGAAAGCACGAAAGCCCCTTTTCATGCAGAAGCGCCAGCGCCTGCCCCGCGCCGGGAATAAGCTCCACCCCTTCGGCACTGCCGAGGTAATGGCGGTCCACAATCACCGTTCCGTCACGGTCGAAAAGCACGGCGGAAAGTTCCATGGCGTCCCCTTGTCCTTGTATGAAATGTTGCCGCCCGCACGCTCCCCTTCTGCGCGGGCCATGACCTGTTATGAAAAAGGCCCTGCGCTGTTGTCAAGGCGGGCCTGACCTTTCCCGTGCCCGGGTACCACGACCGCCCGTCTGCTCCGGACACGCGGGCGCGGGACCTGCACGGCGGCTGCGCTTAACACCGCGAGTACATCGCGCCTGCCTGCATCCCACCGCCCCCCAAAAGGCCGGCCGGGTGCCCCCGGAGCGTTGAACGGGGCCTGGCAAAACAAGGCACGCGGAAGCCTGTGCCGCCCCCGATACCGCACACTCTGCCTCCTGCGGAGGCCTTTCCCTCGCCCGGGTACCACGACCGCCCGTCTGCTCCGGACACGCTGTACGGACGCGGGACTTGCACGCCGGGCATGGCGTTTAACGCCGCGAGTGAATCGCGGCTGCTTATGCCCGGCGGCCCGGCCGCCTGAAGGCAGGCCGGGGGCCCCCGAGCGCTGATACGGGGTCGAGCTTCGCAAACCGGGGAACGCAGAAGCCTGTGCCGCAACGGTATGCCGCCCCGCCTGTGCCGCCGGAAGGCGCGCCCGCCCCCTCATGCGCATAACTTCCTGAAAAAAGGGGAAAAAATATCTTCACAACACAGATTGCCCTGCTTTTCAGGAATGTTTCTCAGCTTTCGGGCACTACAGCCGGACATAGCGGAAAACATTCTTCCCTGCACCGGCAGGAACGGCCAGGGTATTCTTTTTCCTCAACTTTTGCCGCCTTATGAAATTGAAAGGAAAAGCGGCAGACATTCCGGCATGTTCAAACATATTGAAAATGACTTTCCTTTTATAACGCGGCGCTGATGCGGCCTGTTATAATGTTATATTTTTCACATTCCAGAGTGAACCATCATTTTTCCATGGAAAACTACGGAAGAAAACGGATAGTTCAATTATTTTTACTTTCTTTTTCCGCACAACTGCATTCCGCATGCACAACGACGTTCCTTTTCTCCATATTTTCCGTGTCTGTTACTTTAAAAAGCTTTTTCCAATACCGTATTCTGATCTTCTTTTGTCCTTCATACAATATACATTTTTCATAATTATTAAAGAGTATGAAAAAAATATTATTGTGTATGAACTTTTTTTCTGGAAATCACATATTTTTAATGGTAGCCCTGCCGGAATGAAGAATCTCCCCCAAAAACATGTCCGACCTCACTCTTCATATCATTATAATGATGAGGAAACGACTTAAACCAACAAACAACGGGCGAAATTGCAACATTTCACATTTTTTAAAGGAGCAACGCTATGTAGACAAAGGGATCCATTGGGAATCTCATCAGCCGCTACAAAGCGGTGCTGAACAAATGCCGCCTCATGAACACCTTCGGCTCTCTGGCCGTGGCGGCCATGCTCACCATGGGCGGAGCCGGAACGGTCATGGCGGCGACCTGGTATCAGG
Organism: uncultured Mailhella sp.; assembly: GCF_944324615.1. Taxonomy (GTDB): domain Bacteria; phylum Desulfobacterota; class Desulfovibrionia; order Desulfovibrionales; family Desulfovibrionaceae; genus Mailhella. Next base: position 10,583 of record NZ_CALUWY010000043.1, read on the forward strand.
AGGCGCCCTCCGCTTTCGACCAGACCTTCGATCAGCCCGGTCAGCAGAGTTCCGTCACCATTGAAAAGGGAAAGAACATTCTGGTCTCCGGGAAGAACATCTCCGCAGAAGACAAGAGCCCCATGGCCGTCACCGGCGTTTCCGGCAGCCCGCTGTACAACAACGGCAACATCTGGGTGACGGACGGCCATGCCGAGGGCATGGGCGGCAGAAACGGCGACGCCTACACCATCCTGAACCAGGGCAACATTTATGTGAACGGCACCATGCCTTCGGCCGGCAAGGGCATGGGCGTCGGGCCCGACGGCACGGCCGTGAACCTCGGCGTCATTGCGGTGCGCAAGGGCAGCGGCATGGCGGACAACGCAGGCTCCGCCGACAAGAGCATGCAGAACAGCGGCGTGATTTCCGTGGAGGATGCGGGCGGCATCGGCATATACTACCGCAAGGAAGCCGTTACCGGCGAGGTGGCCAACCACGGCGGGATTCATGTGAGCAACGGCGGCACGGGCGTGGTCATCACCAGCGATGAAAGCGGCCCGGCCTGTGCAGGCAAGGTGTTCGTCAACACCGGCTCCATTGAGGCGGACGGGAAAAGCACGGCCATCTTCGTCACCGACACCGACAACGCCACCGTGGAACTGACGGACGAAAGCCATGTTGCCGGGCTCATCAACCTTCAGGGCACGAACAACAGGCTCGTGGTCGGCGGCGTGGGTGCGGAAGGCACGGAACAGCTGCTGGTGAAGGGCGCGTTCTCCGGCTCCGTGGAAAAAAGCAACGTTGCCTTCCGCGGCGATTCCGGCATCATGCTGGACAACGCCTTCAGCATGGACCAGTCCTCCGCCGTTTCCATGTCCGGCGTGGAGCTTGCCCCGGGCACGCGGCAGAGCAGCCGCGGCTCCATCGTGTTCGACAGGGGCAATCTCACCCTGAACGGCGGCCTTGACGCCGCCACCGGCTCCTTTGCCGCGCTGAACGCGGACAAAGGCAACGTGGTCATCGACGGCGCCGTGCTTTCCGGCAACCGTTATCAGGCCGACGGCGCGTCCGCGGCGGGCATTGTCGCCGCCATGGAAGAAGGCCGCAGCCTCACCGTCAGAAATTCCACCTTCACGGGCAACAGGGTGGAGTCCGCCTCTTCCCCGGACATCACCGGCGGCGCGGCCCTTGCCGTGACCGGCGGCCGGGGCAAGGTGCTTGTGGAACAAAGCACCTTCAAGAGCAACAGCGGGGCATACGGCGGCGCGCTGTACCATCAGGCGGGCGGCGTCACCATCAGAAACAGCACCTTTGAGGGCAACACCGCCTCTGCCTCCGGCGGCGCCATCTATAATACGGAAGGGAGCGACATCACCTTCTCCGGCGTCAACGTGTTTTCCGGCAACCGCGCGGCAGGCCGGGCAAACGACATTCACAACAGGGGCATCATCACCGTGGCGGACGGCAGAACCTTCCTGAACGGCGGCTACACGCAGGAAGGCGCCGCTTCCGGCCTCGTGGTGCAGAAGGGCGCGACCCTTGCCCTTGCCATGCCCGACACGGGCGGCATCACCGGCTCCGCCGGTCAGGCCCTGCTCGCTCTGGGCGCGCCCCTGAACGTGGATGAAGGCACCCTCACCGTGGGCACCGTGAAGGCCCGGGGCAATGCGGCCGCCGCCTTCGGCGCGGATTCCGTGCTGGTGGTGGACGGCAAAGCCGCTTCCCGGAACGCCATGCTCTCTTCCGGAAAGGGCGGCTCCGTGGCCGTGGAAAAGGGGGCCGGGCTTTACATCGCCAACGCCCGGGCCGGGGAAACCTACACCATCACCGAAGGCCTCAGCGCTGCGGACGGCGAATACTGGAGCCGCGCCAGCCTCCTCGGCAACCGCCTCACCGAAGCGGACATTCATCTTGACGGCGGCAGACTCACGGTTTCCGCCGAAATGAAGGACGCCGCCCGTGCCCTGCCCGGCATCATTCCGGCAAAGGCGCTGAACACCATGATGGCCGGCAATCTGAACGATACGGAATCCGCCTCCATGGGCATACGCTTCCTGAGCCGCGCCATGGATCAGACCTTCATCTCCTCCGATTCCCTGGCCGCAGCCACGGTGAACGAAGTGTCCCGCGCGGCCGTCACCGCAGGCGTGCAGAACACCGCCCTGCGCCTTGCCGACGCAGGCGCGGATCAGATAGCCCGGCACCTTTCCCTGAGCTTCTTCAACAAGGAAAGCAATATCCATGCTGACGGGCTCGATGTCTGGGCCACTCCCATGTACGGCAACACCTACAGCCACGGCATGGCGGCCTCCGGCACGTCGGTGCGCGGCAACTACGGCGGCCTCGCCCTCGGCGCGGATACGCAGGTGGGCGAAATGCTGGGCGGCAAGGTACGCGTGGGCGCTTCCGTGCACGGCGGCGGTAAGTCCGAAACCCGGGGCACGGCCACGGATACGGAAAACTCCTACAACTTCGGCGGCGTGAACCTCTACGCAGGCTGGAACCTTGACAACCTGAACATCATGGCCAGCGTGGGCTATGCCATGGCCGACCATGATGTGGAAATGAACCTGCCCGCCTCCATGGGCATGAATCGCGCCGACGCCGATGTGGACACCAGTGCCTTCATCGCCGACCTGCGTGCCGAATACATGATCTCCACCCCCGTGGTGGACATTCTGCCCCATGCGGGCGTGCGCTACACCGCCCTGCATACGGACAGCTATGACCTGAAGGTGAACGGTTCCACCCTGAATTCCGCCTCTTCCGATACCCAGCACATCGTGCAGTTCCCTGTGGGCGTCACCGTCTCCAGGGATATCGACGTCTCCGGCTGGACCGTGAAGCCGCAGGCCGACGTGTCCGTCATTCCTGCTGCCGGGGAAAAGAAAAATACGACAAAGGTGTCCTGGGCGGGCATCAATGCCTTCGACAGCGTGAACACCCGCATCATGGATGCCACGAGCTTTTCCGGCATGGTCGGCCTTCAGGCGGAAAAGGGCAATCTCGCCCTCGGCCTGAACTACGGCGTGCAGGCTTCCCGCCACGAAACCGACCAGCGCATCAATGTGGGCATCAGCTGGAAGTTCTAACCCCCATTCTTAAACCCTGAACCGAGGCCCGCCCTTCCGGCGGGCCTTTTTTTGTGCCTTTTTCCGCCAGGAGTGCGCTGAAGCGCCGCACGGCCTGCATACGGAGGCGCTCACCCCGGGGCAGGACAGCGTGCGCATCATGGGCGTTGCGACAGCGCAGGCGCACCTGTCGCTTCCCCGCGCCGTTTTTCCTTGACGCGGGCACGGCTTTTTTTCATGCTGCCGCCATGCTGCTCTACATCCATGTTCCCTTCTGCCGCAGAAAATGCCGTTACTGCGCCTTTTATTCCGAAGCCTCGGCCCCGGGTTCCGACGCGCGCCTTGCCTCGTGGGCTTCCGCCCTGCTGTGCGAAATGCGCCGCGAAGCCGAAGCGCTGGGGCACCCTTCCCTGCGCACGGTATTTTTCGGCGGCGGCACGCCGAGTCTGCTTTCCCCCTCCCTTGTGGGCGCCGTTCTCGACGCGGCCGCCGGGCTTTTTTCCCTCGACGCGCAGGCGGAAATCAGCATGGAGGCCAATCCTGAATCCATGAATGAGGAAAAGGCCCGGGGCTTCCGCCTGGCCGGGGTGAACCGTGTTTCCCTGGGCGTGCAGGCGCTGGACGATGCCCTTCTTGCCGCGCTCGGCCGCGTGCACGACAAAAAGACCGCCCTTTCGGCCTATTCCGCCCTGCGCCGCGCCGGTTTCCACAATGTGGGCCTCGACCTCATGTGGGGCCTGCCCGGCCAGAGTGTGGACAACTGGAAGGCGCAGCTTGCCGAAGCCGCCGCCCTTTCGCCCGAACACCTTTCCTGCTACGGACTCATGCTGGAGGAAGGCACGCCCTTTTTCCGGGAACGCGAAAACCTGCGCCTGCCCGCGGAGGAGGAAGCCGCGGCCATGTATGAGGAAGGCGGCGCGCTTCTTGAAGCGGCGGGCTATGCGCAGTACGAAATTTCCAACTATGCGAAACAGGGCTTTGCCTGCCGCCACAACACGGGCTACTGGCAGGGGGAGGAATACCTCGGCCTCGGGCCTGCGGCGGTAAGCTGCACGGGCAACGAACGCCGCAGCAATGTTGCAGACCTTGAGGCGTGGCTTTCGGCCGTGCGGCAGGGAAAGCGCGCGGCCTCGGTGGAACGGCTCGGCTTTACGGAAAAGGCGGAAGAGCTGGTCATGCTCGGTCTGCGCACGGCGCAGGGGCTTGACCTTGCCGCCTACCGCGCCCTTACCGGCAGGGACTTTGAAAAGGACAATGCAGCCCTCATCGGGGAACTTCTGCGCCGCGCCATGGCCGGAAAAAAAGACGGGCGCTTTTTCCTCACGCGCAAGGGCATGCTGGTTTCCAGCGCCGTCATGGAACAGTGTTTTGAACGCATTCCCGAAAAACCGGAGGGCGCGGCATGAACCGGAACATCGTCGGCCGTTTTGCGCCCAGCCCCACGGGGCTGCTGCACCTCGGCAACGCCTGGTCGTTTCTTCTGGCATGGCTTGGGGCAAAAGCCGAAGGCGGGCGCATCCTTCTGCGCCATGAGGACATCGACCCCGCCCGTTCCCGCAAGGCATGGATGGACGCCATCGAGCGCGACCTGCACTGGCTGGGTCTCGACTGGGACGAAGGGCCGGATACCGGACCCTGCGCGCCCTACCGTCAGAGCCTCTGTTCCGATCGTTACGAAAGCGCCCTTGCCTCGCTGAAGGCGCGGGGCCTCGTGTACCCCTGCTACTGCACCCGGAAGGAACTGCGTACCCTTGCGGGCGCGCCCCACGGCGCGGCCGACGGCCTGGGCGACGCAGGCGCGGCCTACCCCGGCACCTGCCGCCACCTCACGGCGGAAGAACGCGCCCGGAAGGAGGCCGAAGGCCGCCGCCCCGCCCTGCGCCTGCTCTGCCCCGACGACGATGTGGAGCACTTCACCGACCTTGTGCTCGGCCCGCAGCATATTTCCCTGAAAAGCTGCGGGGGCGACTTTGCCCTGCGCCGCTCCGACGGGGTGTGGGCCTATCAGCTTGCCGTGGTGGTGGACGACATGCGCATGAACGTCACGCAGGTGGTGCGCGGGGAGGACATTCTGCTCTCCACCCCGCGTCAGCTGCTTCTGTACCGGCTACTCGGCGGCACGCCCCCGGATTTTGCGCATATTCCCCTGCTCTATGATGAGGAAGGCGAAAGGCTGGCCAAACGGCACAAGAGCCTGAGTCTTGCGGCCCTGCGCGAAGCGGGCTGCTCCCCCGAGGCCGTGGTGGGGCACCTGGCCCATATCGCAGGCCTTCAGGAAACGCCTTCCCCCGTCACTCCGGCAGCCCTTGCCGCACGCATGGGCGGCCCCTTCCCCTGGCACCTTCTGCCCAAAGAACGCATCATCGTGCCGGGCGGCGTGGAAACACTCTGGAAACGCTGAAGCGCCCCTTCCCGCCGTGCTGCCGCCCTTCCGGCCGCAGAAAACACGTCCCTAAAGACAAGAAAACGCCGCCCGCATATCCGCAGGCGGCGCTTTTTTAAACAGGAAAAAACGGAAACACCCTTCAGCGCACCCTTGCCGTGGCCCAGCAGGCGGAAACTTCCTCCGCATGGGCCTGAAGTACGGCCAGTTCCTCCGCGCTCATGAGTGCGGCAAGGCTGCGGCCCGCTCTCCAGCGCGCACGGATGAAGGTGGAGCTGATATCGAGCCGCGGCACGGGCAGAAAGGTGCACTTTCCCCCTCCGGCCAGCTCCACGGTTTCGCGGCCCAGGGGCACGTCCATGGCGGGCGGCAGGCTCCCGGGCCAGAAGGAACGGATGCTTTCATGGAACACGCTTCCGTCGTCCCCGCCCCGGGGCACCATGACCAGATGCGCCACATGGGGAAGCTTCAGCCCGTGGTTCCAGGTGTCCAGCGCGGCAAAGGCCTCCGCCCCCATCATGAAATAGGGCAGAGGTTCCCCCGGATGCAGGCGCGCCCATTCATTCAGGGTGCGCCAGGTATAGGAAGGCCCTTCCAGTTCCCCTTCCAGCGTTTCCACATCAAGGAAGGGAATGCCGTGCACGGCGGCGCGCAGAAGCTCCACGCGCAGATCAAAGGGCAGAAGGCCCGCGCTCTCCTTGTGCGGCGGCATGGCGCAGGGCATGAGCAGCACGCGGTCAAGGCCCAGCGCTTCCGCCACCTCTATGGCATGACGCACATGCCCGTTGTGCACGGGGTTGAAGGTGCCGCCCAGTATGCCGATGGCGCCCACCTTACGCTCTCACCTGTCCCTGACCGAATACCACGAACTTGGTGGTGGTCAGTTCCTGCACGCCCATGGGACCGTAGGCATGCAGCTTGGAGGTGCTTATGCCTATTTCCGCGCCCAGGCCGAGCTGCCCGCCGTCGTTGAAGCGCGTGGAGGCGTTCACCCCCACCATGGAGGCGTCGGCCTCACGCAGAAAGCGCATGGCATTCAGATGATTGGTGGTACAGATCACTTCCGTATGGTTGGAACCGAAGGCGGCTATGTGGGCCAGCGCCTCATCCATGTTGTGCACCACGCGCACGGCAAGGATGAGATCGTGAAATTCCCTGCCGAAGTCGTCGGGCGCGGCGGCGGAAGCCGAAGGGCCGAGCAGCGGCAGCGAGGCCTCGTCCGCACGGAAGCTGACGCCCGCGGCGGAAAGCTTTTCCGCCACCATGGGCAGAAAGGCCCCGGCCACGGCCTCATGCACCAGCAGGCATTCAAGCGCGTTGCACACGCCCGGCCGCTGCACCTTGCCGTTGTACACGATGTCGAGAGCCTGCATAAGGTCGGCGCTCTCGTCGATGAAGGCGTGGCACACGCCCTTGTAGTGCTTGAGCACGGGCATGGTGGCCTGACTCGTCACCGCGCGCACCAGCGATTCCCCGCCGCGCGGAATGAGCACGTCCACATATTCGTCGAGCCTGCACAGTTCCGAAACCGCATCGTGGGAAGTGATGCCTATGAACTCAACCGCATCGCCGGGAAGCTGCGCCGCCTCAAGGGCTTCGTGCAGCAGGGCGGCAAGGGCCAGATTGGAGCGCAGCGCCTCGGAGCCGCCGCGCAATATCACCGCATTGCCCGCCTTGAGGCAGAGAATGGAGGCATCCACCGTGACGTTGGGCCTTGCCTCGTACACCATGGCCACCACGCCGAGAGGCACGCGCATCCTGCCCACCAGAAGGCCGTTGGGCCGCTGCCACTGGCTGTCCATGGCGCCCACGGGGTCGGGAAGATCCGCCACATGGCGGCAGGCTCCGGCCATGTCGGCCAGAATGGCGGGAGTAAGGCGCAGCCTGTCCATGCGCGGCCCGTCGAGATGTGCGCGGCGCGCGGCCTCAAGGTCTTCCTCATTGGCCGCAAGAATCGCCGCCTCGCGCTCCTCAAGCAGCGCGGCAAGCGTTTCAAGCGCCTTTTTCTTGGCCCCGGGGCTCGCCGCCGCCATGAGGCGGGAAGCGGCCTTCGCCTTTTCACCGGCAAGGCGCACGGCCTGCCGTATGTCCTGCGTTACGTCCATGTCGATCTCCTTGAAAAAAACTTCTTCCAGCATACGGGGCGCGGCCCCGCCATGCAAGACATTTCCTGCAACGCCCCTCGACAAAAGCGTATGTCTTCCCGCAGCACGGCCGCCGGAAACAGTTTTTCTTTTGACATTTATGTCAGTCTCTACTAGCGTGCTTTCATGCGCCGGATAGTTTCCGGCCTTTCCTTTTGTCATTTTCTCCCTTCCTCAAGGAGTCGTTCATGGCACAGCGTCCCACCATCAAGAAGCCCACGCCCCTTTCCCAACCCGCCCTTTCCCACGGCGCCGACCCGGTGATGGGCGGCGTCAACATTCCCCGTTTCAGCGCGGAAATGCAGGCCGAAGTCAGCCCCGAAGCCGCGCCTCTGTGGAACTTCGTGCTTACCCATGCCCGCAAGATCGCCGCGGGCGTCGTGGTGGTGGTCATCGTCATTCTCGCCGTGGCGGGCTGGCAGTGGTACCGTAAGGAACAGATTTCCGACGCGCGCCTCGCTCTCGGCCGCATCATTTCCATACAGGATCCGGCGCGCCGCGCCGCCGCTCTGGAAGGCTTCCTCAAGGACGCCCCCTCCGCCCTCGGCACGGCCACGCAGCTGGAACTCGCCTCCACCGCCGTGGAAATGAAGGACTGGGACAAGGCCGCTTCCGCCTATGCCGCCGTGGCCTCCCTTGAAGACGACACCCCCCTCGCCTATGCCGCGCGCCTCAACCATGCGCAGGTGCTCATGCACAAGGGTGACTTTGCCGCCGCGCGCGACGAGTTCCGTGAACTTGCCGCCACCGCTCCCGCCGAAGCCGCAACCGTGATGCACCAGCAGGTGGCCGAAGCCGCCGAAGCCGCCGGCGACAAGGCCGGTGCCGTGGCCGCCTACGAGGCCGCCGTGGCCGCCCTGCCCCCGGCGGATCAGGAATCCGCCGCCTTCCTGCGCGCCCGCATCGCCGAACTCAGAAAGTAAGCGGCCCGGAGTGCCTTCATGACTCAGCTCCCTGCCCATGCCGCCAATCAGGATGTCAGCCCCTGGCTGGAAACGCTGCGCCTCATGGCCGGCGAAATGGGGCCGAAACGCCCCTTCCAGACAAGCCTGACCTCCCTTTTGAGCAAGCTTTCCGAACGTCACGGCTTTCTTCGCCCTCACCTTGTGCTCTTCGACCCGGAAACCGGCCGGCTCCGCCTGAGCCTTGCCGGTACCCAGCCCAGGGCCAACCACGCAAGCTACGCGCCGGGCGTGGGCGTCACGGGCAAGGTGTTCGCCACGGGCCGTTCCGTCATTGTGGAAAAGCTGAAGGGCGACTCCCTCTTCCTCAGCCTGCTTTTTGAACGCAGCGACGAGGAAATGGAGCGGCTCTCCTTCATTTCCGTGCCCATTCTCGCCCCTGCGGGCGACGGTCCGCTTTCCGCGCGCGAGGTCATAGGCACCCTGAACGCCGATACCGAATTCGTCTCCCGGGAAGATCTGGAACTGCGTCGCCTCTTTCTGGAAGTGGCCGCCGCGCTCATCGCCAACGAGGCCGCCTACCTGCAGGAGGAACTCAGCCATCAGCGCCGCCTGCCGCCCGCCGGCGTGGGAGAAGGCAATGCCGAGGATTCCCGCTCCGAAGCCTTCATCGCCCAGTCCAAGGTGATGCGCCATATTCTGGAACAGGCCGCGCACATCGCCCAGGGCCGCGCCCCGGTGCTCCTTGCCGGGGAACCGGGCGTGGGCAAGGAAAAACTGGCCCGGCGCATCCACGCCTCAAGCCCCAGAAGCGACGTGCCCCTTGTGGTCTGCCACTGTGCCGCCCTGCCCCCGGAAAGGCTGCAGATCGAACTGTGCGGCTACCAGAAGGGCGCGTTCCTCGGCGCCATGCAGACACAGAAGGGCCTGCTGGAACAGGCCAACACCGGCACCATCTTTCTGGATGCCGTGGAAGCCCTCACCCCGCCCGCACAGGAAAGCCTGCTGCGCCTTCTCAAGGAACACGCCATCCTGCGTCAGGGCGGGAGCGACCCCGTGCCCGTGGATGTGCGCGTCATTGCCGCCACCAGCGCCCCGCTGGACGCACTGGTGGAACAGGGCCGCTTCTCGGCGGAACTGTATGCGCGCCTCAATGTGTGCGCCCTGCATATTCCTCCGCTCCGGGAACGGCGGGAAGACATCGTGCCCCTGGTGGAGCACCTTCTTCTGCGCAACGCCGATTACCACAGCGAAAAAATCAAGCGCATTTCCTACCCCGCGCTGGAACTGCTCACCCGCTACTTCTGGCCCGGCAACATCTCGGAACTGGAAAGCTGCCTCCAGCGCGCCGCCCAGTACTGCGAAGACCACGTCATCCGCGCAGGCGACCTGCCGCCTTCGCTGCAGACGGCGGAAAGTACGGCCACGGAAGCGGGCCTGTCCCTGGGCGACGCCGTGACCCGCTTTGAAAAGGAACTGCTGGTGGATGCGCTCATCAAGGCGGGCGGCAACATGCTGAAGGCCGCGCGCGACCTGAAGTCGAGCTACCGTATTGTGAACTACAAGGTGAAAAAATACGGCATCGACCCGCACCAGTTCGTGTACCGCAACAAGAATATGTAACAAAAGCCCCGCTCCGGCAGAAGAGCGGGGCTTTTTTCCCCTGCGGGCCGGAAAGAAACGCACATACGCTCACAGGTTGTCCCGGCACGCCGGAAAAGAGTCTGTTTACCTATAAATTTTGCATAGTTGAGTGAGGTGCCCCTGCACGCCGGAAAATGCCCGGCGTAGCTATCAAAAAGATCGCCTGATAGGGGTGTCCCCTGCGCGCCGGAAAATACTCCGGCATGAGACGCTGGAGCGTGTGAGAGACAAATTGTCCCCTTTCACGCCGGAAAAAAGGGACGAGGCGGAGAAAACGGCGGGAGAACGGTGGGGCGAGGCCGCCGTGGACAGAGCGGCGGGAACACGACAGGGAGAAACACCGAAAAATCGTCGGAAAAACGGCGGGAGGGGGTACTGCGGGCGGAACCTGCACTTTTCCGGGGCAACAGCATGCCGAAGCCGGAAAAAACGAAGCCCCCGCGCCCATCACTGGCACCGACAGAAGCGGACGGAGCGCGCCTGCCCATGCGGCGGGCCGGGCGCACCATGCCCCCCGACCGGGGGAAAGCGGGAAAAACGGAGAAAAACGGCGGGGAATCGGTGGGGCGAGGCCGCCGTGGACAGAGCGGCGGGAACACGACAGGGAGAAACACCGAAAAATCGTCGGAAAAACGGCGGGAGGGGGTACTGCGGGCGGAACATGCGCTTTTCCGGGGCAACAGCATGCCGAAACCGGAAAAAACGAAGCCCCCACGCCCATCACTGGCACCGACAGAAGCGGACGGAGCGCGCCTGCCCATGCGGCGGGCCGGGCGCACCATGAGCACCGCCGCCCCCGACCGGGGAAAAACGGAGAAAAACGGCGGGGAAAGCTCTTTCCCGCGGGAAGGGAAAAGGAAACAGAGGCAGACCGGAGCGGAACCCGCGCGCTGTGTGCGAAGGGGGAAGCCTGCCTCCCCTCATGAAGAGCGCGGCGGCGCAGTCCCCACATCACGCAACAATGGAAGGCGACAGAAGGCGCCGCACCTTTTCCAGGGCCCGCGCCCGCATGAGGGAAACACCGCCTGTCCTGCCCGTTGACGGCAAGCCTGCGCGTGCCCTTCACGCCGAAAAACGCCACGCTGCACGGCCCTGCGGGTAAAGCTCCCTCACGCCCGGGGCTCATCCCCCGGCCGGAAAAGCCTTTTCCCGGCACCTCTTATGCATCCGCCCCTGCGCAAGGGAAAAAAACGCGCAGGGCATCGGGCCGGACATCATCCCCCTGCGCCCGGGTGCCTGCCGCAACTCCCCTCCCCCGTAAAAAAGCCCCTGCAAAGGCATCCTTGCAAGGCAGAACATGCGCTGCCGCCCCGCGTGAGAAGAAAACAGGCGCGGCACGGCTCTATGGTGTGGGATGCCCCCTCCCTGCACGAAAAAAGGAGCCTGTGCCCCGCGAACACCTGCTTCCGGTAAATCTCTTCTCCGCGCAAAGGGGCGCCCATGCCGATTCTGTGCCTTCAGCGTGCAGCCGCGTGAGAAAATGCCCCTTTTTCCCGTCATGAAAGCCGGGGCAACAGCCCCACCCGCGCAAAAAAAGCCCCTTTTGGAGGAGAAACAGCCCTGACGCGGAACCTGCGCTCTGCACAACAGGAACCCCGCCCTGAGAGCACACCTTGAACGTGTCCGTACTGGGGCACGGCTTCCCTTTCCGGCACAGGCCGGCCCTCCGTGCGGGAAAACGCCGTTCTCCGGCACGCGTTGAACCCGGCGGCCGCACAGGCGTGCTCTGCCTTTCGCCCCAGAACCGGGCATGCTCCGGGAATTTCAAAAAAGCGCGCACAGGCAGAAAAAGCCTCTGATATATCACAACAACACGCTGATATATCATGGGAAAATTCTTGTCTTCTCACAGGGGGGCCTGCATGCTTTCTTCAGCGGCACCGCGCCGCAAGGAGGAATCATGGACGAATACATGGAAAAAGCGCTGGATATCGTGGAAGCACAGGCCGCCGTGCGCCCCATGACGGAAGAAGAAATCCTCGCGCAGGTACGCCGCCTCCGTTCCCTGCTGCGGCGCATGGAAACGGACGAAAAAGCCCCTGAGGAGGAAAAGAAAACGCGGCGTTCCATACGCGAGCAGCGTATTCTCTGCCTGGAATGCGGCAGAAGCTTCCGCATGCTCACCAGCCGTCACCTGGCCACGCACAGGCTGACTCCGGACGAATACCGGGACAAGTGGGGGCTGAAAAAAGACACTCCCCTTCTCTGCCGCGCGCTGCAGAAGGCACGGCGCACAACCATGCACTCCATACGGCTGTGGGAACGGCGCTCCTCTGCGGAAAAAGGCGATGCCGTACCGGACCTTCCGGCATGCACCGGGGCATGACCGCGCCTTGTTGAAAGAGCGCCCCTTCCCCGGCACGGAACGCGCGCCCCGTCAGGCCCGGAAGTCCTTCCGCCCGGCAGAATATGCGCGCTCCGGCGCACTCCGCCCGGAACATCCTGCCTGCGAAAAACGCCTGCCTGACCCCCCGGCAGAGATAAATGCCTGCAACAGGGAAAAACGGGTAGCTTCTGAAACCTGCCGTGGGAAAAGGCCCGGCCTGGAATACCGACTTTTCCCGGAAATCCTGTGCTGCCCCCCTCTTCGGATACCTGCCGCCGCGGACCGGGCCGGAAGACACCTGCGCCTCTCCTTCGGCCTCATGCTCCGGCT
>NZ_CALUWY010000044.1 GCF_944324615.1 uncultured Mailhella sp.
CGGAGCCGGGCGGAACATGTTTCTTTGTGGAAAGGGCGGTATCTGCTTTCAGCGTACCTGGGCCCGGCCTGAGTGCTGCCATTTGTGAGCCAGCCGGGGGCGTTGGCTTTCTGTCGTGCGGGCACAGGCCCGGGCGGGGAGACTTGCTGCAAAGAGAAGGGCGGGCACAGCCCCCCGATGGAAATTTTCCTTCTCCTGTCTTGTCCTGGGGGCTTTCCTGAGGGGTGAAACTTTCTGCCGGAAGATGCGGCCTGCCTATTTCCTGCCTGGGCGGAGTTTTCCCGGGAGCCGAATGCGTCTGCCGGAATAATCTGCCGGATTTCGGCGCTCCCCCTGCCGGGGCGTGACACGAAAAATTTGGGAAATCTCCTTCACTCCGGCCATGTGATACGGGGGTAGGGCGTTTTTTCTTTCCGGTGCCGTGGGGGATCCGCCGGAACATGTTCTGCGCTCCGGGCAGAGGACGGGTGCCGTCACCTGTATTTTACTGTTTTTTCCTGTAGTTCCGCACGGTTCTGCAGAAGGGCAGGGGCTGTGGAGCTTTTCCCGGAAGGGTGTGCCGGGCAGGGCTTTCCTGCGGGGAGAGAACCGGGAGAAGCTTTGACAACGGGGAAAAAAGGCCCTATCCTCATGCGTTATTTCTACTTTGCTGGAGTCCGTTCATGGCACAGATTCAGGCTATCAAGGGCTTTGCCGACCAGTTTCCGGCGCAGAGCCGTCTTTTTGAGATGATGGAGACCACCGCGCGCGAGGTTTTCCCCCGCTACGGCTTTGGTGAGCTTCGTACTCCCCTCATGGAGTACACCGATCTTTTCTGCCGCGGCATCGGCACCGAAACCGACGTGGTGCAGAAGGAAATGTACTGCATTCCCGACAGCAAGGGGCGTTCCATGTCCCTGCGCCCGGAAGCCACGGCAGGCGTCATGCGCGCCTATATCGAAAACGGTGTGCATGCCCGTGAAGCCGTGAGCAGGTTTTTCACCATCGGCCCCATGTTCCGGCATGAACGCCCGCAGAAGGGCCGTATGCGTCAGTTCCATCAGATCAACTGCGAGTGCCTCGGCCCGCGGGAACCTGAGGCGGATGCGGAAATCATCTGCATGATGATGGAGTTTCTCGGCAAGCTGGGCCTCAGGAAGCTGACGCTTCAGATCAACTCCCTGGGCTGCTCTTCCTGCCGTCCCGTGTACCGCAAAAATCTCCACGACTGGCTGGCCGGACTTGATCAGTCGAAGCTGTGCGAAGACTGCCGCCGCCGCATGGAGACCAATCCGCTGCGCGTTCTGGACTGCAAGGTTCCCTCCTGCAAGGAACTCACGGCCGACGCTCCCGTGATTCTGGAAAACGAATGCCCCGACTGCCGCGCTCATTTTGAAGCCGTGCTCCGTCACCTCGATGCGGAAAAGATTCCCTACGAGATCAATCACCGCCTGGTGCGCGGGCTGGACTACTACACCCGCACCACCTGGGAAGTGGTGTCCAATGAAATCGGTTCCCAGGGTTCCGTGGCGGGCGGCGGCCGTTACGACGGTCTGGTGGAACAGCTCGGCGGTCCTTCCGTGCCCGGCATCGGCTTTGCCTGCGGCATGGAGCGCCTGGCCCTTCTGCTGGAAGGCCGTGAGCTTCCTGCGGTTTCTCCTGATTTTTATGTGGCCGTGCTCGACGATTCCTGCCGCGACGCCGCCTTTGCTCTGGCGCAGAACCTGCGCCGCGAGGGCTTTTCCGGCACCATGGGCTATGAGAGCCGCAGCATGAAGGCCACCATGCGCCAGGCAGGCAAGTCCGGCGCCCGTTATACGCTCATCATGGGTACCGATGAACTTGCCGCCGGTACCGTCATCATCAAGAACATGGAATCCGGCGAACAGCGCGAAGTGCCTTGTGCCGACGTCGCAGCCGGCCTGAACGCCGAAAAATAAAGAGGAATGGTCATGAGCCAGTTTGAAGAAAACGAAAAGACTGTCGTGGACATCCAGAAGGAACACGGCCGCTACATCAAGCCGCTGGGCGACTGGAAGCGCAGCCATCACTGCAACGACCTGACCATTGCCGATGACGGTAAGACCGTGTGCCTCATGGGCTGGGTGCAGTATCGCCGCGACCACGGCGGGCTGATTTTTGTGGACCTGCGCGACCGCGACGGCCTCACCCAGGTGGTGTTCAGCCCCGAAATCGCGCCCGAAGCCCACAAGGACGCCCATATCCTGCGCAGTGAATACGTCATCGCCATCAAGGGCCGCGTCCGTCCCCGCCCTGAGGGCATGACCAACCCCAACCTGCACACCGGCGAAATCGAAGTGGTGGTGCTGGAATGGAAGCTGCTCAACACCGCCAAGACGCCGCCCTTCCTGGTGGAGGACCGTACCGACTGTTCCGAGGCCGTGAGACTGCAGTACCGCTATCTTGATCTGCGTCGTCCTTCCATGGCGAAGAACCTCCGCACCCGTCACAAGATTGTGCAGGCCTGCCGCAGCTATTTGAATGAGCTTGATTTCCTGGAAGTGGAAACGCCCTATCTCACCAAGTCCACGCCTGAAGGCGCGCGCGACTTCCTCGTGCCCAGCCGCATGGCTCCGGGCGAATTCTACGCGCTGCCCCAGTCTCCCCAGCAGTTCAAGCAGATGCTCATGATGAGCGGTGTGGACCGCTATTATCAGGTGGCCCGTTGCTTCCGTGACGAAGATCTGCGCGCCGACCGTCAGCCTGAATTCACCCAGGTGGACATTGAAATGAGCTTCGTGAACGAAGATCAGGTCATGAGCATGGCCGAAGGGCTTATTGCCCGCGTGTTCAAGGAAGCTCTGGGCGTGGATATTCCGCTTCCGCTTCCGCGCATGCCTTACGACGACGCCATGCGCGATTACGGCTCCGACAAGCCCGACACCCGCTTTGACCTGAAGCTCAAGGACGTGACCTCCATCGTGCACGGTTCCGCCTTCAAGCTCTTCTCCGGCGCGAAGCTGGTGAAGGCTCTGCGCGTGCCCGGCGGCGCCACCATGACCCGCAAGGAAATCGACGAACTCACCGATTTTGTGAAGGGCTTCGGCGCTCAGGGCCTCGCCTGGATCAAGATTCACGAAAACGAATGGCAGTCTCCCATTGCCAAGTTCCTTTCCGAAGAGGAAAGGGCGGGCCTTACCGAAGCCTGCGGTCTTGAAGTGGGCGACATCGTCTTCTTCCAGGCCGGGGAACCGGGCCTGGTGAACAACGCTCTGGGGAGCCTCCGCGTGAAGCTCGGCAACAAGCTCGGCCTTATCCCCGAAGGCACCTGGAACCTTCTCTGGGTGACGGACTTCCCGCTGTTTGAATACAGCGAGGAGGAACAGCGCTGGGTGGCCTGCCACCATCCCTTCACCGCCGCGCAGGACGAAAGCTACGACATCATGCTTTCCGATCCGGCCCGCGCCAAGGCCCGCGCCTACGACATGGTGCTGAACGGCAACGAAATCGGCGGCGGCTCCATCCGTATCCACAACCCCGCCGATCAGACCCGCATGTTTGAAGGTCTGGGCTTCACCGAAGAATCCGCCAAGGCCCAGTTCGGCTACTTCATCCAGGCGCTGGACTACGGCACCCCGCCCCACGGCGGCATAGCCTTCGGTCTTGACCGCGTGGCCATGCTGCTCACGGGCGCTTCTTCCATCCGTGACGTCATTGCCTTCCCCAAGAACCAGAAGGCCGCCTGCCTGCTCACCGAAGCTCCTTCCCCCGTGGACAACAAGCAGCTTCGTGAACTGGGTATCCGGCTTCGTGAAAAGGCCGCGCCGGCTCCCGGCACGGCTGCGGAGTAAGCCATGCTTCGTCCTGTTCTTCAGTATCCCGATCCGCTCCTGGCCAAGGTCAGCGAGCCGGTGGCCGAAATCAACGACGAGATCCGCGCTCTGGCTCAGGATATGCTCGACACCCTCACCACCGTGGGCGGCGTGGGCATTGCCGCGCCGCAGATAGGCGTGCTCAAGCGTGTGGTCATCATCGACGTGTCGCAGGAAAAGAACGATCCCGACCTGCCTCAGGAATTCAAGGTGTTCGTGAATCCTGTGATCACCGTGCTCGATCCGAAAGGCCATGAGGAAAACGAAGGCTGCCTTTCCGTGCCGGAACTTCGGGCGAAGGTGAAGCGTCCCCGCCGTGTGGCGCTGGATGCCCTGGATCTGGACGGCAAGCCCGTCCATATCGAAGGCGAAGGCTACTACGGCGCCTGCATGCAGCATGAAACCGATCATCTGGACGGCAAGCTGTTCATCGACCACATCAGCTATCTCAAGCGTTCTCTTTACGACAAGAAAATGAGAAAGGGCAGAAAGTAAGTTCTGCCTGGCGCTTGTGCGCGACATCAGGCCCGGGCCTTCGGCCCGGGCTTTTTTTGTGGCAGAGGCCTGCGGGGCACGTCTGGACGCGGGAGCCTGGAGACCGTAGAGTGTTTTCGCCGTGTTGTTCCGTGCATGGGCCGCTTTTCGGAAGCTGCATGCCTTTGGAGAAGGCAGGTACGGAAACATCTGAAGCAGGCCGCGGCGCAAGGCCGCATGGCCGAAGAAGCGGGCAAACGACGTTTTTTTGTGGAGCTTGTATGTCGAAACTGCGCATTGTGTTCATGGGCACGCCGGATTTTGCGGCGGTGATTTTGAAGGCCGTGGCCGCCTGGGAGGGCGGTGAGGTCGTGGCCGTTTATACGCAGCCGGACCGTCCGGCGGGCAGAGGAAAGAAGCTCAAGGCCTCCGCCACCAAGGAACTTGCCCTGGAACTGGGCCTGCCCGTGTATCAGCCGCGCAATTTCCGCGATGATGCCGATGTCGAGACGCTTGCCGGACTGCGGCCCGATGTGCTGGTGGTGGCGGCCTACGGGCTTCTTCTGCCTCAGAGAGTGCTGGATATCCCCACCATGGGGCCGTACAACGTGCACGGCTCGCTTCTTCCGCAGTACCGGGGCGCGGCGCCCATACAGAGGGCCGTCATGAACGGTGATACCATTTCCGGCGTGACCATCATGAAGATGGAGGCCGGGCTTGATTCCGGCCCCATGCTGCTGCAGCAGGCGGTGAGCATTGAACCCGGGGATACGGCGGGAACCTTGTTCGACACGCTGGCCGAACACGGTGCAAAGCTCATGGTGGGCGCCCTCGGCATGATCGCCGAGGGCAGGGCGGCCTTTGTGCGCCAGAACGAGGAACTTGTCACCCATGCGGCCAAGATTACGGCGGAAGAGGAATATATCGACTGGAGCATGGATGCGAAGTCCATCCACAACATCATCCGCGGCCTCACGCCTGCGCCCGGCGCAAAGAGCGTGCTGAACGTGGAAGGCCGCGAACCTGCGGTGCTCCGTCTGGAACCGGGGCAGCCCGTGGAGGGAGCAGGGGACCATGCGCCCGGCACGCTTGTGGGTATGGACGGCGACGCGCTTCTTGTGGCCTGCGGTACGGGGGCCTACAGACTCACCCGGCTGCGGCCCGCAGGCAAGGCCTCCATGAGCGCCGTGGATTTTTATAACGGCCGTCTGCGTCAGCTTTCCGCGCCCTACGGGTATTTGAGCGGAAAACAGAGCTGAGGCCCGGAAAGGCTCCAGAATCGTTTTTAAGGCCGTAAAGGCGGAATCGTGAACCAATGGTCGAAAAAATAAAAAAAACGCCTCAGAAACAGCCTGTTTCCGGGGCCCGCGCGGGGGCCCTCGCGCTGCTGCACCAGCTTTTCCAGCACCCGGAGGAGGGAACCCCTCTTCCGGTCATGCTGGCCCGGCATGTTCAGGAGGCAGGACTCGGCAGACAGGATGCGGCGCTTCTTTCCGAACTGGTCTACGGCGTGCTGCGCCATGCTGCTCTGCTGGATGCCGCCCTTGCGGGATATTTGAAAAAGCCCGGCGCGCTTTCCGCGCAGGTGCGGATGCTCCTGCGTCTGGGCACCTATGAGATTCTGTTCATGGGCGGCATTCCCGCCCGGGCCACGGTGAATGAGCTGGTCAATCTGGCGCGCCGCCGTTTCGGTCAGGGGCTGGGCGGTCTGGTGAACGGCGTGCTCCGTTCCGTGGACAGGGATGCGGAGGCGCTGCGCCTTGCCGCGGAAGAGAAGCGGCGCAGGCTTGAGCGTGCGGAAGCGGATGCGGAAGGCATGGCGGAAGCGGCTTCCCTTCCCTTGTGGATGGCAGAGATGTGGGTTGCGCAGTACGGCGGCAAAGAGGCCTGCCGCATGGCATGCAACACGCTGAGCCACCCCGCGCCGTGCTGGCGCGTGAACATGGCGAGAGCCTGGGGCGAAATGCTGGTCGGGCACTGGCTCGAACGGGGATATGCCCCCGTGGGGCAGGGCGGATTTTCCGCCTGGGGTCTGGCAAAGGACAGGGAACATGCCTCCGTGGAACAGACGCTGCTGGAAAATTTCGAGCGGCGCGGCGACATGACGCGGCAGGGCGCGACTTCCCAGCTTGCGGCGGAATACCTGGCCTCGTGGCTGGAAAAGGAAGGCCTGAAGGATGCCCCGCTGTGGGATGCCTGCTGCGGCAGAGGCGGCAAGACCACGGCGCTTCTGGAAAAGAGCGTGCATGTGGCCTTTGCCAGTGAGCCTTCCTCCTTCCGGCTGGAAGAGCTGAAGGCCGCCATCACGCGGCTGGCGCTTCCGCGGCCCCGCCTGTTCTGCGGGCAGGCTCAGGAGGTGGAAGAATCCTTCCCCTTGATATTATTGGATGTTCCGTGCAGCGGTACGGGCACGCTCGCCCGTAATGCCGAACTTCGCCTGCGCCTTTCCCCGGAAAGGCTCGAAGAGGCTTCCCGGCTTCAGGCTTCCATTCTGGAGCATGCCTGGTCGCGGCTTCTGCCCGGGGGAGCGCTTTTTTATGTGACCTGCGCCCTGAACAGGGCAGAGAACGAGAACCGTGTGGAGGCGTTTGCCCGGGAAAAGGGCGGCCGCCTTGTGGAAGAGAAGATGTTCCTTCCCGCCTTTCCGGGGCAGGATACGCTCTTTATGGCCATACTGCGCAAGGATGCGTGAAGGCGCGGCTCCGGTAGCCCACGCACAGAGGCGGACGGACAGGCTGCAAACGTTGTCATGTGTGGGAATATGGGGTAATGGGATACATGCTGCAGGAAGCGTATATTTCAGCAGTGGTTGTTCAGGGGGATTCATGAAACTCGGTCTGGTGTCTGCTCCGGCTTCATGGCGATGAAGCGTTGCCGGGGCGGAAGGGAAATGTTCCTGTTCATCGAGGCATAGCCCGGCTCAGGCCGGGTCTGCTGTTCTGTCTGCCGGGGCCGCTTTATCGTGCGGCCGATGTTTCCCGTTTGCGGGAAGTGTGTTCAGGGAAGGCCGCGCATTGTCGGCCTTCCTTTTTTTATGCAGGCAGGTTTTCATGAACATGCATCATGACATGACAAAAGGCCCCATAGGGCGCGAGCTCGTTCTTTTCAGTCTTCCTTTGATGCTGGCCCATGTGCTTCAGCTTTTGTACGGTGTGGCGGATATGCTGGTGGTCAGCCGCTTTGTGGGCGAGACTGGGGTTGCCGCCGTGAGCAACGGCAATATGGTGGCTTTTTTTGTGGCTTCTCTGGGAATGGGCTTCGGTTCCGGGGGAGCGGTGGAGACGGGACGTCGTACCGGTGGAGAAAGTGTGCGTGCGCGGGATGAAGCGGTGGACACGTTGCTTTGTTTTTCCCTGCTGTTTTCTCTCGTTGTCGGAGCCGTGAGCTTTTTCTCGTGCGGCCGGGCCCTGGACTGGCTTGGAGTGCCCTGTGAAGCCATGGCGGAGGCTTTTGACTATACGCGCATCATCTGCGCGGGCACGGTGTTTGTGTTCGGGCAGCATACGGTCTGTGCCGTCCTCCGCGCGCTGGGCAGCGGACGCGGACCACTGTTGATTACGGCTTTTTCCGCCGTACTGAACATCGTTCTGGACCTTCTGTTCGTGGGGCTGTGGAACCTTGGTACGGCAGGCGCGGCCTGGGCGACGGTGCTTGCCCAGGGGACGGCTTGTGTTACCGCGCTGTTTTTTCTGCGGAAAGCGCGGAAGGAGGAACACGGGCTTTTTTTTGCTGTGAACCTGAGATGCGGCATGACCGTTTTGCGTACGGCTCTTCCGGCCTCGGCACAGATGGTGGCGGTGAACATGGCGTTTTTAATCATGACGGCCATGCTGAACCGCTACGGAGTGGCCGTGGCTGCGGCTTCGGGCATAGGATTGAAGATCAACACCCTTGCGGGAATGCCCTGCTGGGGCATAGGGCAGGCCATGACGGCCATGGTGGCGCAGAATGGCGGCGCCGGAGAAAGGGCAAGGGTAAAGGCCGTATTCTGGAAAGGACTGGGGCTGAATATGGCCGTCACCTTGTGCATCGTCGCCGTGGTCCAGCTTTTTGCCGTGCCCGTCATGGAGCTTTTTGCTCCTGCGGGGTCGGAGGTGGCGAAGGTGGGCGTGGAATATCTTCGTCTGTGCTGTTCCGTCAACTGTATTTTCTATGTGATCATGTACAGTTTTGATTCCTTTGCGCTGGGTGTGGGAAGGGCGGATATCGCATTTTGCAACGCTCTTCTGGAGGCATTTGCGGCAAGGCTGTTCTTTGCCTGGCTGGGCGCGGACGTTCTCGGTCTGGGGTATGCGGGCATCTATGCGGGGCAGGCCGTTTCCCCCCTTTTTCCTGCGCTGTTCGGCTTGTTTTTCTTTTGCCGTGGATCATGGCGTATTGCGAAGGAAACGTCGGGCGCTGATGACGAAGGCAGAGAAAGGAAATCGCACAGGGAGCCCGGGCAAGAAGCTGAGCGTTAAAAAAGCGGGCGGACATGTCGTCCGCCCGCGGCTGCCGGGAGCTGAGGTCTTTCCGGCATGGGCATGAATTACTTCAGGCCGAATTTTTCCTCACCGAGTTTGCTGTAGTGCAGGCTGAGCTGCAGGTAGGCATTGGTGTCTATGGTATCGCTCAGGGGCTTGAGAATGACGGGAGTGGCCTTTTCCAGAATGGCATCGACGAACTTCTGCCGTTCTTCCGGGGGAACCGTATAGAACTTCTGTCCCTGCTGTTCCAGAAGAAGCTGTTTTTCCGCCGTGGTGTTGTCCGTTTTGTCGGCAATGAGCATTGCCATGGCTTCACCGGTGGTTTCGTCGATGATTTTCTTCAGATCGTCGGGAAGCGCCGCATAGAATTCCTTGTTCATGACGGCATAGCAGAGGGCCGAAGGATTGCCGTAGGTCGTCGTGTATTTGGCCACTTCATGGATTTTCAGGCTGGAAAGCATGTTGTAGTCGGCAAGGCAGGCATCGCCCATATTTCTCTGCAGGGAAAGATAGAAATCACCCATGGGCATCTGCGTGCCCGTGCCTCCCAGGGCGTTGATGATGATGACGGCGTTTCCGCCCGGCACGAAGACATGCATCCCTTTCATGTCCTCAATGGTCCGTATCTGCTTTTTAATGGTGGTGATGGAGGGGCAGCCCGTGGCATGTGCCCATAAGGGCTTGTAGTTCTTCAGATCATCCAGCAGTTCCGGGTGATCTTCCAGCGCTCTGTAGTAGCCGTACGTTCCCGACTTTGCGGTGGTGCAACCTGTGAAGCCCATGCAGTAGGTGTAGGCCAGGGGGAAGAGCCCGGGATTCCGGCCTGCGTTCTGCGTGCCCGCCATCACGCGGCCCTTGGCTACGGCGTCGAAGATTTCCGATTCGTTGCAGATGGTGTTCGGATTATAGAACACGCACTGAATTCTTCCCTGCGAGCGTTCCTCTATTTTTTTGAGCCAGGGTTTATACACCTGTTCCACAACAGGGTCGGTATCCATGAGGTATGAGGCGAAGGTGAGGCGGTAGACACGTTTTGCCGAAGCGTGCGCGGGGAGGAAAAGCAGCAATGCCATCATGAGAATCATGCACGTTTTTTTCATATGCCACTCCTTTATGTTTTTTGCTCTACATGAGCTTCTCGGGCAGATAGAGGACGATTTCAGGAAAAATCGTCACGATGACCACGCATATCAGTATGCACAGAATATACGGCATGACATGCCGGAAGATGAGGTTCATGGGCGCCGCGCCCTCCATGCCTGAGATGGCGAAGACGATGATGCCCACGGGCGGAGTGATCTGCCCCATTTCCATCAGAAGGACGGTGATGACGCCGAACCAGATCGGGTCAAAGCCGCAGGCCTGCACGGTGGGGAAAATGGCGGGCAGAGTCAGAAGAATCATGGGAACCACATTGAAAAGGCAGCCCAGGCCTATGTACATGAGCACGATGCAGGCCAGAACCACATAGCGGTTGGCGTGCATTTCCGTCACCATGTCGGCGAGCATGAACGGAAGTTGTGTGGTGGCCAGAAAGGCCCCGAGAATGCTGACGCCGAGCAGAATGAAGGTGCATTTCACACAGATGTCCGCGGAATGGAAAAGAGAACTTATAAAGGCCTTCCAGGAAAGGCTTCTGCGGCACAGGGCATAGAGGAAGGTTCCGCCTGCACCCACGGCGCCGGCTTCGGTGGGGCTGAAGATGCCGCCGAACATGCCCCCCAGCATGAAGACGATGAGGCCCAGCATGGGAATCAGCTGATACAGGGAACGGATTTTTTCCTTCAGAGGCACGGGATTTCCCCGGGGAGCGAGTTCCGGGTGCCGTATGGCGATGATGCCGGTCATGATGCAGAACAGGATCAGCAGGGTGAAGCCGGGAAGGAAGCCGGCAAGAAAGAGTCTGCCGATGGATTGTTCCGTGACGATGGCATAAAAAATGAATCCTACACTGGGGGGAATGAGTATGCCCAGCGTGCCTCCGGCGGCAAGGCAGGCGCTGGAAAAGGCACTGTTGTAGCGGTAGCGCTTCATTTCCGGGAGAGCCACGGAGGTCATGGTCAGTGCCGTTGCCAGGGAATCGCCGCAGATGGCGGAAAAGCCCGCGCATCCGCTCAGACCCGCTATGGCCAGCCCGCCCGGGTAATGACCGAGCCAGAGACTGCAGGAAGCGAAGAGAGCTTCGCCTATTTTTGCATGGAGCACGAACTCTCCCATGAGCACGAACATGGGAATGACGGAATAGGAATAGTTCATGGTGGATGCGGGCATGGAAAGAAGCACGTTCAGCCCCTGTTCCGGCGTCAGGGAAATGATCATCAGCCCTACGATGCCCGTGATGCACATGGCTCCGGCAATGGAGACCCTCAGCAGAATCAGGGTAATGAGAAGAGCGATGCTGAAAAAGCCCACCTTGGCGTAATCATAGGAAAATTCGGTATCGTGCAGAAGAAGGGGCAGCATTGCCACCAGAACGGCCGCAAGGAAGGACGGGAACATGGAGATGCCGAGGCTTTTCATTTTCCCTATATGCGTGACGATGTTCCGGAGTGCGGCCAGAGTAAAGACCAGAGCCCCCGCCAGCCCGAAGACGATGAACACGGAAAGTTTGAGAAAGAGGGCGGGCGTGTATTCCCCGCTCTGCATCTTGTCGAGAAAGCTCAAAAACAGGTAGCGGGACATGAGCACGGCAAGAAGGGCCGTAAGCAGGGAGACAAACATGAAGACGCGTTCTCCGGCACGGGGAGAAAGCTTGTCCGTCAGCAGATCCACCGCAATGTGGGATTCACTGAGTTGTATTTTTCCCAGCCCGAAAAAGAGAATCAGAAACATGGTGAGTTCGGTGAGTTCTATGCTTCCTCCCAGCGGGGATTGAGCGAAGAACCGCATGCCGACATCGATGCAGGTGATCGCCATCATGAAAAAGATGCCGATCCCGCAGAGATTATAGAAAAAAGTGCATATGCGTTCGATGAAGCTGTCGATATGCCGCATTGTTTTCGTCAGCGCTGGATTCATATATCAGGGCTCCTTGAGGATGCGGACGAATCCTTGGGTCGGATGTTTTTCCAGAACTGTGCATTGCCGGGAAGAGGGCATTGCGTCGGAAGAGAAGGAAGGCATGGCGTGTGCCGTCCGCCTCGGAGAAGGGACGTCGTACCGAAGCGGAGAGGGGAAGAGTGTCATACCACGTCGAGGGAAAGGGCCGTCTCCATGGCGGAGCGGAGGGCCTGGGCAACCTTTCCGGCATGGACGGCGTCACCGACGACGACGGTACGGACGGAATCCCTGATTTCCTGTTCCAGAGGATTGAAGGCGCGGCTGCCGAGGGCGAGCACGATGGAATCAAAGCCTTCCAGCGTATGTTCCGAGCCGTTTCTGAGGAAGCTGAGTCCTCCTTCATGAAACTCCGTGATGGCTGCGCCGGTGATGAAGGTGACTCTCTGTTCGTTGAGGCGGCGGAGTATGTCTTTTCGCGGTACAAGGGGCAGGTCTGCGGCGACCTCGTCCCGGAGTTCGACGACAGTGACCTCTCTGCCGTAGCCGCTCAGATAGTCGGCAGTTTCCACGCCGACCATGCCGCCCCCGGCCACAAGAACCCGTTTTCCCGTCGGAGAGACGCCGCTGAGGACATCCACGGCATGCAGCAGGTCGGGATTGTGTATGCCTTCTATGGGCGGCAGCAGGGGAACTCCCCCCGTGGCAAGAACGACCGCGTCCGGGTTCAGGTGCCGGATGAGTGCCGCCGTCACCTCGCATGCCGTATGGATGCGGACTCCGTGTTTTTCACACATCACCCGGAGCCAGCACAGAGCCTTGGCCAGTTCTCCCTTGGCGGGAGGAAGGGCTGCAATGCGGAACTGTCCTCCCAGGTGTGGTGTTTTTTCATACAGGTCCACGGTATGCCCGCGTTTTGCCAGCAGATATGCACTCATCATGCCGGCGGGGCCGCCTCCGGCCACAAGAATATGACCGGGCTGTGCGGCGGGGTGGATGCAGAATTCCCCCTCGTGCCCCGTGAAGGGATTGATGGCGCAGCCCGTGTGTTTTCCGCTGAGTATATTGCCTGTGCACTGATCGTGACATGCAATGCACGGACAGATTTCGTCGGTTTTTCCTTCCAGTATTTTCCGGGGAAAGTCCGGATCGGCCAGAGATTGCCGGCCTATGGCCACAAGGTCCGCTCTGCCTGTGGAGATGAGTTCTTCGGCGATGTGAAGATCGTTGATGCGTCCTACCGTGATGACGGGAACGGAAACATCCCTTTTGATGTCTTCGGCATAACGGGACAGGGCGGCAAGAGGCTGTGTTCCCGTGCCCCAGAGGTTTTCCATGTCGGCATAGGTGGCCGTCGACACATGGATCGCATTCACCCCTGCCTCTTCCAGAATTCGCGCCATGGCGCGAGTTTCGGCGATTCCTCGTCCACCGGGTGAGTGTTCCTCCGCACTGATGCGGAAGATCAGAGGAAAGTCGGGACCGGTTCTGCGGCGGATGGCGCTGATGATGAGGCGGGGGAAACGCATGCGGTTTTCCAGGCTTCCTCCGAAGGCGTCGGAGCGTCTGTTGCTGTAGGAGGACATGAATTCCGCCACGAGATAGCCGTGAGCGCCGTGTATTTCCACGGCGTCCGCACCGGCTCTCTGCGCGCGTTCCGCCGCCTCTCCGAAGCGTTCGGCAAGCAGGAGAATGTCGGCTTCGGAAAGTTCCTCGGGGACTTCCCCGCAGACAGGGCAGGGCAGGGGTGAAGGCGCCACCGGGCGGCGTCCGTCCAGAAAGGCGGAAACGGTCTGTCTTCCCGCATGGTGAAGCTGAACGGAGAGGCATGCGCCGTGGGCGTGTATCCTCCGGGCCAGTTTTTCAAAACCGGAAAGAAACCTGTCGTCGTACAGCCCGGGCTCGCAGGGGCCGGCGTTGCCGCGCGGGTCGACCGCCACGACTTCGGTGGTGATAAGGGAAAAACCGCCGAGAGCACGCCGTTCATAGTAGGAGATGAAACGCTCGGAAAGGGTTCCGTCCGCATGGGCATAGTTTGTTCCCATGGCGGGGACGACAAGGCGGTTGCGAAGCGTCATCGAGTTGATGGTTATCGGCTGGAATAACGACGAGAACTTCATGTACGGCCTCCTTATCGGATAGTTCTTTCTTAGTATGTAGAAAAATGTAAAAAAAAGAACAAACTAATTTTTTTTCTACGTCACTCCCGGTGATAACAAATTTTTATGACGGTACCACCTTGAAAAGGAAAGGATATGCGCGGTAACGGGGAAAAAATATTTTTCGTTGGACGGCAGATGTTTTTGCAATGTATAGAAACGACAGTTTTCTTTTTATGATGTTCTTTTCCGTTTTTGCATCATTCAGGAGGTTGTTATGAAAGATAGCTTCAGTATTATTGATATGCGGTGCCGTCCTCCGTATAAGGGGTTTCTGTATAATGGCTATCCTTTTGGCCTGTATGATACCTCCGACGCTTCGTTGACGGCGAAATTCGGATTGATGACGGACTTTCAGTATCCGCTTTATCTGAGGAATCCCAGAATGGCTCTTTTCCTTCGGGATATGGATGAAGCTGGGGTCGATTACGGTGTTGCTCCGTATCGTGCCGCATGGGGAGACCCGGAAAACAATCGCGGTCTTATTGACAACGGCGATCTTCTTGAGCTCATGCAGGAATATCCCGACCGTTTCATCGGTGTGGCCGGTATTTCTCCCGTGTACGGCGGCGTTGATCATGCCGTGGAGCAGATAGAGCGGTTCTGTGTGCAGGGGCCCATGAAAGGTATTCTCATGGAGCCTTTTTTCGACAGACCCAACTGGTTTCTGAATGATGCAAAGCTTTCCTATCCGCTGCTTGAGGTCTGCAGAGCGCATCATCTGCCCGTTCTTCTGACCTTCGGCGGATTCTTCGGTTTTCCCAAAGAGCAGCTGCCTCCGCTGGTGGAGGCCCTGAAGGCATTCCCCGACGTGAATTTCGTGCTCTGCCACGGCGGTTATCCCGAGGCGGAAACCGTGTGTCACATGGCCTTCATGTTCAATAACCTGTATATATCGCCCGACATGTATGTCATCCATACACCTGCGAGCCGTGTATATATCGATGCGGCGAATTATCAGCTTCGCGACAGAATCTGCTTCGGCAGCGCATGCCCCGGTATTTCCATGCAGACGGCGGTGCGTCACTACATGAACTGCGGCATACGGAAGGAGGTGCTGGGAAACATTCTTTCCGGTAATGCCGCACGGCTTTTCAACATGACGCTGTAGGACGTTTCGTCCGTCACGGAATGTGCTGCCGTTTGTCTGTGCAGGGCAATCCGGTCACGACGGATGAGCATTTCCGGAAAGACCGGCGGAGTGCTGCAGTTTTTCCGGGAAGGTGACGGTGTCAGAAACAGGAAGGGAAACGCCGGATTCCGGCGTTTCCCTTCCTGTTTTCTCATTCCGGGAGATACTGTCGTATCTGATGCCGGATAAGGGTCAGGATGGTTTTCTCTCCGGGAGAATAATGACTTTTCGGAGGAAAGCAGAGGCAGAAGCAGGCCTGCATGGGGTAGTGCAGAATATGCATGGCCTTTACCAGATTCTTTTCAATATAGTAGTTTTTCTGTGCAAGAAAATAGGAAAAGATTCCCGCAAAGTTCTTGTTTTTTACAATGAAGTTCAACGCGGATTCCCCGGTGAAGAAGGTATGCTCCTTGTTTTTGAAAAAGCGCTTCATGCCATTGTGCGGTGAAAATTTGATATTGTTGTCCGTGTTCAGAATCTGGAGATTGACGAAGTAGAAATTGCCGAGATCTTCCAGCTCCAGGTATTCTTTTTTGGCAAGCTCATGTCTGGCATTGATGAAGATGAGCGACTCCGTCTTTCCTATGACTTCGCATTCCCAGCCGCGATCCCGCACGGTTTTCATCATGCTGTCCTTCTGCGTATCTTCGCAGCAGACAATATAGCAGAAGTGTTCGTCTTCTTCGGGGCGGCATTGAGGAATGTTGTTGGAAGTTTCCACCAGAAGTTCCATGGACGGGTACTGCTTGGAGGCCTGGCTTACCACGTCGGAAAGTACGGTGTTGACCATGGATGTAAAGGCGGAAATTTTGAACTGACCGGAAACGCTGGATTTTTTTTGCGAAAGGTTGAGAAGCTCATCCTGAAGGGCCAGAATTTTTCTGGCAAGAATCAGCGCTTCCGCACCTGCGAGCGTCAGGGTTATTCCCTTGGGGGAACGCTCGAAAAGGGTGACTTCCAGTTCGCGTTCCAGAAGAGCGATGGCGGCACTGAGTGCGGCCTGAGTGATATAAAGGTGCTCGGCGGCCTTGCGCATGGAAGACCATTTTGCGGTTTCCACGAAGTATTTCAGGTGGCTTAGTTGCATAGTCCTCTCACGGAAAAGTTGCTGTGTCCGGCATCTCCCATGTATGGATGTTCGATGGAGTGTTTTCTGTGCTGGCGGGGAGAGGGGCATGCGTGAGGGATGTTCCGGTGTGCCCGCGCATGCCCCGGAAGTGTCAGTTCTGTGAGTCCTCGTCCTTCAGGCCCAGCATGCCGAGGATGCGGGCCAGTTCTTCCGGACTGGCGTAGGGGATCTGAATGCGGCCCTGCTGTTCGTTGCCGCTGATGGTGGCCCGGGTGCCGCAGCTCTGGCGCAGGAGGTTCTGCAGATTTTTGATGACCTGGGGCCGGGGCGTGCGCGCGGCACGCGGCGCGGCGGGGTTGCCCTGCGGTTCAAGCTTTTCCGGGAGTTTCCCGCTGCGCTTGCAGGTATCGGCCGCGGCCTCCGTTTCGCGTACGGAAAGATGATGTTCCAGAATGGCGGCATAGAGCTTTTTCTGCAGAGCCTCGTCGGTGACGGAGAGCAGGGCGCGGGCATGGCCTGCGCTGATGTCGCCCCGGGCGAGGGCATCCCGCATGGAAGAGGGAAGCTGCAGAAGGCGCAGGCTGTTGGCCACGGCGGAGCGGCTTTTGCCGAGCTGTTCCGCCAGTGCTTCCTGGCTCAGGCCATGGGCCTCGCGCAGGGCCTGCAGGGCTTCGGCTTCCTCCATGGGGTTCAGGTCTTCTCTCTGGAGGTTTTCCACCAGAGCCACGGTCATGGCTTCCTTGTCCGTATATTCCGTAACGATGACGGGAACTTCTGTGAGGCCCGCCATGCGCGCCGCCCTCCAGCGCCTTTCCCCGGCCACGATTTCGTAGCGCTGGGGCATGCCCGGGAGAAGGCGCACCAGAAGAGGCTGGATCACGCCCTGATGCCTGATGGATACGGCAAGTTCGGCAAGGGCGGCATGGTCGAAAAGCTTCCGGGGCTGATGTTTGCCGGGAACAAGCTGGGTAAGGGCAAGCTTTCTTGTTTCTTCGCTGCTGCTTTCCGAGGCGGCGCTGAGAAGGGAACTGAGGCCTCGGCCGAGGCCGCGTTCGGGAATGTTCATGGTAGCCTCACAGGGAGCGGGCGCTCCGTTTCATGGTCATGGAAGCCCGGGAACAGGGGAAAGGCGTCTCCGGGCGGCAGGCCGTGCGCGGCTCAGGGCGAGTTGTGTTTCTTCCGGTCGGAGAAAGCCCGGAGCACGGTTGTTGTCAGGTATGTTCAGGGCTGCGCCGTCTTGTGGACGACCTCGCGGGCCAGTTCCAGATAGGCTTCCGCGCCCTTGGACTTGATATCGTAATGCAGGATGGACTTCCCGTGGCTGGGGGCTTCGGAAAGACGCACGTTGCGGGGGATGACGGTTTGAAACATGTGCTTGGGGAAGCAGCGTTCCGCCTCGGCCTTGACCTGGCGCGCAAGCTTGTTGCGGGAATCGTACATGGTGAGCAGCACGCCCAGAATCTTCAGGTCCCGGTTCAGGCGCTTGCGCACCTGTTCATAGGTGTGCAGCAGCTTGACGATGCCTTCCAGTGCGAAAAATTCGCATTGCAGGGGAATGAGTATTTCGTGGGCGGCGCACAGCGTATTGATGGTGATGAGACCGAGGGAAGGAGGGCAGTCGAGAATGATGTAATCGTAGTTGTCGGCCACCTGCCCCAGAAGGTCGGCCAGATAGAATTCCCGCGCCATCTTGTCCACCAGTTCTATTTCTATGCCCACAAGATCGGTGGAGGAAGGGAGCAGCGTGAGATAGGGCGTTGCCGTGGGAAGCAGCGTTTCTTCCAGCGTGGAGGTTCCGCACAGCGCCGTATAGAGATTGCGGGTGAGATTCTGCTGGTCGAAGCCCAGAGAGCTGGTGGAATTGGCCTGCGGGTCGCAGTCCACCAGAAGAACACGGTTTTCCATGATAGCCAGAGAGGCGGAAAGGTTGACCGACGTGGTGGTTTTGCCCACGCCGCCTTTCTGGTTGGCGACAGCAATGATTCTGGCCAAGATAATGCTCCTTTCCCAATGTCTTTCTTTACATAAACGCTGGCATAGGGAAAAGCAAGGAGTGTTTCACGTGAAACAGGAGAGGATACGGGAAGGATGTTTCACGTGAAACATCGAAACCTGTGGGAAATACTATAAAAATTTTTCAGGCAGCGGGGAGGGCGCGGCAGGAGGTACCGGGAGAAGGGAGCGGAAAGGCATGTGCGGGTAGGTGCGGAAACAAGCCGGGAGAACGCTGCTGCAGGGCATGGCACATACGGTGCTTCGAGTCCCGATTCCGGAAAAGGCCGGAGACCGGCCGGAGGGGCGGGTATGGTTCAGGCGGATCTTCCCTGCGGCCTGTATCGTGGTCCGGTGCGGGAATGGTTTCCGCCTTTTCAGAAAAACGGAATTGCCCTCAGGGAGGGCACGGCAGGATGGCCCGGGGAGAGGTTTTGTGCGGAAGATCGGCCCGGCATGGTGCCCGGCAGGGAAAAGGGAATATGCCCCCGCCATAAGCCGCTGCGGGGACCCGGCTTCGGACAGACGCCTGAGAGAGAAGGGCGGATCGTCTGCCGGAAGATGCAGAGCACGCAGTTCAGGATGAAGAAAGCGGAAACCCGGAAAAGGTTCCCGCTTTCTCTGGCATGGTTTGTTTCCTTCGGCGGATGCGGCATGGGAACATGTTCCGCTCTTCCGCGCGCATGGAGCCTTCGGGAGGTGTGTCGTCTACGGAGTGGTGAAGTGCAGCTCGTCTGTCTCCATGCTTATCTGCGGCACCAGCACGGTTGCCGTTCACCGTATGCTCGGAAGGCTGGGAACCGAGGTGTACGCGCATGGTGACATGTCCCTGAAAGCTCAGGGCACTGTCTGTGGAAGGCTGCGCCTGCTGCAGTTCCTCCAGTCTGGTATATCGGACATGGAAACGGGAGGAAATGAGGAGATCGTTGCCTTCCCGGGAAAGGGAAAGGCTGCGCTCGGAATTGGGCATGACCATTATCCCGTAGTCTGCCATGATGAGGCTTGCGGGTTTTTGTGTTATGCCCATATGAATCAGCAACATTTCCCCCATGCCGTCCATCCCGTTCTGTGTGGCCATCAGGGAAATAAAGGGAAGCAGTTGCCTGTGCTCTTCGCCTACAAAATTTTTGAGGGCTGTTGCATAAACCTCCGGAGACTGCCATTTCTGCAAGTCGGCACCAGTGATCGTCATGCCGTTACGGGGGGCGTCACCCGTGAAGGACGTGTGTATGCCGTCCTCCTGTACCTTCTCCTGTGTCGAAGGCTGGAGAAAATACTGTATGGACGTATTCTGGAAGATCTGCAGCCCCGCGTCGATATCCGCGCCGGGGGCAGGGGCAGGAAGAAGTAGTTTTTTACGGTATCCATGTGTGTCTTCCAGTCGGACACGGGCATGTTGTCGGCGATGTCTGTGAGGGTTCTTTCCAAAGTCTGCCGGGAGCGCAGCGGAAGCGCCTTGAACCTTTGATCGTCGTGCAGCTTGCTGATGACGTCTTTTTTTGCCGCGGCTCTGGTTTCTTTCATCGCCGTTGCGAGACTGTCGGTGACCGTGGCGAGTCTCCGGCTTATCTGCTGCGCCTGGGGCTGGGCGTCGGTACAGGCTTCGTTGACGGCCTGGCGCATGGCGCTGACGACGGCTTCATTTCGCGCCGCGATGGCCGCCCGCCCGCCGGCACTGAGGCTCTGAAAGAATTCGCCTAGGCTCTTGACTAGCTGAAAGGACCTAAAAAGGTTATCTGGTTAGTCATGGCAATGAAAAACAAGTATGCGTATCGTTCAAGAATTTCTGAGGCAAAAATTCGGCAACTTGTGAAGCTTTTTTCTGTCGATTTGACGGCTTCTCAGATTGCAGAATTGTCTGGTGTCAACCGTAATACCGTTAACCGCTATGTGTCGGCTTTCAGGGAAAGAATCGCCCGATACTGTGAAGCGGAATCTCCTGTAAAAGGTGAGATTGAAGTCGATGAAAGCTACTTCGGAGCACGACGTGTTCGAGGAGTTCGAGGTCGTGGAGCACGTGGAAAAACCATTGTTTTCGGCCTGTTCAAACGTAACGATAAAGTCTATACAGAAATCGTTCCTGATTGCTCCAAGGCCACTCTCCAGGGGATTATCCGAGGACGTGTAGACCTGGAAAGTGTCATTCACTCAGACGGATGGCGTGGGTATGACGGACTGGTGGATTTGGGGAATCAGAAGCACTTTCGTGTCCAGCATTCCCATAACGAATTTGCCACTAAACACTCGCATATAAATGGGATAGAAAGTTTCTGGGGTTTTGCTAAAACTCGACTGATTCGATTTCGTGGGCTCCCGAAGCATACTTTTTATTTCCACTTGAAGGAATGCGAGTTTCGGTTTAACCATAGACAGGAAAACATCTATCTTTTGGTGTTAAAAATGCTCAGAGAACATCCTCTCAGCTAGTCAAGAGCCAACTCCAAATACGATATGAAAAAAGGTTCATAGGGGAAAGGATTTTTCAGCCGAAAGGTATTTATAAAACAACTAAAGTCAGTAAGGGGAGGGGGCGCGTCAAAATAGGAGCCGATCAACCTAATGACGCATGATTCAAAAAAACAGTATCCTAACAGTCCCTATTTACTATCATAAAAATCATTTTACGATAGAGAGGCGGTAATACTTGCATGACTTTGGATTTTTTGCAAGCACAAAGTTGGAAAATTTTCGACGCGTCGAAAATTTTATCAGATATCTACTTATGAATTTAAGGATTCTCTCTTGTAATCTTGCATATTTATCATGTGCTACTTTTATAAATTTGAATAGTATAGCATGATATATAATTAAATATGAATAACATGATCTATATTAAATAACGTCTTCAACTTGTTAGCAGCAAGTCTTCTATGACATCTATCCGCTGTTGGCTCACTACATAAAAGACAAGCGTGATCAAAATCTATATTTTTCAATAAATTTTCAATCTTACGATTATTAATTAACGTCATATATTTTTCCTCATACTCATTCCAAGATATTTTTTTATTTTTATATCCATCTAAAATTTCTTTTGTAGGAGCAAGTATTTCAAGATGTAAATATTTTATATTACATATTTTTTCTAAAAAAAATTCGAGATCATTTTTTTTTGTGTATCCTGCTAATTGAGAAACATTATTTAGTCTAACATCGATAAGAGTCTTAATCTCTTGAGAAGATAAAAGCGAAAAGAAAGTTTTTGCATTTTTTCCTGAAAAGCCAATTGTATAAAGTGAACTCATTACTATCCTCCTTCATTAGTCTTCTTCACTCGAAGAACTAAAACTAATGTGATAAGCAATTTCTCTTTCTTGTTTTTTATATGCTTCATCCCTACGCTCATTATAACTCTTGAAAAAATTTTCTTGTAATAGGTCATACTTGTCCATAATTCTTCTATCTAAGTGATCTTGCTTCTCAATTATTCCAGATTCAAGAATATGTTTTATTTCTATTTCGGGGTAAATATGACGAAATCTATTAGATATAAGAATCGATCTATGGCATGTCATAGGATCTTTTTCTGCACACATGAGACATATAGACATCTTTTTTAAACCAGAATTTATACGTTCACATCCATCAATAAAATCTTTCGTTTTAGATATTTTACTAAAATCTGCGATATTATCGCTATATAAAGAATAATTTTGAGGCCTTGCGCCTAAGACATCTCCAAAAAATAAATAGTATATATTATTCTTTTTTAGTGTATCCTCAATAATAGGTCTATTGTATTGACTATATCTTGAACTGTATGGAGAACTTCGAACATCTATAACTGCTTTTATATTTTTTTTTTGCAAAATTTTAATAAAATCATCCAGAGAAAACGCAGTATAGCCTATTGTATAGAGACAAAAGTTTTGATCACAAGAAGACATGACCAGCCACCAATTTATAGCAGTACCCATTATAAGGCTTTGCCAAACTAACAGTTATATAAAAATCATCCAGTATCATCTCCTCCCCCACTGATAGAACATTCCAGTAGTTTTCTGTGAACGATGGATCTGTTACTATAAGATCATAGTTAATGTTATTATAATAAAATTTAAGCCGTATTTTTGCCTTCGCTTCTTCCGGAAAATAAGATTGATCACGCTTATATACTATAGGATTTTTTGCTTTAACAAAATAAAGTGACGCATTATACTGAGAAGCCCTTACCTCTGATATTTTATCATTAATTCCATGTCTTGTGGATTCACCAAATCCCCAAAGAGAATCAGGTCTATCTTCAAAAAGCTGGCAGGTTTTTTCGATATTGCTTGTGCTTATATGTCCTATTTTTTCCCATTTTGCCTCATTACACAAAATAAAATTTTCAGGTTGTGTTAATTCTAATTTTGCAGATTCCACTTCACATGATACAACATCTCCAATGATGAAAGGAAAATCACCGTATGGAATAGCATCAGCTGTCACTCCAATAGGTCGAAACCAATTACAAACTTTCTTAATATGCCTCTCAATTATGAAAATTTCTTTTCCTGCAACACAAAATCCACCTTCTCTTGCTGATTTTGCTAAACATATAAAAATTTTTTTCATAACTACTCCATGTGTTATATTAATACTTGTCAAAATTAAACAGTGCCTAGCTCAAACAACTACGGCATATTACGTATTTTGTTTACTTCTCCCATTTTTGTCAATGTGTAAATTAAAATGGAATATCGTCCATCGTGCTTTCTGGAATTTCCCATGGTGTATCCTTAAAGGTTCTTTCGGATGGCCAATCTTCTCGGTCTATATCCATAATCTCTGTTAACAGATTCTTATCTCTGGCAGTATCAAGAAATTTTATGTGATCTATATTTATCTCTGTAAACTCCCGGGTATACCCTTGGGGGGCTTGCCACTTGTGGCTTTGAATACGACCTTCGAGATAAAAAGTCGACCTTTTTTTAAATACTGTGAACAAATTTCTGCATTTTTTTGAAGGCTCTTGACTAGCTGAGAGGATGTTCTCTGAGCATTTTTAACACCAAAAGATAGATGTTTTCCTGTCTATGGTTA
>NZ_CALUWY010000045.1 GCF_944324615.1 uncultured Mailhella sp.
TTCAACGAAGGCATGAGTTACCCCCGCGCCTTGAAGGATACCTTGAACTCTTTGATGGCCGCGGAAAGACGGGCTTCGAGATCATCATCCAGCTTCTTGCGATCGCGGATATCTTCAAGGATATCGGGCTGCTCGGTGCGAAGCATTTCCAGCAGGCCGGCTTCGAAGGGAAGCACGTCCTTCACCTCGATATCGTCCAGGAAACCGCGGGAAGCGGCGAAGATGGAGGCCACCTGCTCTTCCGTGGGCATGGGATGATACTGAGGCTGCTTGAGCAGTTCCGTCATGCGGGCGCCGCGGTCGAGAATGGCCTTGGTGTCCTTGTCCAGGTCGGAGCCGAACTGGGCGAAGGCCGCCATTTCGCGGTAATGGGCGAGGTCGAGGCGAAGGGAACCGGCCACCTGCTTCATGGCCTTGATCTGCGCCGCACCGCCCACGCGGGATACGGAGATACCCACGTTGATGGCCGGGCGGATGCCGGCGTTGAACAGGTTCGTTTCCAGGAACACCTGACCGTCGGTGATGGAAATCACGTTGGTGGGGATGTAGGCGGAAACGTCGCCGGCCTGCGTTTCGATGACGGGCAGAGCCGTCAGAGAACCCGCGCCGAGATCATCGCTGAGCTTGGCCGCGCGTTCCAGCAGGCGGGAGTGCAGGTAGAACACGTCGCCGGGGAAGGCTTCACGTCCCGGAGGACGACGGAGCAGCAGGGACATCTGGCGGTAGGCCACGGCCTGCTTGGAAAGGTCGTCGTAGATGATGAGGGCGTGTTCGCCGTTGTCGCGGTAGAATTCCGCCATGGTGCAGCCGGAATACGCGGCAATGTACTGCAGAGGCGCGGATTCCGAAGCAGAAGCGGAGATGATGGTGGTGTATTCCATGGCGCCGTGCTGGCGCAGGGTTTCCGCCACCAGGGCCACGGTGGACTTCTTCTGGCCGATGGCCACATAGAAGCAGTGCACGCCCGTGCCCTTCTGGGCAAGGATGGCGTCCACGCAGATGGCCGTCTTGCCCACCTGGCGGTCGCCGATGATGAGTTCACGCTGACCGCGGCCGATGGGCGTGATGGCGTCGATGGCCTTGATGCCCGTGACCATGGGTTCGTGAACGCTCTTGCGCTGCATGATGCCGGGAGCCTTAAGCTCCACGGGACGAATTTCCGTGCTTTCCACCGGTCCCAGGCCGTCCAGCGGCTGGCCCAGGGGGTTCAGCACTCGACCCGCCACGGCAGGACCCACGGGCACGGAGAAAATCCGGCCGGTGCGCCTGACGGGGTCGCCTTCCTTGATGTCGGTATCGTCGCCGAGAAGCGCGACGCCGACATTGTCTTCTTCGAGGTTGAGCACCATGCCCATGAGCCCGCCGGGAAACTCCAGCAGTTCCATGGACATGGCATTCCGCACGCCGTACACGCGGGCGATGCCGTCGCCCACATACATGACGGTGCCAGTCTCGCTCATTTCCACGTGCTGGTCGTAGTTGCGGATCTGCTCCTCGATGATCTTTCCGATCTCTTCAGCCTTGATGTGCATGGCCTACTCACCCCTCTTGATGGATTCCCTGAGGTTGTCGAGCTGCGCGCGCAGGCTCGCATCGTACACCTTGTCCCCCACGCGGAAGACGACGCCTCCGATGATGGCCGGGTCCACGACGTAGTCAAGCTCAAGCTTGCGCTCTGTCTGCGATTCCAACTTCGTTCTGATGCTGTTTCTGCGCTCTTCATCCAGCTCCACGGCCGTGGTGACGACGCCGCGTGAAATGCCGCGGGCCTCATCCAGCATGGCCGAAAAATCCGCCGCAATGGCGGGGAGCAGCGGCAACCGGCCCTTGTCGGCCAGAAGCGCGCAAAAACGCTGTTCCACAGCGCCGCCGCCCGCCACATCCAGCAGGGACAGCGCCACTTTCTTCTTCTCTTCCGTGGAGAGGACGGGGTTGCGGAAAGCTTCCGCCAGCCGGGGAGTCTTTTCCACCGCCTCGCCCAGTGCACTCAGAGACGCTCCATAGCGTTCCAATTCCGCCATGCCCGCCTCTTTCCCCAGGGAAAAGAGCGCCGCGGCATAACGACGGGACACGACATTGCCGATCACTGCAGCACCACCTTGGTCAACGATTTGTCGATCAGTTTCTGATGCGTCTTGGCATCCAGCCGGTCGAGAAGGCTCTTTTCCACTTCCGTCACGATGACTTCCGCCATGCGTTCGCGGATGGCTTCAAGCTCGGCCTTGCCTTCCTGCTCCGCGGCGAGAGTGGCCTGCTCCACGATGTGGGCGGCTTCCTTCTCGGCCTCGGCCAGAATGGAGGCCTTGATCCGTTCAGCCTGAGCGCGGCCTTCTTCCAGGAGCTTCGCGCATTCCGCCTCGACATCGGCGATGCGGCGTTCCACCTCCGCCAGACTCGCTTCCGCCTCGGCCTTGCGCTTTGCCAGATCGTCCATTTCACGGACGATCCCTTCACGGCGGTCCGTGAAGAACTTTTTGATGAGCTTGCCCGCTGCGTACCAGATGATGCCCACGAATATGGCGCCATTGATCACGCGGAGCAGAAAATCGCCCCAGGGAAGGGAATGCCCCTCGCTTGCGGACGCGATCTGGCACGTTATCAGAACCAGAGCGCAGGCCGCCGTCATACCATAAAGTTTTTGCACGCCGTTCTCCTTGCTGCGATGACTATCCAAGCATGGACTTCAGGGCGACCTGAACGAAATCGCCCACTCTCCCGTCAAGCTCGCGCTGCGCTTCCGCACTTTCCTCGCGGATGCGCCCGGCGGCGGCGTGATGGATGGAGCGGGCCTTATCGCCGGCTTCGTTCAGCCTGGCCTGAGCCGCCTCTTCCGCGGCGGCCTTCATGCTCTTGCGAAGGGCGGACACTTCCGCGCGGGCCTTCGCTATGCGGGCATTGTACCCGTCCAGCTTAAGGCCGGCCTCGCCCTCAAGGGTATCGGCGTCGCCTCTCAGCACGTCATTCTGCGCGCGGCGGCGGGCCATGGCGCCCCGCACCGGGCGAATGATCAGGTAATTGATGATCGCAAGGGCGATCAGGAAATTCACCACCTGAATCAGGAGGGTGATGTCGATATTGATCATTCCGGGAACCTCCAACCGAAGCTGTAAAAAGGGGCCACTTGCCGATGTGCATTCTAAGCCCCCAAAGTTCTGCGCTCCTGAATTATTGGGAGTAGAATCATGTTTTTAGGTACCCCGTTTTTCATTCTTTGTCAAAGCCGGAAGAGTTTTTCTCCATCAAATAAAGCGGTTCCGCGTTCACTTTGCACAAAAAGTGACAACAACACCCATTGTGGCATATCATACTGGAAAGGCTCTTTCTTTTGATTTTCACCACGCAGAACGCGCTGAAAAAGGCGTCCGGAGGGGGCGCATCTTTCCTCATTTGCCGCCTGTTCCCTCCGTGAAAAAATAAATAAAAATATATTCGGGTATTTTTTCACACGAAAAAAAGCCGGGGCCCGCGCCCGGATCAGGCAAAAAAAAGCGGCACGGAAAAAGGCGGAGGAGAAAAAATCTCCGCCGCCTTTTTCTGTATCCTTTTCAGAACATGTCTTCCGTGAACGCAACACGGAGCCTTCCGACTGCAATAAAAGCCCGCCTTCCCGCCGCGCATCTGAAGAGCTCCCGCAACTTTTCTGCGAAACCATGCCGGAAAGGCCCTCCCGGTGCCCTTTTCCCCCTCTGGGCGGCTCCCGGGCGTCCTTCCGCCCGCCGTCCCGCGCCTCTGCTGGGCACGGGCGCGGAGCGCAGGCCGGAAAAAGCCCTTCCCGGCAACGCTTCTGCAAAAATCAGGCCCCTGCGGCGCGCCCGGAGGCTTCTCCGCCGAGAAAACGCGCCCCTTTCGCGGCTTGCCCCGGCCAGAACAGGCCGTTTATGGACAAAAAGAGAGGAAAAGGCGGCTTCTGCCGGGGGGAGCTTTTGCCCTGCCGCGTCAGCTCTTGAACACGAAACGCCGCATGGAAATACTGAGCACAATGCCCACAAGGGCGCAGTTCACCACCAGCGCGGTGCCGCCGTAGCTGATGAAGGGCAGAGGCATGCCCACCACGGGCATGAGCCCCACCACCATGCCTATGTTCACCACGATCTGCCAGAAGAAATAGAAGAAGATGCCCGCCGCCAGGGTGGAGCCGAAACGGTCCTTGGCGTTGCGCACGGTGCTGTACATGGCCATGAGGAAGAGACAGAACAGCGTGACGAGGGCCATGCAGCCCGCAAAACCCCATTCCTCGCCCAGAACGGCGATGGCGAAGTCGGTATGCTTTTCCGGCAGAAAGCGCAGCTGGCTCTGCGTGCCCGCCAGAAAGCCCTTGCCGAACATTTCTCCGGAGCCTATGGCGATCTGCGACTGGATGATGTGGTAGCCTGCGCCGCGCGGGTCGCGCGTGGGGTCCAGGAAGGTAAGGATGCGCTCCTGCTGATAGTCGTGCAGCACGAACCAGCCGAGGGGCATGATGAGGGGAATGACCAGCAGGCACACGCGCAGCACGCGCCACTTCACCCCGTGAAAGAGCACCATGCCGCCGAGCAGCACGAGCACCGTGAGCCCGGAGCCGAGGTCGGGCTGCTTGGCGACGAAGAGAAAGGGCACAAAGCCTATGGACAGAACCTGAGCAAGCCTCTTCCAGCCCAGGGATTCCCCGTCGCGGCAGAGGGCCTTGGCGCCCATCATGAGTACGGCGAACTTGGCCAGTTCGCTGGGCTGAAGGTTCATGATGCCGAGATCTATCCAGCGCTTGGCCCCGTACACCGTCTTGCCCACAATGGGCACGAGCAGAAGCAGAAAGAGCACGATGACATAGCAGGGAACGGCCAGCCTTTCGATGCGCCGGTAGTCGATGAGCATGCACAGCACCATGACGCAGAGGCCGATGAGCCCCCAGACCAGCTGGCGCTGATAGAAGGGCGAAAGCACGAAGCCCCCCTCGATGCGGGAACCGCTCGCGGAATAGAGGTTCACCATGCCCACGGCGAAAAGCAGAATGGTAAGAAAGACAAGGCCCCAGTTGATCTGGAAGAACATTCTTCTGTCGGGCATCTGCATGGGGTACCTCCGGACGCTCCCCGAAGCGCCCTTCCCTGCCGGAAGGCGCCGGGGAACATGCATGGCTTGCTCTTTGTACCGGCATCCCGCCGGGGCCGCCTTATGCGCAGTCCGTGCCGCCGAAGCGTGGACCTTGCGCGCAGAAGTTGCGGCGCTGTTTTTCCGCGCCCTTCCCGCCGGGGCCCGGAGTTGAAAACGCGCACGGCGTTGCCCGCCGTGCGCGATGATGTCGGAAGGGAAAGGGGGAACCTCAGTCGGAGGACGCCATTTCCCTGTCGCGCTTCAGGGCCTCCAGCACGGCGTCGGTCACATGACCGGGCACGGCGCAGCGCTCCATGTGGTTCACGCCGCGTATGGTGGTGCCGGAAGGAGAACACACGCGCACGCGCAGGTCGGCAAAGCTCTCCCCGCTTTCCAGCGCGAGGCGGGCCGTGCCCTCCACCATGGCCGCGATGAGCTCGCGGGATACGGGCGCCTTGAGGCCCATGGTGATGCCTGCGTTGAGCAGCCCTTCCATGAAGAGCAGCACAAAGGCCGGACCGCAGCCCACCAGAGAGGAAAAGGCCGGGAACTGCGCCTCGGGCAGGGCAAGGGCCATGCCCATGAGACGGAAGAGCGCAAGAAGCTCATCCTTCTGCCCGCTGGTCAGCGCTTCGTCGTCAAGGCACAGGGCGAACACGCCCCTGCCCACGATGACGGGCAGATTGGGCATGCAGCGCACCACGGGGCAGCGCCCTTCCACGCCCTTCTTCAGCTTTTCCATCGAGAAGGCGGCCGCAAGGGAAATCACCACCTTGGAAGAGTCGAGCACGGGGCGTATCTCCTCCAGCATGGCTTCCATCTGATAAGGCTTGACGGCAAGAATGATGACGTCGCAGAGACCGGCAAGCTCACGCGGGCTTTCCGCCCAGGTCACGCGGCCTTCCGGGCCTGCGCCTTCCACCTTGGCACGGGTATGGTCGTGCCCGAAAAGGGCAAATTCCTCATGGGCGACCAGGCCCCTGAGCACGCCGCCGCCCATGTTGCCGCAGCCTATGCAACCGATGCGCTTCATGGCTCAGCCTACGATTTCCGTCCGGCTGAAGAAGAAGGCGACTTCCCGGGCGGCGGTTTCGGGAGCGTCGGAACCGTGCACGGCGTTGGCCTGCACGCTCTGGGCATAGAGCTTGCGGATGGTGCCTTCCGCAGCGTTCGCGGGGTTGGTGGCTCCCATGAGGGTGCGGTAGGCGGTGATGGCATCCTCGCCTTCCAGCACGGAGCAGACCACGGGGCCGGAAGTCATGTATTCCACAAGCTCGCCGTAGAAGGGGCGTTCCTTGTGCACGTCATAGAAGGCTTCCGCCTGGGCGCGGGTGAGGCGGATCATCTTCATGGCCACGATGCGCAGACCGCTCTTCTGGATCATGGCGAGAATTTCGCCCTGAAGGTTGCGGGCCACGGCGTCGGGCTTGATGATGGAAAGGGTTTGCTGAATCATGGGATTCCTCCGTCCTGCGTTGCGGGGCGCAAAAAGCTCCCTCTGGTTATGAAATACGTCCCCCGGCAGTGCGCCGCGGCATGGCACAGAAACGTGCGGCGGATCAGTTCTTCAGCGCCTTCACCACGGGCATGGTCTTGGCAAACTGAAGGGCCAGGCGAAGCTGATTGTCACGGTCCAGCATGGCGCCCACGTCTTCCGCGTCGCCCACCTTTTCCTCCTGCTTTTCTTCCTTTTCCCCGTCCTTCTGTTCCAGGTGGCCGCGCAGATCCTTTTCGCGCAGGGAGAAGGAAGGCCCGGTGTCCTCGCGCGGGGCTTCCCATGCCACTTCAAAGTCGGGAGAAATGCCTTCGGCCTGTATGGACTTGCCCGAAGGCGTGTAGTAGCGGGCCACGGTGAGCTTGAGGCCCGTGCCGTCGGCCAGAGGAATGAGATTCTGCACCGAACCCTTGCCGAAGGTGCGTTCGCCGAGAATGAGAGCGCGCTTCTGATCGCGCAGGGCGCCGGCCACGATTTCCGAGGCCGAGGCGGAACCGGAGTTCACCAGCACCACCATGGGGCAGGTCACATCTTCGGGCTGGGGATGCGCCTTGAAGGTGCGTTCGGAAGAAGCGTCGCGCCCGCGCATGGACACGATGACCCCATCTTTAAGGAAGAGGTCGGCCACTTCCACGCTCTGATCCAGAAGGCCGCCGGGATTGTTGCGCAGATCGAGCACAATGCCCTTGACCGCGCCCTTCTTCTTTGCGGCCGAGAGCGCGTCGGTGAGTTCCTGTGCGGTATGACCGCTGAAGCGGGTGAGACGGATCCACCAGTAGCCGGGTTCCAGCTCGCGCGACTTCACGCTGATGAGCGGGATG
The DNA here is from genome assembly GCF_944324615.1 of uncultured Mailhella sp. Classification (GTDB taxonomy): domain Bacteria; phylum Desulfobacterota; class Desulfovibrionia; order Desulfovibrionales; family Desulfovibrionaceae; genus Mailhella. The sequence goes on from NZ_CALUWY010000045.1 coordinate 7,387, forward strand.
GCGTCGCGCTTGATCTTCATGGTCACGGGGCGGGAGGCATTCTTGTGCAGGACCTGCAGTTCCACCGTGGTGCCGCGCTTGCCGCGCATTTTGGACACCACTTCGGTCAGGGACATTTCCATGGTGTACTGCCCGTCCACGGCGAGAATGGAATCGCCCGCGCGCAGACCGGCCTTGTAGCCCGGGGTGTCCTCGATGGGGCTCACCACCATGACCTGCCCGTTCTCCATGGTTATTTCCACACCCACGCCGAAGAATTCGCCGCTGGTGTTTTCCTGCATTTCCTGAAATTCCTTTTCCGTCATCAACGTGGAGTGCGGGTCAAGGTTCTGGAGCATCCCCTTGAGCGCGCCTTCCAGAAGTTCCTTCTGGGAAACGTCGTTGACGTAGTACTGCTCCACCATGTCCAGTATCTGACTGAAGCGGCGCAGGGACTCGTAGTCGTTTTCCGCGCTGACGGCCTTCATCACGCCCCCGCCGGCCAAGAAAGTGACAAGGGCGAGCGCCGCCGTGGTCAGGACACGAATTTTTTGCATGTGAGCCTCCGATTGGCATGGAACATCCGAGACAAGATAGAGCCGTTCCGGCCAAAACGCAATGTATTTCCTTGCCTCCCGGGGCGGAAGTGTGCGCGTATTCCGCGGCGTTACCCGGAAGGCCCCCGCCGAAGACGAGCCCCCCAAAAAGCGCGCCTTCCCGGCCCGGAGCGCCTTGCGCGCGCCCCGCACAGGGGTGCACGCAACATTTCATTTGACGCGGGGGCGTGAGCAACGTACCCAAGAAGGGAAAGGGAGAACAGCATGAGCCCCACCTTTGATATTCCCGCCTGGCTGGAAGCCTGCCGCCCGGACGATGCGCTTTACGCACAGGCCTATGAGGCATGCCCCGCGCAGCTGCGGGCGCTTCTGAAAACATCCATCGCCTTTGCCTTCCACCGCTCCGGCATGAAGGACGGCGAGACCGACATCCGCGTCGACTGCCCGCGCGCAGGCTTTGTCCGCAGGGAGCATTTCCGCCCCGCCGCGTGGACCCTTGCCGTGACGGGAAAGAACTTCGCCTCGCCCGCGCGCTTTCTCGCCGCGGCTCTTCCCGCCGTTCTCGCCGGTGTGCCCCATGTGCTCACCGTGTCCCCCGCCCCCTTTGCCCCGGCCCTTTCCACGGCGCTGGAACTGGCCGGACTTGAGGATTCCTTCCTGCTTGATGCGGAGGGCCTAGCCTCCCTGTACGAAGATCTGCGCGCCGCCTCGCCCGACGGCAGAATCCTTGTCTTCCCCGGGCCGGAAGGCTTCGACGAAGGCATGAAGGATCTGCTGCACAAGGCCGCGGCCGACGGCACGCCCCTGTACCGCGACAGGGCGGCGCCGAGAATCCTTTCCTTATATAAGAACACGGATACGCCTGCGGCCGGAGAAGTGGCAAAGCGCCTTCTCTGGCTGCACCCCGACGCCACGCTTCTCGACATGCCCTCGCCGGGCATGGACGCCGTGTTCACGCCGCAGCCCTGCGCCGAAACCTTTGATGCGCCGCTGACGGCAGGCCCGGGCATGGAAGCCTGCTGGCCGGGCCCCTCCCCGGAATTCTTCCGTACCGGCGCCCTCTGCGCCCAGCTTGTCCAGGAGATACGGTCATGAGTCATGACACTATGAAAAACCTTCGCAATATCGGCATCATCGCTCATATCGACGCGGGCAAGACCACGCTCAGCGAGCGCATACTCTTTTACACGCGGAAGATACACCGCATGGGAGAAGTGCACGACGGCACGGCCACCATGGACTTCATGCCCGAGGAGCAGGAACGCGGCATCACCATTGCGGCGGCCGCCTCCACCTGCCGCTGGAAGGAATGGACGCTGAACCTCATCGACACTCCCGGCCATGTGGATTTCACCATAGAGGTGGAGCGTTCCCTCCGCGTGCTCGACGGCGCGGTGGGCGTGTTCTGCGCCGTGGGCGGCGTGGAGCCGCAGTCGGAAACGGTGTGGCGGCAGTCCGAAGCCTTCGGCGTGCCCAAGATCGCCTTTGTGAACAAGATGGACAGGGTGGGCGCGAACTTTTCCGCCGTGCTCGACGCCCTGCACGACAGGCTGGGGGCCACGCCCGCAGCCGTGACCGTGCCTCTCGGCGAAGGGCCGGACTTCTACGCCGTGGCGGATGTCATTGCCATGAAGAAGCTTGTCTTCGACGAGGATTCCCAGGGGCAGACCATGGAAGAGCTGCCCCTTGAGGGCGACGAAAAGGAAATCGCCCTGCTCTGGCGGGAAAAGACGCTGGAAACCCTGGGCGAGAACGACGACACCTTCATGGAACGCTACCTTGAGGAGAGCTTTTCGGAAAAGGACATCCACGAAGCCATGAAGCGCGCCACCCTTGCGCGCAAGGTGACGCCCGTGCTTGCCGGTTCCGCGCTGAAGAATGCGGGCGTGCAGCCGCTGCTCGACGCCGTGGGCCGCTACCTGCCCTCGCCGCTGGACGTGCCCGCCCCGCACGGCACCTCCGTGGACGGCAAAGAGGAAAAGGAACTCGACATACGCCCGGAGGCCCCCTTCTGCGGCCTGGTATTCAAGGTGCTCATGGAAGGCGGGCGCAAGACCTGCCTTGTCCGCATCTATTCGGGCAGACTGAAGGAAGGGGACGTGGTGCGCAACACGGCGCAGAACAGGGAAGAGCGCATATCCCGCATGTTCCGCATGGATGCGGACCAGCAGGAGCAGCTTGCCGAAGCCTCCTCCGGCGACATCGTGGCCGTGCTCGGCCTGCGCAGCGCCCGCACGGGCGACACCGTGGCCGCTCCGGGGCTCGACATGCTGCTGGAGAACCTGGAAAGCGTGAAGCCCGTGATCTCCATGGCCCTTGAGCCGCGCAACGCCGATGAAGGCAAGACGCTGGACGAGGCTCTGGCCCGCTACAGTGCGGAAGATCCCACCCTCGGCGTCTCGCAGGACGAGGATTCCGGCGACCGCATCATTTCCGGCATGGGCGAGCTGCACCTTGACGTGGTGCTCGAACGCATGCGCCGCGAATACGGCATCAGCCCGCGCGCCGGACAGCCGCAGGTGGTGGCGCGCGAAACGGTGCGCGCAGAGGGCGAGGGACACGGCATATTCGACCGCGACCTCGGCACCGTGCATCACTTCGGCGAAGTCACCCTCACCATGGCCCCGGCCGGGCGCGACGCGGGCAATCATGTGGCCCTTGCCGAAGAACTGGCCCACCCGGCGGACCCGAAGGAGGCCCTGCCCCGGCAGCTGGTGGACGAAGTGCTTCAGGGCATTTCCGACAGCCTGCTCTCCGGCCCGCAGACGGGCTATCCCGTGCAGGACGTGAACGTCACCGTGACGGCCATACGCAAGGAAAACGCCACGGCCGCAGGCTGCCGCATGGCCGCCTCCATGGCCGTGCGCGACGCCATGGAACATTCCCGCGCCTGCGTGCTCGAACCCATCATGGACGTGGAAATCATCGCACCGGAAGAAGCCCTCGGCTCCTCCATCAGCCTGTTCCAGAACTGCGGCGGCAAGGTGGAGGAACTCGGCGAGAGAGGCGGCATGCGCTACCTCTCGGGCATGGCCCCCATGCGCCGCCTGTTCGGCTTCTCCACGGCCCTGCGTTCCGCAACCCAGGGCCGGGCGGGCTTCACCATGCGCTTCAAGCATTACGATTCCATGTAACAACAACCCATACAACGGCTCCTGCCGTCTGCCGAAGGCATGGACGCGCTCCCGGAAGGAAGACTCCGTGCCGTGCGGGAACCGTTCCCCTTTTTCCGGTAAAAGACACGGGCGGAAGGCCCGTTCCGCAGCGGAAAAAGCCCCTGTGCAACGACAGCCGAGAACACTATGAGCGACATCAACCTCTTCACCGCCGCCCGGGCCAAGAAAAGCCTGGGACAGCACTTTCTGCGCGACGAGCGCGTGGTGCAGCGCATTGTGGACCTTCTGCGCGTGGAGGAAGGCGACCAGGTCATGGAAATCGGCCCCGGTCCCGGCGCGCTGACGGCCCTTCTGCGGCCCCTGCCGTGGAAACGGCTCCTGCTGCTGGAAAAGGACGACCATTACGCCGCCGAACACGCCGCCCGGCCCCTGCCGGGCCTGGAAGTGGTGGCCGGCGACGCCCTCGCCTACCCGTGGGAAAGCCTGGAAGGGCCGTGGAAAATCGCGGGGAACCTCCCCTACAACGTGGCCTCGCCCCTCATGTGGGACGTGGTGAGCCGCGTGCCGCATCTTTCCCGCGCCGTGTTCATGGTGCAGAAGGAGGTGGGCGACCGCCTCATCGCCGGGCCGGGCAGCAGGGATTACGGCGCCCTCAGCGTATGGGTGCAGAGCTTTGCCGCCACAAGAAAGGGCTTCGTCATCGGGCCTTCGGCCTTTTCCCCGCCGCCAAAGGTGGATTCCGCCGTGGTGGTCTTCGAGCCTCTGCCGCCGGAAAAAAGACCCGCGCACCCGGAGGAGCTTTCGCGCCTCATCAAGATATGTTTCCAGCAGCGCAGAAAGCAGCTTCAGGGCATACTGCGCCGCGCTCTGCCCGGAACTTTCTCCATGGAGAAGCTCGAAAGGCTCGGCATCGACCCGGCCCGGAGACCGGAAACGCTTGCCGTGGAACAGTTCCAGCAGCTTTCCGAAAGCCTTTTTCATGAAAAAATCATGGGGGAGCGCCCCGTCTCTCTTGACGATGGGCAGGAAACGTGTACCTAAAAGAAAACCGCGCCACCCCCCTTTCCCTTTTCACCTCTGCCTCTGCAGAAAGGAGCAGCTTATGACCAAGGCTGAACTCATCGCCAAAATCGCCGAACAGGCCGCCATCAGCAAAAGCAGCGCCGAACAGTCCCTGAACGCCCTGCTCGACGCCATTCAGGACGCTCTTGCCGCCGACGGCAAGCTTTCCCTGCCGGGCTTCGGTTCCCTCGTGGTGGAAGAACGCAAGGAACGCAAGGGCCACAACCCCCGCACCGGCGAAGCCATCACCATTCCCGCCGGCAAGGTCGTGAAATTCAGGGCTGGCATTAATCTGAAAAAGCAGATACAGTAGTCGGACGGTCCTACCCCGGCCCTCGGGCTTCGGGCCGTCAGCCGTTCAAGGAGTCTTCATGCTTATTCATGGTGAAAATGGACATGGCCCCTTCCCCTGGGATCTGCCCCTGTGGCAGCCCGACTACGCCATCTTCTTCGGTGTGCTCTACGCGGTGCTTCTCATCCTCGGCATCGGGCTTACGCTGGTGTTCGCCCGCGCCATAAGGGACGCGAAGAACGGCGGGCATAAGGAACACTAGCCCGCTTCGGAAAACGGTCGCTTTCAGGAAAGCTTCCGGAAGGATGGAAAAGGCGGGGTCTGCCCGCCGCCTCCTTCAAGGGCACGGGAAACACCGCATGCCCCCCTCCGGCATCAGGTCTGTGCCGGGGCGCCTCTGCGCCCTGCCGCAGAAGCCCTGCGGCGCGCATATGCTGCATATGCGATGCACGGGGCGGCTTTCCGGCTTCGCCGAAGTCCTTTCAGGCTGCGGCTGCACGACCAAGGCGCATGCCTTTGCGGAACATGCGCTCTGCAACGCGGCCGCGCACGAAAAATTTTTCTTTTTTTTGCAGGTTTCCCCGGAGTACGGCACCCCGGGGGCTTGCTTTTTGTTGCAATCTGTTTTAGTTTTCTTCTCTCCCTGCCCCGAGAGCCTGCATGGTTTCGCGCTCAAGGCGTTGCGCAGGGGCCACATTTTCCGTTTTTCCCTTCGGTTCACTCCCTGAGAACTGGCGGATCGGACGGAACAAGAGATTCGCTGAAAGGGGGTGATTTCTGTGCCCGGAGTTTTTCTCAACGAAGACGATTACAATTTCGACATCGCTCTGCGTCGTTTCAAGAAGCAGGTGGAAAAGGCCGGCGTTCTTTCCGAAATGAAGAAGCGCCAGCACTATGAAAAGCCCAGCGTCATGCGCAAGAAGAAGAAGGCCGCTGCCCGTAAGCGCCTCATGAAGAAGATGCGCAAGGTCAACATGGGGTAATCTTCGACGACAACGGTTCGCATGGGTTCTGAACCGTATGCAGACCGGTTTCGGAGCCGGAAATTGGACCTTTCATCAGGCTGATTTCCGGCTCTTTTGCCATTTCAGGGGAGAGCATCTCCCCAAGAAAGCGCCGCGCCCCCGGCGGTGGATTGAAGAAGACGCTATGAGTATCGCTGAACAGATAGACAAGGATTACATCCAGGCCTACAAGGCCAAGGATCAGGTGAAGCTCGGCACGCTGCGCCTTTTGAAGACGGCGGCCAAGAACCGCCAGGTGGAGCTTATGCGTCCCCTGGATGATGACGACTACATGAGCGTGCTTCTGCGCGAGGTCAAGCAGCGGCAGGATTCCATAGAGCAGTACACCGCCGCGGGCAGAACCGACCTTGCGGAAAAGGAAGCTGCGGAAGCCGCCGTGCTTCAGGCCTATCTTCCCGCTCAGCTTTCCGCGGAGGAACTTGCGGAAGTGGTGGAAAGAGTGGTGGCTCCCCTGCTTGAAGGCGGCATGAAGAACATGGGCCGCGCCATCAGCGCCATCATGGCGGAATACAAGGGCCGTGTGGACGGCAAGGCCGTGAGCGCCGCGGTGAAGGCGCGCCTTCAGCAGGCCGGCTGATCTATGGACGGAAGAACACTTCACGCTCTGGAATTTCCCCGCGTGCTTGAACGGCTTTCCGATTTCTGCCTTTCCGAGGCAGGAAAGGAAGCCGCTCTTGCCTTGCGCCCCATGGACGACGCAGACAAGGTGCGCGAAAGTCAGCACCTTTACGACGAAACGCGCTCCTGGCTGGCCGAGGGCGAGTTTGCGCCCGTATCCTTCCCCGACATTTCCGGCCTTCTGGCCCATGTGCGCACCCATGCCGAAGCGCTCTTCGACATGGACGGCCTCTGGGCGCTGAAGGAAACCCTCGCCCTTGCCCGCCGCGCCGTTCAGAGCATACACGCCGGCGCCGGGCGCCGTCCGCTTCTGGACATTCTCGCCTGTTCCCTGCCCCTGCCGGAGCTCACCCTTTCCGCCCTCACCCGCTGCGTGGGGGACGACGGCTACCTTAAAGATGAAAGCTCCCCCGGGCTTCTGCTGGTGCGCGGAGAAATGCGGAGCATCCATCAGAACTGCCTGCGCCGCGTCAAGGAATTTGCGGAAAAGTACAATATCGGCCGCTACCTGCAGGATGACTACATGACGCTCTCCTCCGACCGTTATGTGCTTCCGCTCAAGGCCAATTTCAAGGGCCGGGTACAGGGCATCATCCACGACTATTCCAATACGGGCGAAACGCTGTATTTCGAGCCCATGTTCCTGGTGGAGCAGAACAACCGCCTGCAGCAGCTCAAGCAGGAGGAACGCGAGGAAGAGCGCAAGGTACTGCGCATGATCGCGGACCTCATCGCGCAGGAAATGCCCATGGTGGAATCGGCCTGGAACCTGCTTGTGCAGGTGGACCTGCTTCAGGCCAAGTGCGCCCTGGGCGCCGCCCTTTCCGGCACCTGCGTGCCCCTGGAGGAAGGAGCGCTGCTGCGCCTTTCCGCCGCGCGGCATCCGCTGCTCGTGCTTGAGGCCGCCCGCCATGCTTCGGACAGGAACTATACCGGCCCGCGCCGCATCGAACCGGCCGACCTTGTGCTGCGTGAAGGCGACCGCGTGCTCGTCATAAGCGGCGGCAACGCCGGCGGCAAGACGGTGGCCCTGAAGACCCTCGGGCTCATCACGCTCATGACCCTTGCCGGTCTTCCCGCCCCCGTGGAGGGAGGCTCCACCCTGCCCTTCTGGAAGAACGTCTATGCCTTCATCGGCGACGAGCAGAGCCTCGACGACCATGTTTCCACCTTCACCGGGCAGATACGCCACCTTTCCGACATCTGGGAAAAGCTGGACGCCCACGCGCTGGTGCTGCTTGACGAATTCGGTTCCGGCACCGATCCCTCACAGGGCGCGGCACTGGCTCAGGCCGTGCTGGACGGTCTTCTGGAAAAGGGAGCCTACACGGTGACGGCCACCCATTTCCCCGCGCTCAAGAGCTATGCCCTCACCCACGACGGCGTGCGCGCGGCCTCGGTGATCTTCGATCCTTCCACCAAAAAGCCCCTTTTCCACCTCGCCTACGATCAGGTGGGCGCAAGCCAGGCGCTCGATGTGGCGCGCGAACACGGCCTGCCGGAATCGGTGCTCCGCCGGGCGGAACATTATCTGCTCATGGACGGCGACGACGCAAGCGCCGTGATGGAGCGCCTCAACGAACTGGCAAGGCAGAGGGAGGACGAGCTTTCCCGCCTGAAGGACGAAGAGCGCCGCCTGCGCGACAGGCGCGAATCGCTCCAGCAGAAGCTGGAGAAGGAGCGCCAGAGACTCGACGAGGAAGTGCGCCGCATGTCGCAGGAACTCATGCGCGACTACAAGAGCGGCAAGGCCACGGCAAAGCAGGCGCAGAAGGAAATGTCCCGCCTGCGGGCCGATCTTGTCCGTTCCGCCAGGGACATGGAGGAGGAGCGGCCCGCCGCCGATCCGAATCTGTTCACCGTGGGCGGCGAAGTGCTGCACCGCATGTGGAACAAGAAGGCCGTGCTGCGCGAGCTGGACGAGAAGAACGGCAAGGGCAAGATAGACCTGAACGGCGTGACCATGTGGGCCCCGCTTTCCGATCTTCAGCCCGTGTCCGCCGCATCGCCGGGGCCGAAGGCTTCGGTCACGACCAAAGTTTCCCGTCCTGTTTCCTTCCTGCGACTTGACTTGAGGGGCAAGCGTGCTGATTTAGCATTGGCGGAGCTTGAACAGTTTCTCGACCGTTCTCTTCTTTCCGGTGTGGAAGGAGTGGAAATCGTACACGGCCGGGGCACCGGAGCGCTGCGCAAGGCCGTGCATGAGCTTCTGCGCACCTTCCCCGGCGTGGAATCCTACCATACCGCCCCGGAAGATCAGGGCGGCGACGGCATGACGCAGGTACTGTTCCGTTAGGATACGGGCATAGAACATGAAAAACAGTGATGTGATACAGGCGATCAAGTCGCGCATCAGCCTTGCCGACATGGCAAGGCGCTATGTGGAGCTGCGTTCCGTAGGCTCCCGCCTTGTCGCGCCCTGCCCGTTCCATCAGGAAACCAAGCCCTCCTTTTCCATCAACGAGGAGCAGGGCACGTTCTACTGCTTCGGCTGTCAGGCCTCCGGCGACATCTTCGACTTCTACGGCCGCCTGAACGGGCTGGACTTCAAGGAAACGCTGGCCGCCCTTGCGGAAGAGGCCGGCGTGAAGCTCGACACCTACCGCCCGGATCCCGGCGCAAGGCAGCAGCGTTCGCAGAAGCGCGACATGCTGAAGATGCACGAGCTTGCCGCCGCGCATTTTCACAGCAGCCTCGCCTCTCCGGCGGCCTCCCAGTGCCGCGACTATGTGGCAGAGAGGGGCATTTCCCCGGAGCTTCAGGAAAAGTTCGGCCTCGGCTGGAGTTCCGATTCCTGGCAGGATCTTACCGATACGCTGCGCCGCGCGGGCTTTTCCACGGAAGCCGCCGTGGAATGCGGGCTTCTGTCCAGAAGCCACGGCGGAAGAGTGTTCGACCGCTTCCGCAGCCGTCTCATGTTCCCCATACGCAACCTTTCCGGCCAGGCCATCGCCTTCGGCGGGCGCATCCTCCCCGCCCTTGCGAAGGAGGACGACGCCAAGTACATCAACAGCAGCGATTCGCCCATCTACAAGAAGGGGGAGCACCTTTTCGGCCTCTTTCAGGCCAGGCCCTCCATTGCGGTGAAGAAGAACATCATCCTCACCGAAGGGTACATGGACGTCATCACCCTGCATCAGTACGGCTACACGCAGGCCGTGGGCGTACTCGGCACCGCGCTCACCCCGGAACAGATCAAGAGGCTCTCGGGCTTCAGTTCGCACCTTGAGCTCATGTTCGACGGCGACAACGCGGGCCGCAAGGCGGCCTTCCGCTCCTGCGAAATGCTGCTCTCGCGCGGGCTTTCCTGCAAGGTCATCCTCTTCCCCGGGGACAACGACATCGACAGCATGCTGCGCACCTTCGGGACCGAAGCCGTGGAGGATCTGCGCGCCCACGCCCAGGACGGGCTTGCCTTCTGCATTTCCGTGCTGCGGAGCATGGCCCCGCGCGAGGCCGTGGAATGGGCGAGACGCTTTCTTTCCCAGGTGGACATGCCCGAGCTTTTCCACCGCTTCGCCCAGGAACTTTCCGCAGGACTCGGCCTTTCGGAGGCGGATCTGCGCGGCGGGGTGCTGGAAAAGAAGAAGGCCGCCTCGTTTTCGGTGCAGAGACCCGCAACACCGCACGCCATCACCCGCGACAGGGAGATCATGACCTTTGCGGTGCGTTACCCGCACCGCCTGCCCGACCTTCAGGCTGCAGGGGCCGACCTTGCCCTTGAGGCTCCGTGGGCGCTCAAACTCTGGGACAAGATAGCCCGTTACGGTTCCGAACAGGCCTTCGACGAGCTTGACCCCAGGGAAAAGAATTTCTGGATACGATGCCGGGGCGACGATGCCCCGCCGCTCGACAATGAGGAAGGCGAGCTTATCGCCATTCAGCAGATGCTGAATAATTTGCAGAAGACATCGCATATGGCTTCCGTCGTGGCGGCCCTTCGCCAGGGCACGGCCAGCCGGGAAGCACAACGGGAATACATGCGCGCGCTTCTTGAAGCGCGAGGGAGGCGTAGTGACCAATAATCTTAAAGAAATCCAGCAGGTCAAGGCTCTTATCGCCAAGGGCAAATCTGCCGGCTACCTCACCTTTGAGGAAGTCAGCAAGTCTGTCCCCGCAGAGATGAGCACGCCCGAGAATTTCGAAGAAATCATAGCGATGTTCGATCAGATGGACATCGCCATCGTGGATACGGAAAAGGAAGGCAAGTCCATCGTCGTCAACCATGCCGACGCGGAAAACGATCCCGTGGACATCGTGTTCGATGAAACGGACGACGGTTCCCTGGAATTTCCCCTCGACCTCAGCTCCGACGACTCCGGCGATTTCGCAGCCCGCAACACCGACCCGGTGCGCATGTACCTGCGCGAGATGGGCGCGGTGCCGCTGCTCGACCGCGACGGCGAAGTCGTCATCGCCAAGAAGATAGAAACCGGCGAACAGGACGTGCTCTACGCCCTGGTGGAAGTGCCCGTGGCCGTGGAAGAACTCATCAACGTGGGCGAAGACCTCAAGCAGAACCGCATCAAGCTGAAGGATGTGGTGAAGACCATTGAGGAAGACGATCCCACGGAAGACGAAATGAACCAGCGCCAGCGGGTCATTCTGCTGCTGGATGAAATCAAGGCCATCTACAAGAAGAAGCACAAGATCTACCAGAAGCTCGACGCCTGCTGCACGCTGGAACGCCGCGTGGCCGCCACGCAGAAGGAAATCCTCCAGTACAAGGAGGAAGTGGTGGACCGTCTGCGTGAAATCAAGCTGGAAAAGACGCTCATCGACCGCATCGTGGAAACCGTTGAGGACTATGTGCGCCAGATGAAGAACTATCAGCGCGAACTCGACGCCTATGTGGCCACCACGGGCAAGACGCAGGAAGAACTTCAGGCCCTGTTCGAGGCTCTGGACAACCGCACCCGTTCCATGCAGGACGTGGCCGCGGAACTGGACATGAGCGTGGACAAGATGTTTTCCTACAAGGAACTCATCGTGGGCAAGATCGAGAGCCTCCAGCGCCTGCGCGAAAAGTGCTGCCACGACGTGGACGACCTTGAGGAAGTGCTCTGGCGCATCCGCCGGGGCATGGTGGCCTCCATGCGCGCCAAGCAGGAACTCATCCGCTCCAACCTGCGCCTTGTGGTCTCCATTGCCAAGAAGTACACCAACAGGGGCCTGCAGTTCCTCGACCTCATTCAGGAAGGCAACATCGGCCTCATGAAGGCTGTGGACAAGTTCGAGTACCAGCGCGGCTACAAGTTCTCCACCTACGCCACCTGGTGGATACGGCAGGCCATCACCCGCGCCATCGCCGATCAGGCCCGTACCATCCGCATCCCCGTGCACATGATAGAGACCATCAACAAGCTCATCCGCACCTCGCGCTACCTGGTGCAGGAGCTCGGCCGCGACCCCACCCCCGAGGAAATCGCGGACCGCATGGACTACCCTGTGGACAAGGTGAAGAAGGTGCTCAAGATCGCCAAGGAGCCCATCTCCCTGGAAACCCCCATCGGCGACGAGGAAGATTCCAGCCTCGGCGATTTCATCGAGGACAAGAAGGCCGTGGCCCCCGCCGAAGAGGTGGTGAACACCAAACTTTCCGAACAGATCGCCTCGGTGCTGGCCGACCTCACTCCCCGCGAGGAGCAGGTGCTGCGCAAGCGCTTCGGCATCGGTGAAAAGTCCGACCACACCCTTGAGGAAGTGGGCAAGCTCTTCAACGTCACCCGTGAACGCATCCGGCAGATCGAAGCCAAGGCCCTGCGCAAGCTCCGCCATCCGGTGAGAAGCCAGACCCTGCGTTCCTTCTACGAAAACTGATCATCGCGGGCATTTCCGCGTTCCATGAGGCCGCCCCCGGATATTCCGGTCGCGCGGCCTCATGGCGTACCGAAGGGCGGAAAAAGCCCGGGCCGCACTGGCCTCTTCCGCAAGCCCCTTCCCGGACTCTTTTCCGTGCAGAGGCATGGGCCAGCAGGCCCCGGCAACGCTCTTCCCGGGCTGTCCGGGCCTTATGCATACTTTTCTTCTCCAGAGATCAAACAAGTCCTTAAGCCAATGACACACTATTCCTGCATCGTCGTCGGGGCCGGTCACGCCGGCTGTGAAGCCGCCATGGCCCTTGCCCGTCTGGGTCATGACGTTCTGGTCATCACCAGCAACGTGGACCGCATAGGTCACCTTTCCTGCAACCCCGCCATCGGCGGACTGGCCAAGGGGCATCTGGTACGCGAAATCGACGCCCTCGGCGGCTGCATGGGCCGGTGGGCCGACGAGGCGGGCATACAGTTCCGCATCCTGAACGCGAGCAAGGGCCCGGCCGTGCGCGCACGCCGCGCGCAGATCGACCGCGAAACCTACCTCGCCGCCGCCAGACGCGACCTTTTCGCCCAGGAAGGCCTCACCATCTGGCAGGACATGGTCACGGAGATCATTGCGGAAAACGGCACGGTGTGCGGCGTGCGCACCCAGCTCGGCAAGGAGTTCGCCGCCGAACATGTGCTGCTCACCACGGGTACCTTCCTGCAGGGGCTCGTGCATGTGGGCCTTGTGCACTACAGCGCGGGGCGATTCGGCGATTCCGCGGCCATGCGCCTTTCCGATTCCCTGCGTTCTCTGGGACTCACCCTCGGCCGCCTGAAAACCGGCACCACGCCGCGCCTTCTGGCAAGCACCATCGACTTCGACGCGCTGGAAGCCCAGTACGGCGACAATCCGCCCCAGGGCTTCAGCTTCAGCGGGCCCGGCCCCGTGCTGCCGCAGGTGCCCTGCTACATCAGCTGGACCAACGAACGCACCCACGACATCATCCGTTCCGGCATGGACCGCTCCCCCCTGTTCACCGGCGTCATCACCGGCGTGGGCGCGCGCTACTGCCCCTCTGTGGAAGACAAGGTGGCACGCTTCCCCGAACGGGACCGCCATCATGTGTTCATCGAACCCGAAGGCCTCGGCCGGCAGGAATACTATGCCAACGGCATATCCACCAGCCTGCCGCTGGATATTCAGGAAAAGATGGTGAACTCCATCCGCGGGCTGGAACACGCAAAAATCGTGCGCCCGGGCTACGCCATCGAATACGACTATGTGAACCCCGTGCAGCTGCGCCCCACCTTTGAAACCCGCAAGGTGAACGGCCTGTGGCTGGCCGGGCAGATCAACGGTACCTCGGGCTACGAGGAGGCCGCCGCCCAGGGCCTGTGGGCCGCGCTCAACATGGACGCGAAAATCTCGGGCAAGGAGCCTTTCCTGCCCGCCCGCAGCGAAGCCTACATGGCCGTGCTGGCCGACGAACTGGTCACCAAGGGTACCAACGAACCTTTCCGCATGTTCACCTCCCGCGCGGAATACCGCCTGCTCCTGCGTGAGGACAATGCCGACGCGCGCCTCACTCCGCGCGGCCGCGACATAGGCCTTGTGGGCGACCATCAGTGGGAGGTGTTCCGCGAAAGGCAGAAGGCCCTGCACGGACTCATGGACAAGCTCACCTCCGTGCGCCTCACGCCCGACGCCGCCACGCAGGCCGCCTTTGCCGGACTCGGGGAACCCTGCCCCAGTCAGGCCGTCACCCTGGCCGACCTCGGCCGCCGTCCGCAGCTTCCCCTGCGCCGCCTCTCCGTGTTTCTGCCGGAACTGGCCGACGCGCCCGAAAGCATCGTGCAGGAAACGGAAACCATACTCCGCTACTCCGGCTATCTGGAACTGCAGGATGAGCTGGTGCGCCGCGCCGCCCGGCAGGAGGCCGTGCGCCTGCCCGCCGACATGGACTATACCGGCATCGCCGGGCTTTCCCGCGAAATTCAGGAAAAGCTCAACGCCATACGCCCCCTCACCCTGGGCCAGGCCGGACGCATTTCCGGCGTCACTCCGGCGGCCCTGGCCTGCGTGGAAATCGAGCTGAAAAAGCGCGGCCTGTATCAGGAAAAATCCTGAGAAGCGGCAAATCATAGCAAAAACAACATGTTATAAGCCTCTTTCAAAAAAAATCGCGCAAAGCACGTTTTTTCTGTTGACAGAAGGGGGCATTTTCCATAAACACATACCTGCGCATGGGCAGTTAGCTCAGTTGGTAGAGCATCGCCTTCACACGGCGGGGGTCACAGGTTCAAGTCCTGTACTGCCCACCATGCGAAAAGTGGAGCGGTAGTTCAGTTGGTTAGAACGCCGGCCTGTCACGCCGGAGGTCGTGGGTTCAAGTCCCATCCGCTTCGCCACTTTTGTTTAAAAGGGGTTTTCCCCCCACTCCATATCTGGAGCGGTAGTTCAGTTGGTTAGAACGCCGGCCTGTCACGCCGGAGGTCGTGGGTTCAAGTCCCATCCGCTTCGCCATTCAAGGCCCCGCAGACATTGTCCGCGGGGCTTTTCTTTTCCTTTTCGCATCACTTCCGCCCTTCCGGCCCGGAAAAAAGCCGCGCCGCCGGAAAACATCCCGGATCGCTGTTGACAGAAAGGAACATTTTCCCTAAACACATACCTGCGCATGGGCAGTTAGCTCAGTTGGTAGAGCATCGCCTTCACACGGCGGGGGTCACAGGTTCAA
>NZ_CALUWY010000046.1 GCF_944324615.1 uncultured Mailhella sp.
AGGGTCTGCGCACCCTTGAATTCCGTGCCCACGGAACCGCTGAGGTCGGCGGAGCCGCCCACAAGCCCGGGAAGCACGGGCGCAAAGATGTTGAGGGCGTTCTTGCCCGCCGCACGGGTGGCCACGGACTTTTCCTCGGCAGCGGCGGCTTCCACGGCCGCACGGGCGGCAGCGGGCCAGGCGGCGGGAAGTTCGCCCTTCATGCGGCGGCGAAATTCCGCGGCAAGTTCAGGATAGGCCTTCTCATAGGCGGCGAACATCTCTTCCCAGGCCTTCTGGGCGGCCGCGCCCTTTTCGCGGGCATCCCACGCGGCATAGATCTCCGCCGGCACGGTGAAGGGTTCTTCGTTCCAGCCCATGGCCGCGCGGGCGGCAGCGGCTTCCTCGGGGCCGAGAGGCGCGCCGTGGCAGGAGGCCGTGCCGGCCTTGCTGGGCGCAAAACGGCCGATGACGGTCTTGCAGCAGATGAGGGAAGGCTTGTCCGTCACGGCCATGGCTTCGCGTATGGCCATGTCCACGGCCTCGCCGTCATGGCCGTCCACACCGCGCACCACATGCCAGCCCATGGCCTCGAAGCGGGCGGGCGTATCGTCGGTGAACCAGCCCTTCACCTCGCCGTCGATGGAAATGGCGTTGTCGTCGTAAAGGGCGATGAGGCGGCCGAGCTTCCAGGTGCCCGCAAGGGAGCAGGCTTCCTGGGAAAGGCCTTCCATGAGGCAGCCGTCGCCGAGGAACACCCAGGTGTAGTGATCCATCACCGGGAAGCCCTCGCGGTTGAACTCACGGGCCATCATGCGTTCGGCAAGGGCCATGCCCACGGCCGTGGCTATGCCCTGGCCGAGGGGGCCGGTGGTCACTTCCACGCCGGGGGTGACGCCTCTTTCCGGGTGGCCCGGAGTCTTGGCGCCGAGCTGACGGAAGGAGCGGATGTCGTCCATGGAAAGATCGTAGCCTGTGAGGTGCAGAAGGGAATACAGCAGCATGGAGGCGTGACCGTTGGAGAGCACGAAACGGTCGCGGTCGGGCCACGCAGGGTCGGCAGGATTATGCTTCAGAAAACCACGCCACAGAGATTCCGCCATATCGGCCATGCCCATGGGGGCTCCGGGATGCCCGGACCTGGCTTTTTCTATGGCGTCGATGGAAAGGGCGCGGATGGCATTGGCAAGTTCTGCGCGAGTAGGCATAAAAGCGGTCTCCTTAGGGTAGTACGGAAAAATTTTTCAGCAGCCGGCGGCGGCCATGAACGCGGCAAGGCGTTCGCTGAAGGGCGGATGGCCGAAAAAGGCGGAACCGGAAACCAGAACGTCGGCCCCGGCCTCCGTCAGGGCTTTCGTGTTTTCAAGGTTCACGCCGCCGTCGACCTGCACAAGGCAGTCGCTTCGTCCGGCCGCATTGAGTTTTGCCCGCAGTTCCGCGACCTTGCGGAAGGTGGCGGGCAGAAATTTCTGTCCCCCGAAGCCGGGGTTCACACTCATGACCAGTGCCATGTCCACATCGTCCAGCACATAATCGAGCACGCAGAGCGGTGTGGAAGGGTTGAGCGCCACGCCCGCCTTCATACCCAGGCGGCGTATTTCCGCAAGCGTGCGCTGAAGGTGCGTCGTGGCTTCGGCATGAACCACGAGCATGTCGGCCCCCGCGGCCCTGAAATCGGCCAGGTAGCGTTCCGGACGCTCTATCATGAGGTGCACGTCAAAAAAAAGACCCGACGCCGCGCGCAGGCCTTTGATGACATGTTGACCGAACGTCATGTTGGGCACAAAATGCCCGTCCATCACGTCCCAGTGTACCCACTTCACTCCGGCCTGTTCCAGTTCCTGCAGGGTTTGAGCCAGTTTTCCGCAGTCGGCGGAGAGAAGCGAGGGCGAAAGTATCATGAACGGTTCTCCTTGGACGGGTTGGAGGTGAGCAGGGCGCGTATGTCCGTAAGGGAACGCACGATGTCCCGCAAAAAGGCCTCATCGGCCCCGGCGAGGGAGGCGGGGCCGGACGAAAGGGCCTCGGAGAGAGGGGGCACGGCCTGACCGGAAAGGACGCGACGCGCGCCTTCAATGGTCATGCCCTGTTCGTGGAGCAGGGAACGTATCCTGCGCAGAAGCTCCATGTCGCTTTCCGTGTACAGGCGCTGGCCCTTGGGCGTGCGCACGGGCTGAAGAACAGGGAACTCGCCTTCCCAGAAACGGAGCACGCTGGTCTGAAGGTTCAGCGCACGGGCGGCTTCCCCGATGCGATACAACCTTCCCCCCTGCGGCTTCTTCCTGTGCATGTCCCTTTCCTTGCTCTGCGATCTGAAAAAATGGCACTGCAAATACTTCCGATCGATCACGGCTGCTCCACAAAAAGAAGAGAAACGGCTTGCGGACCGACATCTGCGTCCAGCACGATAGTCTACCTTTCCTGAAAAAATTTCCAGAAAAAAATCAGTGAAGCAGCGCTATTCTCACGAACCTTCCCAGTATGACACAGAACTGGGGCAGAATGATGACAACGCGCCCGCTTCCTTTTTCTCCCTGAAATTACTGCTCGCCCCCGTCCAGCGACAGGGCCGCGCGCTGCGCCTCAAGCTCCGCAATCTGCGCTTCCAGTTCGCCGAGTTCCTCAAGGCCCTTTTCCGAACGCTCCTCAAGGTCGTGAAACTCCTTGAGCAGGGCCGTGGCCTTGGCGCCGTCGGCATAAATGTCGGGATCGGCCAGGAGCTTTTCCACCTCGTCGTGGCGGGTGAGCACCTCTTCCAGCGCCTTTTCCTTTTCCTCGTACTTCGCCTGAAGGGGCCTGAGCTTCTTGTACAGGGCGTTGCGCTGCTCGGCCTGTTCGCGCTTGATGCGCTTCAGATCCTCGCGGGAAAGGCCCGGCGCAATCTTTCCCGGGGCGGCGGCCCGCGTCTCTTCCGCTTCCTGCCGGGCCTGCGTGCGCGCGGCGCGGCGGGCCGCGTCGTACTGG
Organism: uncultured Mailhella sp.; assembly: GCF_944324615.1. Classification (GTDB taxonomy): domain Bacteria; phylum Desulfobacterota; class Desulfovibrionia; order Desulfovibrionales; family Desulfovibrionaceae; genus Mailhella. The sequence goes on from NZ_CALUWY010000046.1 coordinate 2,944, forward strand.
GCAAAGCCTTCCTTGTACACCGTGATGCCCGTATCATCCACGGCCCATATCTCGTCCACGGCCTCCATCAGAAGATGCCTGTCGTGGGCCACCACAAGCAGCGTGCCGTCGAAGGCTTCCAGCGCCTCCACCAGAGCGTCGCGGCTTTCCAGATCGAGATGGTTGGTCGGTTCGTCGAGCACCAGGAAGTTGCAGCGGCGCAGGAACAGAAGCGCCAGGGCAAGGCGGCTTCTCTCGCCGCCGGAAAGGGATTCCACGTTCCGGTCGAAATAGCCCTGCCCCAGCATGAAGAGGCCGAGCACGCTCATGAGTTCCTCTTCCGTGGTGTGCGGGTCGGAAAGACGGCGCATTTCACCGAGCACCGTGCCGCCGAGGTCCAGCGTTTCGGCCTGCTGCTGGCTGTAGTAGCCCATGCGCGTGGAGGAACCCATGCTGAAGCTGCCGCCCGTGCGGGAGAGCCTGCCCGCCAGAATCTTGAGCAGCGTGGACTTGCCGCAGCCGTTGTGCCCCACAAGGCCCACCCTCTGCCCGCGGAACAGGGAAAAGGTGAGCGGCGGCCAGAGCGTGGTTCCGTCGGGGAAATGGAAGGCCAGTTCGGAGGCGGCAAGCACCACCTTTTCCGAAGGTGCGGCCTCGGGCCACTTGAAGGAAAGTTCCTTCCTCTTCGGTTCGGGCCGGTACTGTTCCAGCTCCTTTTCCAGCTTCTTTGCCTGCTTCTGCCGCGAACCCGCCTGCCGGGCCTTGGTGGCCTTGGCCTTGAAGCGGCGCACAAAATCCATCTTGTGCGCTATCTCGTCGGCTATCTGCTTGGCCTCCCTCTCGCGCTGCTCCTCTATCTCTTCCTGAAGTTCAAGGAATTTCGAGTAGTTGCACTTGCGGAACACAGGCTTTGACGCACCAAGATACAGAACGTGCGTGCCCACATGGTCCATGAACACGCGGTCGTGGGCCACAAAGACCAGCACGCCCTTGAAATCCATGAGGAACTCTTCCAGCCATTCCACGGCCTCAAGGTCGAGGTGGTTGGTGGGTTCGTCGAGAAAGAGCACGTCGGCCCCGGCGGTGAGCACGCGCGCAAGCTTCGCCCTTTCCCGCCAGCCGCCGGAAAGCTGCCTGATGGGGAGCTTCCACTTGTCCTTCACGAAGCCGAGGCCGGACAGCACCGTCTGCGCGCGCTGTTCGGGGTTGTAGCCGTAGCGCGTTTCCAGATCGTGCTGACGCGCCATGAGGCGGTTCATGGCCGCGGTATCCCCCGCTTCCTGCGCCTTTTCCCATTCCTGCCAGAAGTCGCCCCAGTCGGGCAGAGCCGCCGGCACCGAGTCCAGAAGCGGCACGCCCAGCGTGCCTTCATCCAGCAGCTGTTCCACATAGCCCACGCGGCATTCGCGCGGAATGATGACGCGCCCGCCGTCCGGCGCGGTGCCCCCCGCCAGCATGCGCAGAAGCGTGGATTTGCCCGTGCCGTTGGGACCGCATACGCAAAGGCGCATGCCGTCCACGATATCCAGCGAAAAGTCGTTGAAGATATCGCGGCCGCCGTAAGACTTGGAAAGATTCTGGATGGTGATGTTCATGGCAGAAAGAGTTGTTGCGTTATTTCACACGGCGCGGCATGCGCGCCAGAAGCGGGAAGGCGGGCCGGCCTGCGGCGGATGTTCCGCAGGGCCCGGGAGCAGGGAAGCCTTAACGTCACGTTCCTTCCGCGCAGGCCTCTGCCTGCGGAGAAAAAACAACGACGCCCGCACCCCGGAAAGCATCCGTGTGCGGGCGGCATGGAAAGCCATGCGTCAGATTTCGTAATCCACGCTTTCGGGGTCTTCCCCGCGCGCGGCGGCCAGGCGGGCCTGACGGGCCGCTTCCTGCTTGCGTTCGCGCGTGCCCAGGGGAATGAGGGCGTCCCAGTCGGCGCTTCGTTCCTGAATGCGCGTGAACACCAGAAACGCGGTGTGCGCGCTCATGCGGTCGGCCGGGCGCAGGCGGCCGGGCACCACCTTCCAGGGGCGCACCAGCACTTCGCATACTTCCGTTTCCTCAAAAGGCCCTATTTCCAGCGCCGTGATGAGCTGGGAAACCTGCTCCACCGTGGGCAGAAGGAAGGCTATGGGCGCGCCGGGCACAAGAGCCTCGCGCGCGGCGTCGAGGTACTCCCACGGGGTGCGCACATCGAGAAAGAGCGCGTCGCCCTTCTTCCCGTTCAGGCATTCCGGGTCGTCCACACCGAAACCGTCGGCAATGTCCCTGTGGTGCAGGGTGACGTTCCTGCCCACGCCCGCCCATTCCAGGTTGCGCCTGGCAAGCTTGTGGAATTCCTCGCGCGCCTCGAAGCTGTGCACATGGCCTTCGGAGCCGGAAAACCACGAAAGCGCGATGGTGAAGCCCCCGGAGCCGGAACCGGCTTCCAGAATGGTGCGCCCGTTGCCCACGCCGAGCTTGAAGCAGATAAGGCCCATGTCCTTGGGATACATGATCTGCGTCTGACGCTTGATGCCCATGACGAGATCGTGAAGCTGCGGCTTCTCCAGCCGGAAGGGCACGCCCTTGGCCGTGCGCACTTCCGTGCCGAATTCCGCCTCCACCACATCGCAGGCCCGCATGACGCCATCCTGCGTATGCAGATCCTGCCCCTGTTCGATGCGGTAGATGTGCCTTTTTCCGCGGGGAGAGGCCAGAATGACAAGGTCGCCGTACTGAGGCATAATGATTCCTGATTATATGATATGGTTGAAGAAATACTCATACAGGCGGCGCAGAAAGAGCGCCATGCCCACAACCTTCGCCTGATCGGGTTCCTTTCCCGCGCGGGAAAAGAGTTCGCGGGCCGTGGGCGTGAAATCGTCCGCCCCGCTTTCGGGCAGGAAACGGGCGATGTCGCGCACGAGCACCATGTAGGTGTCGGCATCCTTCAGCTTCGGCCAGAGCGATTCGAGATAACGCTCATAGGCCTTTTCCGCGTTGTCCGGCACGGCCCTCTGCATGGCCAGACGCCACAAACCCACGCAAAGCGCCGAAAACACGGGCTGAAGAGCCCGCCTTGCGGAAAAGGCAAGGCGGCCTGTGCCGAGAAGATGAAGAAAGGCGGGAAAATCCGCTTCCGCACTCAGGGCCTCGAAGGTGGCCACCAGTGCTTCCGGGCCGGAATTTCCGGCCTGCGGATCCACCACCGTGCCGGGAACGCGCACGGCTCCTACTCACCTTCCGCCGGAGCGGCGGCTCCTTCCTGCGGGGCGCTTCCGCCTTCCGGCGAAGCACGGCGACGGGAACGACGGCGCGGCCTGCGGCGACGGCCTTCACCTTCCTGAACGGGCGCAGCTTCCGCGGAAGGGGCTTCGCCCTGCTCTTCCGTCTTCTCAGGCTTTTCCGCACCTTCGGCAACCTCCCCGTCCTGCTCCTTTCTGCGGGAGCGGCGACGGGAACGGGACTTCTCCCCGCCTTCCTCGGAAGAGCCTTCGCTCTTTTCGCGGCGTCTGCGGCGGGGGGATTCGGCATCCTTTTCCGCGCGGGCACGGGGCAGCGACTGCTCCATGCCGAGGCTGCGCTGATAGTCCGCATCCAGAAGAAGCGCCAGAAGAAGCAGCTGATCCTCATCCTCACCGCGGGCCAGATCCTTCACCAGGGGAAGGTAACGGCGCGCACGTTCCAGCTGAAGCCCGGTGCAGGCGCGGCGGCGCGCATCCAGAAGCGCGGTTTCCCTGCGCCCGGCGGCAAGGGCCACATCCTCATCGGTGGGGTTGGGAAGGGGCGTGATGTCGATGCGGTAGAAGGAGGCAATGCGCTGAAGCTCCATCTTCTCCATGATGTCCACCAGAGAGATCACGGTGCCCGCAGCCCCCGCACGGCCGGTACGGCCCGCGCGATGGATGTAGGATTCCCTGTCTTCCGGCGGTTCGTAGAGAAACACATGGGACAGATCCGGGATGTCGATGCCCCGGGCCGCCACGTCCGTGGCCACCAGAAGGCGCACCTTGCCCTCGCGCAGGCGGGAAAGCACTTCCTCGCGCCTGTTCTGCGAAAGGTCGGCCGAAAGCTCGTCGGCATTGTAGCCGAAGCCCTTGAGCACGGCGGTGACGTAATGAACGTTGGACTTGGTGTTGCAGAAAATGATGGCCGAGGTGGGGTTCTCGGTTTCCATGAGGCGCACCAGCGTGCGGTCCTTGTCCATGCGGCCGCATTCCACATAAAGATGCTGGATGGTGGCCACATGCACCTGCCCCTGGGAGAGGCTGAGCATCTGCGGATCACGCAGAAATTCCCCGGCAAGGTTCAGAACGTGCTGGGGATAGGTGGCGGAAAAAAGCGTGGAAAGCAGAGGATGCTTCGGCAGATAGCGCTGAATTTCCTTCATGTCGGGGTAGAAGCCGATGGAAAGCATTCTGTCGGCCTCATCGAAAACAAGGGCGCGCAGGGCATCCAGAGAAAGGGTGCGGCGCAGAAGGTGATCCAGCACGCGGCCGGGCGTGCCCACGATGAGCTGCACCCCGGAACGGAGCGCCTCAAGCTGACGGCCGTAGCCCACGCCGCCGTACAGGGCGGCGGCGGAAAGACCCGTTCCTTCCAGAAGCAGGGCCGCCTCGTGTTCCACCTGACTTGCCAGTTCGCGCGTGGGCGCGAGAATGAGCGCCTGAGGCTTTTTTTCCTCCGGGTTCAGCAGAGAAAGAAGCGGCAGAAGATACGCGCCGGTTTTGCCGCTGCCCGTGCGTGACTGCACCATGAGATCGCGCCCGGCCATGAGATAGGGAAGCGCATGGGCCTGTACGGGCATGAGGCGCGTCCAGCCTGCGCGGGCGCAGGCCTCGCGCATGATGTCGGGCAGCTCTTCCAGCGAGCAGGGGGGGAGAGAATCTTCAGGAGCCGTGATGTGCAGCTCCTCTTCGTTTTTTATGGTATCCGGCATATCGAATCCTGATAGTAATGAAGAAAAAAATGACATACCTTGAAAAACATGCTATCATACCCGATTCTTCCGCGCTTGCCAAGCGCGGCCCCCCGGGGTGCCCCTGCGCGGGGCTCTCCAGAGCCTGCACAGACAGAGCCTCTGCGACGCAGAGGCTTGTCTGACCTTGCCGGAGCCCGGGCAACACCGTGGCCCGCCCTTTCCATCGCCTGTGCGACGCAGAGGCACATCGCCTCCGGGCACACGGTACAGGGCGCAGGGCCTGCACGGTTCGAGCCTTGCTTACGGCGGAAGTACATTCCGCCTGCATCCCCCGGCCCTGCCGCCTGAAGGCAGCCCGGGAGCCCGGAGCGTTGATACGCGGCCCACCTTTGGCAACGAAAGCCTCTCCGGCGTTGCAACACGGCCCTCCTTTCCCAAGAAAAAACAAAAGAAACTCACGCGTTGTGCAAGCCGTGCCCCCCCCGCAGAAGCCGCTGCTCCACTCCCCTTTTCCTGAAATCTCTTCCTTTGTCCCTGTTTTCCGGCGCAGGCCGGGGGCCCGGAGCGTTGATACACGGCCCACCTTTGCCCATGAAAGCCTCTCCGGCGTTGAAACACGGGTATTCTTTCCTCAGGAAAAACAAAAGAAACTCACGCGTTGCAAACCTCACGGCAGAACAGTGCAAAAAACGCTGCTCCACTCCCCTTTTCCTGAAATCCTTTCCTTTGCAACGACTGCCCGGCGCAGGCCGGGGGCCCGGAGCGTTGATACACGGCCCACCTTCGCCAACGAAAGCCTCTCCGGCGTTGCAACACGGGTATTCTTTCCCAAGGAAAAACAAAAGAAACTCACGCGTTGCAAACCTCACGGCAGAACAGCGCAAAAAACGCTGCTCCACTCCCCTTTTCCTGAAATCTCTTCCTTTGTCCCTGTTTTCCGGCGCAGGCGGAAAACAGGCGGCCTGCGTGAGCGGGTCCGGCAGGACACGCTCACACTGAGGATGCAGCCGCAGCGGGGTATGCCGGGGCTTTCCGCCTGCGAAGAACGAGCAAAGCAGCGAGTCGAAGGAGTGCCTTTGCGTGCCCCCACGTTCGGCCCTGCCGGATGAGGGGGCCGGGGGGAATCATTCCCCCCGGCGGGGTGCGGGGCGGCGCCCCGCCTGCCTTTCCTTGCCTTTCCTGCTTTTCCTTGCCGCAGGATACGAAAAGCCCGCCTGCCGGGAGACGGCGGGCGGGCCTGGAAAGGCGGAAGGCCGGGAGCATTACAGTTTGTTCTGCTTGATGACCTGCTTGGCGCGGGCGGCTTCGGGGGCCTTGGGGTATTTGCGCGTCAGTTCGGTAAGGCGCTGTTTGGCGGCGGCCTTCTTATTGAGCTGGAGGAAGGACATACCCTGCTTCAGGTAGGAAGCGGGGGCCTTGACGCTGTTGGGGTAGCCGGAGATCACGTTTTCGTAGGCCAGGGCGGCTTCGGCGTAATTCTTCAGCTGATACTGGCATTCACCCTGCCAGAACCAGGCATTGGAGACCAGCTTGTTCTTGGAATAAGTCTTGGTGAAATCGCTGAAGGAGCGCAGAGCGGCCTCGTACTGGCGGTTGTTGAAGGACTGCATACCGTTGTCGTACAGGGCCTGCGCCATATCCACATTGCTCTGAGGCTGGGCGGCGGGAGCAGCGGGGGCGACGGGGGCTGCGGGCTGGACGGCGGGCTGTGCGGGAGCAGCGGCCGCGACGCCGGGAACAGCACCGGGCACGGCGCCGGGCACCATACCGGGAGCAGCGCCGGGCATACCCTGCACGGAGGGATCGGGGGTGAGCTGCAGGTCAAGGGCCATCTGGCTTTCCACGAGGCGCAGGGCGCGGTCGTGCAGGGCCACGGTATCGGCCAGCTTCTGCGCGCCGCCCGCACGCTGCAGGGCGTAGTTGATGGTATCGAGCTGACCGCGCAGTTCGGCCACTTCCTGGCGGAGTTCCATGAGCTGAGACCAGCTGTCGGCCTGATTGGTCTGGCTGCTGCTCATCTGGCGGTTCATCTGATTGACCTGAGCCTGCAGAGCGTTGTGCTCACTGGTGGTCACGCAGGCAGTAAACATGAGGGGCAGAGACAAAAGGGCAAGGTTGCGGCCCCATCTCATAAGATCCATAACCTTTTCTCCTGAATGGTGTGTGCGGGTGGTACCCGCTCCCGTTGCACGAAGGTTCCGGCCGGGAACCGCGGTTCCCCCTGATACGGCCGGAAGCAAGACTGTCAATGTGTTATGCCTGCGGCTTCCGCTTCTCGTCGGGGCAGCCGAAAGACCAGTCGCTTCCCGTGCCGGGCACGGCTTTTTCCGACCTTTCGGGCTTCCCGGGCTCTTCCTGCACAAAAGAGGCTTCGAGTGCGGCAGGCGCAGCTTCCTCTGCAGCGGCTTTTTCCCCGGCGGCCTTTTCCTCGGCCGCGCGGGCACGTTCCGCCTCGATTCTGGCGAGTATGTCCACCTTTTCCCTGCTGGCGTGCTTTCTGCCCACAAAGTAGTAGGCAAGGCCGCCGAGGCAGGGAATGAACACACAGGCCATCATCCAGCGGTACTTTTCCCGGGGCGTGGGAAAATCGTGATACATGGCGTGCTTGAGCGCCCACATGTTCGGCAGGGCCGGAACAATGAGCATGAGAAGCTGTTCACTGCTGAGGTCGGTAATGAGCATGGCTAGTGTTTCCCCTTTTCTTCAGGGCTCTGCCGCAGAAGCACGAGGGCCGCGGCGGCCACTCCCAGGCAGATGGCGATGTCGGCCACATTGAAGGCCGGCCAGTGCCACTCGCCCCAGTACACGTCCAGAAAGTCCGTCACCGCGCGGAAGCGGATCCTGTCCACAAGGTTGCCCACGGCTCCGCCGAGAATGCTCCCCATGCCGAAGAAAAGCATGCGGCTCGGCGGCGAGGTGCGCACGATGTGCACGATGACGCCCCCCACCACGACGGCGGCTCCGAGAAAGAGCCAGAACTGCCAGCTCGTGTCTTCGTTGTTCAGAAAACCGAAGGCCGCGCCCCGGTTCAGCACATGCACGATGTTGAAGCACCCGTCAATAACGGAAAAGCCGCGGCCGGGCGCGATGCCGGCCGTTATGGCCGCCTTGGTGAGCTGATCCAGCACAAGCCAGATGAGCGCCACCAGGGCGACCAGGCCGTAACGCTTTGTTTCCTTCACTACGCTTCCCCGCCCTGTTTCGCTTCAAGCTCCCTCATGACGGAAGCGCAGCGCGGGCACAGGGTGGGATGCGCCGGATCGGTACCCAGTTCCTCCGAGTACATCCAGCAGCGTTCGCACTTTTCCCCGCCGGCCTTCTTCACACGCACGGCAAGGCCGGGGCATTCGTCGAGCTGAGCGGTGGAAAGGGCGTCCACAGGGGCATCCTTGAAGGGGGCGATGTCGAGCTGCGACACGATGCACACGGAACGCATGTCGGCGCCGCTGTCGGCAATGGCGGAGCGGAGCTTGTCATCCACATACAGGGTCACATGGGTATCCAGCGCGTGACCGATGACGCCGTCCTTGCGCAGAGGCTCGATGGCGCGGGTGACGCCTGCACGGATATCCATGACCATTTCCCACGCGCCGCGCTCATCGTCGGAGAGGCGGAAGCTGGAAACGTCCTTCTGCGGCATGGCGAACACCGTGACCACGGGCCTGCCGTCCTTGTCCACGGGCTTGAGGGCCTCGGGGATGTGACGGAACACTTCCTCGGCCGTGAAGCTCATGATGGGAGCCATGTCGCGCAGCATGATGAGCAGCATCTGATACAGCGCGCTCTGGGCGGAACGGCGTTCCGCGCTGTCCGGCAGGGAGGAATAGAGGCGGTCCTTGAGCACGTCCAGATAGAAGGCCGAAAGGTCGGTGGCGCAGAGGCCGTGCAGGCCCTGGAACACCTTGTGGAACTCGTATTCCTGATAGGCGGTTTCCGCGCTTTCGTGGAAGGCGGCCACAAGGCTCAGGGCATAGCGGTCCAGAGGCTTCATGAGCTGGAACGGCACAAGATCGGCGGGGGTGAGGTCGTGAATGCTGCCCAGCAGGTAGCGGCAGGTGTTGCGGATGCGGCGGTAGGCGTCCACAAGGCGCTTCATGATCTCTTCGGAATAGCGGATGTCCTCACGGTAATCCACGGAAGCGACCCACAGGCGCAGCAGTTCCGCGCCGTACTTGTCGATGACTTCCTGCGGGGCCACCACGTTGCCGATGGACTTGGACATCTTGCGGCCCGTGCCGTCCACCACATAGCCGTGGGTGAGCACGGCCTTGTAGGGCGCGATGTCGCGGGTGCCCACGGAAACCAGCAGGGAGCTGTGGAACCAGCCGCGGTGCTGATCGGAACCTTCCAGATACAGATCGGCGGGAACCTTGCCTTCGGGGCGCTGTTCCATGACCGCGGCAAAGCTGGTGCCGGAGTCGAACCACACGTCGAGGATGTCGTCTTCCTTTTCCCAGTGCCTGCCGCCGCAGTGCGGGCAGACAAGGCCTTCGGGAGCGATTTCCTCCACGCCGTGCTCGTACCAGTAGTCGCAGCCCGTGGGATGGGTGGCGAAGCGGGAGGCTATCTCACGCATCCAGGCCGGGTCGTTCCACACTTCGCCGCAGTCCTTGCAGATGAGGGCGAGAATGGGCACGCCCCACATGCGCTGACGGGAAATGCACCAGTCGGGACGCGATTCCACCATGTTGTAGATGCGGCCCTGGCCCCAGGAGGGAATCCACTTCACCTTGTTCTGGATGGCGTCCAGCGCCTTGCCGCGCAGGTTGTTGGGTTCCATGCCTATGAACCACTGGGTGGTGGCGCGGAAGATGACGGGTTCCTTGCAGCGCCAGCAGCAGGGGTAGGAATGGGAAATATCCTGCCTGGCCAGAAGGTGCCCCACTTCCTCCACCTTGGCGATGACGGCGGGGTTGGCGTCGAACACCTGCATGCCCGCAAAGAATTCCACGGTGGGCAGGAAACGCCCTTCGTCATCCAGCGGAGAATACACGTCGAGGCCGTACTTCACGCCCACTTCGTAGTCCTCGCGGCCGTGGCCGGGAGCGGTGTGCACGCAGCCCGTGCCCGCGTCCAGCGTGACGTGGGTGCCGTTGATGATGAGCGAGGGACGGTCGATGAAGGGATGGCGGGCCTCAAGCTTTTCCAGCTTGTCGCCCGTGGTTTCACCGAGCACGGTGTAATCGCTCCAGCCGAAGGTCCTGGCGCAGCCTTCCACCAGTTCGGAAGCCAGGATGTACTGACTGCCGCCCTGCTCCACAAGGGCGTAGCGGAGTTCGGGGTGCACGCACACGGCAAGGTTGCTCGGCAGCGTCCAGGGCGTGGTGGTCCAGATGACGATGTAGGCACGGGAAACGTCGGCGCCGGGGAAGACTTCGGCAAGCCTGGGATCAGGCAGGGGGAAGCGCACATAAATGGAAGGCGAGGAAAGATCGCGGTATTCCACTTCCGCTTCGGCAAGGGCCGTCTTGCAGTGGCAGCACCAGTAGATGGGCTTCTTGCTGCGCACCACGCCGCCGCGTTCCACAAAGGTGGCAAGTTCGGCCGCGGTCACGGATTCATAGGCCGGATCCATGGACATGTAGGGATGTTCCCAGTCGCCCAGCACGCCGAGGCGCTTGAATTCCTTGCGCTGGATGTCCAGGAACTTCTGGGCATACTGACGGCAGCGCTTGCGGATGACGTGGGGAGGCAGATCCTTCTTCTTGTCCCCGAGTTCCAGTTCCACATTGTGCTCGATGGGCAGACCGTGGCAGTCCCAGCCGGGAATGTAGCCGGTTTTCCAGCCCATGAGGTTGCGGGACTTGATGATCATGTCCTTGAGGATCTTGTTCAGGGCCGTGCCCAGATGAATATGGCCGTTGGCATAGGGCGGGCCGTCGTGCAGCACGAACTCGCCGCGCGAGCCGGAAGCGTCCTGCATAAGCTGGAACACATTGTTTTCTTCCCAGAATTTCAGCGTTTCCGGTTCCTTCTGGACCAGATTCGCCTTCATGGGGAACCCGGTGACGGGCAGATTCAGCGTTTTCTTATATTCAGCCATGAGGCTTCCTCCGGGCGCGACGATACGCCATGATATTCTTGCAGGCGGAAGCCGGCAGGCCCCCGCCGAAAGCAGACAGAAAAAGGTATGTTTTCCCGCATCAAACACAAATGTCAAGCTTCAATTTCCCCGCCCGTGCCTCTGCGGGCAGGGCATGGCGGAACTTTTCCGGCCCCTTCGCGCAACATACGGAAAATGCAAAAAAAAGCTCACGAGCCGATGCTTGACGCAGCACCCGCCGCTCCGTATGGTGTAATACAAGCAAGACGAGGAGGAGAACATGAAAAAGCTCATCGTTCTCGGTACGGGAGCGGCCAATACCCTGCATTACTACAATACCTGCTTCATGCTGCAGGGTCCGCAGGGCGGCCTTCTGGTAGACGGCGGAGGCGGCAACGGCATTCTCGTTCAGCTGAACAAGGCGGGCATTCCCCTCACGGAACTGACCGATCTTTTCGTCACCCATGAGCATATCGACCATTCCCTCGGCGTCATCTGGCTTGTGCGCATGATCTCCTCCCTTTTTCTGCGGGAAAAGAGAAGCGACATCTTCCGCATCCACTGTCATGCGCGTCTTGCGGAAAAACTGCGCTCCATCTGCCAGTTCACCCTGAGTGAAAAGCAGTTCTCCCCCGTGGGAACCAGCATCCGCTTCGTTCCCGTGAAGGACGGGGAACAGCGCTCCATCGCCGGGCATACGGTGACCTTCTTCAACACCCACTCCCGCAAGGCGGAACAGTACGGCTTCCACATGCAGGACCCGAACGGTCAGCGCATCGTCTGCACCGGCGACGAACCCTGTCAGCCCGTCTGCGCCCATTATCTGGAAGGGGCGGACTGGCTCTTCCACGAAGCCTTCTGCCTGGAATCCGACGCCAGAATCTTCCGGCCCCACCTCATAGGGCACGGCACCGTGCGCGAAGCCGCCCTGCTTGCGCGCAAACAGCGGGTGAAGAACATCGTGCTCTGGCACACCGAAGATTCCGCCACCCTCGGCACGCGCAAGGAGCGCTATACGGAGGAGGCGGCCTCCGTGTTCCGCGGCGGCATTTATATTCCCGACGACCTGGAAGAAATAGAACTCTACTGACAAATGCGTCAGCAAACGAAAAGGGGGCCTGCGCCCCCTTTTTTTTGCTGAAAGGCACCGCACTCAGGCCGTGCGCAGCAGTTCCCCCGCCGTGCGACGGCAGGCAAAATAGGCGGGAAGCGCGGCGGCCACGCATCCGCAGCCGAAGGCCGCAAGCACCGCAAGGCATTCCCGGGCGGAAAGGGAAACGGCAAGGGCCACCCCGGTTTCCGCCTGTATCCACATGCTTGCGGCGGAGGCCATCATGCAGCCGAGGCCGAGACCGAGCAGACAGCCCGCCAGCATGATGCCCGAAACCATGAGCCACACGCTCACGGCAAGAAAGCCGTGGGAAGCGCCCAGGGCGCGCAGAAGCGCCAGGGACTTCACGCGCATGGCCACGGCAAAGAAGCCCGAGACCAGGGCCGCGGCAAGGGCGGCCGCCTGTGCGGCGCTGGTGAGCATGAGCATGACGTTGTGCATGTCTTCCAGCGTGCTGAAAAGCCGGGTGAGCACCTCGCCGGAGAACACGGCCTGCGTGTCGCGCGCATTGAACGCCGCGCGCAGGCGGTAGGCATCCGCCACGGTGACGGGCTTGACCACCACCACGGAGGAACGGCCCGTGCCTGCGCCGTGCATGTTCCACAGCGCCTCTATGGGCACCACGATGGCCCTGTCCCACGGGGTGCCGGTGGCGGGCATTTTCCCCACCACGCGGAACATGTGCTCATGGGCACGGGAGGAGCCGTCCTCATCCAGCGCGGCTTCGGCCACGCTGCCGTGACTCGGGGCAAAGCTGTCCCCTTCCTTCAGGGGCACGCCCGCGCCCACCACGGCCTCGTCGGTATTGAGAAACATGCGGCCGGAGGCAAGGGGCCTTCTGCCGCCGAGATTGACCAGTTCCGAAGAAGTGCCCGCAAGGGGAAAATCGCGCCAGCGGTCGCCGAAGGCAAGGGGCGCGGCCCAGCGTATGCCGCCGTGGGACTTCACTTCCTCAAGCATGCCCTCGGGCAGGAGGGAAAGGGCTTCGGGCCTGAGGTACACCGCGCCGAGCACCAGATCCACGGCGCTGCCCCTGGCGCCCACAAGGAGGTCGAAGGCGTCGGCGGATTCGGCCATGCCGGAACGTATGGCGCGCTCCATCATGGAAACGGCGGGGCTGAGGCTCCCGGCAAAGGCCAGCACCAGAGCAAGCGCCAGCGCGCCTCCCCAGGAACGGCGGAACTCTCCGCGCAGAAAAAGAAAAGGATTCATGAAAGCTCCTGAAACGATGACTGTATCTGCCGTACCCGCATAAAGCGCCCCGGCCCGCGCACGGCGGGCGGAGCTTCACAGCTACTTTTCCTTCAACTCGTCATCCAGCCCGGAGAGGAGACGGCCGCGCTCCAGGCGGAAGCACCTGTCCATTCTGCCGTGCATAACCTGCTCATGGGTGACCACCAGCAGGGTGCAGCCTTCCGAACGGGCCAGATCCACCAGCTCGTCGGTGACAAGCTGGGCATTGCTGCGGTCCAGGCTGGCCGTGGGTTCGTCGGCCAGAAGCACCGACGGCCGGAACAGCACGGCCCGCGCCATGGCCACACGCTGCTGTTCCCCGCGGGAGAACACGCCCGCCTCGGCTTCCAGATTGCGTATGCCGAGCCGCCGGAGCAGATCCCGCGCACGGCTCTGCAACTCTTCAGGAATGGAAACATGGCGGAACGTGGCGGGCAGAAGCACGTTCTCCAGGGCCGAAAGCTGGGGAAAAAGCTGAAAATCCTGAAAAATCATGCCGACATGCCTTCCCCGCCAGGCGTCGCGTCCGCCTTCGGGCATGGCGCACAGCTCATCCTGCCCCCAGCGTATTTCCCTGCCCTTCACATCGTCGGGCAGAATAAGCCCGCAGAGAATGTTGAGCAGCGAGGTCTTGCCGGAGCCGGAATCGCCGTAAATGCCCGCCAGCGTGCCGCCGGGAAGAGAAAGTTCCGGAATATCCAGCACGCGGCGCATGCCGGCGCCGTCCTGAACGCTGTAGCGGATGTTCTTCAGGTAAAGAGCGTTGTCCATAACTCCTCACAACGTATGGAAGGTGGCGTTTCTCAGACGCATCTGACTCACGAAGCCGGTATGCTCGTCCGTCCAGGAGCCTACTTCCAGCTCGCCTTCCACCTCTATGACGGCATTGTTCTGCACAAAGCGCTGCTTTTCGGAAAGGTAGACCACCAGAATGTTGTCCGGCCAGTCCGAATCGGAGGAACAGAACGGACACAGCGCCACGGGTTCGCGGGTGAGCACGAAGAAATCGGCGTCCGCCTTGAGGGGCGGCGCCATGAAGCCGCGGATGGTCACGCGGCTGCCTTCAAAGGAACGCACCTTGTCGGAAAAGCGCAGGCCGAGCGCCCCGCCTCCGCTGTAGAGTTCGTCGAAATTCAGGCGGTTTTCCGCCGCGGCCCACGCGCTCTGCACGCCGAGCAGAAGACAGAGCAGGAGAGTCAGCCAGGTTTTCATGTCGCTTCCCGGGGAAAAAAGGTTCGTGGAGCCTGCCGGGGCCGGGCGCGGAACGCTTCCGCAGCTCCGGCAAAAGGCGCCCCGAACATTCAGGGCGCCTTCATTGTCATGGAAAGGGGGCACACTCCCCCTTTCCCCATCCGTCATCACTTGCCGAGAGCCATGGCCTCGGCCATGATGCGGAAGATTTCCGTGCTGTTCATGAAGCCGTGGATCTGATCGGCGTTCGGACCTCTCGCGCCCACCACGAGGTCGTCGATGGAATGCACGCCGGTGGATTCGGTGCGGGGCAGGTTGCCGGGCACGAACTGCGCTCCGGGAATGTCCTTGTAGGCCGCGTTGGCGATGTAGTGGCCGTTTTCATCCTTCACCGCAGGAACGAAGGGGCCGTCGATCTTGGGGCGGTAGGTTTCGTAATGGTCGGGATAGTTGCCGATGAAGGCGGCAAGGCGCCTGGACACGTTCACGTCGTCTGGGTAGCCGTCGCCGTCGGCGTCCTTGTAGTTGGGATAGCCCGCGGCCGCGTAGATGCCCACCTTGTCGCGCATGAGTTCGCCGGGAAGGTTGTCGTCCACCGTGCCTATGATGCTGAGGGCATGGGTATGGTCACCGGTGACGATGAGCAGCGTATCGGGGTTGGCGTCGCAGAAGGCCTGAGCCTTGGCCACCACCTTGTCGAACATGATGGTATCGTAAATGGCGCGTTCCCAGTCCAGCGGATGGGTGTACTTGTCCACGAGACCGGCTTCGAGCATGAGGAAGAAGCCGTTGGGATTTTTGGAAAGCACCTTGAGGGCCGCATCCATGGAATCCGTGAGGTCGGGCTGATCCGGGAACTTGGACACCGTGCCCTTCTTGAGCTGCTTGCGGTCCAGAGCGCCGTCGAGGTTGCCGGTATGGAAGAGGCCGAGCAGGCGGTCGGGCGTCTTTTCCATGACCTTCAGAAGTTCCGTGCGCGTGGTGGCAAGGCTGTAGCCGGCCTTGCGGAAATCTTCCACATAGTCCTTTTCATCCTTGCGCTTGGAACCGGGCACCGTGCGGGGCAGGAAATAGGCGGAACCGCCGCCGATGAGCACTTCGGGACGGATGCCCGCGAACATGCCCACAATGGCCGCCTTTTCCGAACGCTTGCGCGTGTGGGAAACCACTGCGGCGGGGGTGGCGTCTTCAATTTCCGCATCGGACACAATGCCTATGGACTTGTTCGTCTTGCGGCGCAGAATTTCGGCAATGGTTTCCTGGCGCGGGTCGTCGAAGGGATCCTTCGTGCGGTCGGCATACACGCCGATGGCGTTCACGCTGGACTTGTGGCCCGTCATGTAGGCGGAAGCGGTGTTGGCCGAGTCGGCGGCAATGGAATCCACGCTGCAGGTACCGAGCATGCCGGTATAGGGCAGCGTATCCATGGAAAGATACCCGTTGTACATGCCGTTGGTCACGCCCTTGGAAAGCAGGCGCGCGCCCGTTCTGTGGCCCATGCTCAGGCCGTCGGCAATGAGAAGGATGACATTCTTGGCGGAAGCCTTTTCCGGCGTGCCGTACACGTCCCATTTCGCCAAGGCTTCTTCCTTGCCGTCCTTCGCGCTCACGGTATACTTGCCGGGCTTCAGGGTCACATTGCGCAGCAGTATGGCCGAACCCTTGCCTTCTTCGTTTTTAATGAATTCCGGCTTCGCGCCGAACACGTCGGCCACGCTTCTGCCATTGATGCGCACATTCGCGTCGGCCTCCTTCAGCTCCCGGTCGAACTCCACCTTGAAGTCGAACTTCGCACCGCCCAGAAAACGCGCGGTGTCCACGGGGTAGATGGCGGGCGCAGCCTGCGCCGTGGCCGAGAAAAGCACCATGCCGAGACAAAGCGGCATGATCGAGGTGATCTTCATAACATCCTCCACAGGTTGTTTTCCATTGCGGCCACTATGGCCGAGGCCTGTTTCGCTCCTGTGAAGGCGTGATGATTTCTTTATGAAGAAAGAAGACGCAAATGTGACAACGCCCGCTTCTGCTCCCCTGCCGGAAGCAGGGATTGCGGAAAGAGACACGAAAAATGAAGCGGAAAAACGCAGTCCTGCCGTTGTAAAACGGGCCACAGAGGCCTTCTGGCAGAAAAAAGAGGAAAAACTGCCCGTATGCAGGGCAAAAAAACGCGGATTTTCCCCACAAGACGCCGCAACCCTGTTCCCCGCCTCAAAAAACAGGCCTTTTCCCCTTAAAAAGCCCCGCACGGCCCCTGTGAGGCACAAAAAAGCCCGCCTCCCGGGCCTTGAAGGCACAAGAGGCAGGCCGTACATGCAGGATGGATGCCCTGCGGGCCGGTCAGGCTTCGTTCTTTTCTTCCGCCGGAGCCTGCTCAATGGGACCGAAGCGGCCCTCGTATTCCTGCAGGGTGCGGATGAGCGTGGCCGCAAGGCGCTTGGCCCCCTGGGGCGTCATGGCAATGCGGTCCTGCATTTCCACCACCAGATTTCCGGCCAGAGAGGCATCGGAGGAAGGTTCCATGCGGCTCACCCCGCAGTTCAGAAAAATTTCCCCTTCCGCGTAGCGCACCTGAAAGGCGTTGGCGTAGGAAGTGCGTATGGCGGCCGTTTCCACATGAAGGCCGATATTCCTTTCTTCAGACATAACTTTCCTCACTGATGGACAATGCTTCCACGCAGGCAGAAGCTTTTTTCCGCTCCTGCACAGCGCGCGTTTCTGAAATCATGCAGCCCGCCCGGCGGGCGCCGGGCCGGAAAACGCCTGTGCCCACGGGCGGAAGCTGTTTTTCTTCCGCCCGGAGAAGACGCCCCGCCGGACAAAGGCGCCGGAATCATCCTGCAAAGAACGGCCTAGCGCCCGCTCTTCTTTCCTTCATCCTTTTTGATGGTCACGGTGGGCAGATCGGCGAACTTCACCTTGCGCTTGTTCACCCGGGAAAGAATGGTCTTCGTGTAGTCGGCCTTGTCCCAGTCGCCGGCCACCACCATGCTCCGCGAGATGACCAGGGACACGTCGTTCTGCTCGCGCCACTTTTCCACTTCCTCCACAATCACGGCCTGCACCGCACGCATGGCGGCCTGACGCTCCACCTCCATCTGCCGGTTCAGCACGGCAAGGCCCTGAGCGTAAATCTTGTTCCGCTCCTCCTCGGAATCCTTCTTGTGCGCGTCGCGCAGCTTGTCGAAGCCCTGCTGAAGCACCTCCTGCACCTTTTTAAGATGCGCCTCGGCCTGTTTCCCGGGCTGGGATTCCGACATGATGTACTGCATGTCCACCGAAACCACGTCCGGCTTTGCTTCCGCATCGGCGACATACAGGGAAAACACAAGCACGGCAACGACTGCCGGAAGAAAGAATACTCTGCGCATGATGATACCCCCCCAGGGTTGATCTTTGTCTTTTCCGGGCGCACGCGCATGCGCTGCGCGGCGCACGAAAGAGGGCATGAACGGCCCCTTCCCCTGCTGTACACGAGCATGTCCCCCACCGCAAGGACACAACTGGAGAAGAAGAAAAAAACTCTTCCTTCCCTGCGCCGCAACGCCTTTTCGGGACATGCCCCGCCCGGGAAAGACCGCGGCACGGCCCCTACCCGGTCTTCACGCCGGGGCAGGCCGCAGGTCGTGAAGCCAGCGCGCGCATACTCATGCCCTGCTGCGCGCCGGGCACGCCGTGCGGCCAGAAGCCCCGCGTGCAGAGACCTTCCCCGGCAGAGAATTTTTTCAGGACACGGGAAAGGCCTCCCTATCAAAGCGCCCCCTGCGGCACGGCACAGGGGCCTGCGCAAAGCGCCGCGCCCTTTCCCCGGCGCATGCCCCCCCCTGTCATCGGTAATCATGATGCCGAAAATTATTCGTTCCCCCGGCGTATGGAGAAAAACCGTGTCCTCCTTCCCGGGGCAACACTGGGGATACCGTTCCCCCGGAACATGGGAAAACACGCTTCGTACGGCATGGGCCGGCACTGCCCCTGAACTTCCCCGGCGCATGGGGAGGTGCACGAGAGAAAAAACGCACCTACACCTGCCCCGGCACGATGAGGCGCGGTGCCCGGCACCTGCTGCACCTATCCGGCAGGGCCTCCCCGCCTTTCCCGCACGCAGGGACGTTCCTGCCCTTTTGCGAAAAGGATATTCCGGGACATGCCCGCTTCCCCACGCAGCGGGACACGCCTCCCCGGCGGAGACATATGCCCCGCGCAGGAGCCGCCCCCGCACGGCGGGACGTCTGCCCGTTCCGGCCGAAAATACAAATGTCGGATTCCCCTGCGCGCCGGAACCTCTGCCCTTTCCGCCATGGAAAGGCGGACGCATGGGCATGGCCGCACCCCGGAAGATACCGGTGAGGAAGATGCCACTCCCCCGCCTCACATGCCCGCCTTTCCCGCACGCAGGTACATGCCTGCCCTTTTGCAAAAAGGATATTCTAGGTTCAGGACTCATTAAATATAAAAGATGACAATGGCAGCGAGACAAATGGCCGAAAAGAACGTGTGTGCAC
>NZ_CALUWY010000047.1 GCF_944324615.1 uncultured Mailhella sp.
GTACAGTGTGTCCAGAGCAGACGGGCCTTCGCGGTACCCGGGCATCCTGCATTGACGGGCCTTCGCGGTACCCGGGCATCCTGCATTGACGGGCCTTCGCGTTACCCGGACATCCTGCGCAGTGGTAGCCGGGCGGGAATCACTCTTCGGGGGGGAGCATGGTTTCGCGTTCCTCTTCGGCGATTTCTTCCGGGGTGCGGCTGCGCAGGCGGAATTCATAAAGGAAGAGGAGCGTTACGGAAATGAGCAGCGGCACCAGGTAGTAGAGCACGCGGAACACCAGAATGGCCCCGAACAGGCGCTGCGGCACCACGCCGTGGATGATGTGCATGAGAATAAGTTCCAGCACGCCCACGCCGCCGGGAACATGGGTGAGCACCACGGCCACCTGCGCGAGGAGGTAGTTGGGCAGAAAATCGGCAAAGGAAATGGTGCTGCTTTCCGGCAGGAGCACATAGAGGCAGGCGGCGGCCACGAGCAGGTCGGCGCAGGCCACGGCCGTCTGTGCCAGGGCTATGGGCAGGGTGGGCAGGGCGAATTCCTTCTTGAAGATGCGCACGGCGCGGCCCCGGGCCCACCAGCACACAAACAGGTAGAGCAGGCACAGGCCGAGCAGCCCGGCGCCCAGCGGGCGGATATGGGAAGGATCAATGGAAAGTTCCGGCGGAATGTGCACATTGGCGAAGAGCAGCACGCCCCCGGCAAGGCCGAGCGCCCCTATCCAGAAGGTGACGGCCAGCATGAGCACGAGGCGCACGATGTCGATGGCGTGGAAGCCCCAGGCGCTGTAGAGCCGGTAGCGCACCGTGGTGCCGCCGAGCAGCGCGCCGAGGTTGTAGCTGATGGCGGAACCGGCAAAGGAAACAAGGCAGATGCGCGGAAAGGGCAGTTTGCGGTGTATGGCCTTGACGGCGAGCCAGTCGTACCCCACCAGAATGGCATAGTTGAGCACCACCAGAAAAACGGCCATGAGAAGCTGCCGGTTCCGTATGTGAAGAATACTGTCGATGATTTCTTCCATACTGTAGCGCTTGAGCTTGTCGTAGAGAAGCCAGCAGGCCAGTGCACAGATGAAGATGACGAGAAGCTTTCCCAGAATCGGCAGGTATTTTTTCATTATCGGCAGTCCAGACCAGAAGGGATACAGGGGTTCGCCCGGGCGATAGTTCCTTTTTGCGCAACTACAATACCCGCATGGAAGGCTAAAGGCAAGGGGGGGATAGCGGCAAATGCGATATGCTCTCCCCGGGGCTTTGTACCGCGTTTTCCGGGGTACGGGGCCTTTTTTCCGTCGCCTGAGGCCTCTTTTTGCCGATGGTTCCGGGCATGGGGAGGCCGTTCTGCGTTTTTTTTCGGGGAAAAAGGCGGCCCGTGGGCGGGAAGGGCCGGGAGAGGGGAAAAGAACGGGCTTTTGGGCGCGGCCGGGGCGTATTTCACGGCGTGTGCGGGGCTTTTTTCACGACTTTTGCAAAAAAGGGGCGCCCTTCCGGAAAGGGGGCTTTGGCCTGCGGGGCGTTGACGGCGCTTCCCCGCGCCGTTAATCTGAAGATTCAAAGAGTCGCAGAGCCGGAAAAGGGAGGAATCATGGCGGAAGAGGCGGCAACAGGCCCCGCACGGCGGGGCAGGCCGAGAAAGGTGCGTTCCGCGCTTCTGGAGGCGCAGGCCGTGATCGACGCGCCCGCGCCGGAAAAGAAGGAGCGGGCGGAACGCGCATCGGCGCTCAGAACGGCGCGCAAGGCGCCTTCGGACAGTCTGCGCTCCCTCGGGGAACGCTGGCTCAACGAACTTCTGGCGGTGCGCGGTCTTTCTCCGGCCACGGTGGATTCCTACCGGCAGGACATTGCCGCGCTTTCCACCTTTCTTGAGGAGAGCGGGGCGGAGCAGCTTTCCGCAGGGCAGGCTCTGGCGCGGCTGGACGACGAGGAGCTTCTGCTCTTTGTGGTGTGGCTCCGCCGGAGGGGCGACGGCAAGCGCACGCTGGCGCGCCGCCTTTCCTGCCTGCGCGGCTTTTTTTCCTGGTGCGCCGACAGGGACATGATGGAGGGCAACCCCGCCGCCCTGCTGGACGGGCCGAAGCTGCCGCACACCCTGCCCGCCGTACTGACCCGCGAGGAGGTGCTCGCCCTCATTGCCGCGCCCGACGAGACCACGAAGCTCGGCCGCCGCGACAGGGCCATGCTGGAACTCATGTACGCCTCGGGCCTGCGCGTGTCCGAGCTCACCGGCCTGCATCCGCTGGACATCGACCTTCAGCGCGGGGTGGTGCGGGTGTTCGGCAAGGGCCGCAAGGAGCGCCTTGTGCCCATCCATGCCCGGGCCCTTGCGGTGATGGAGCAGTATCTGCGCGCGGTGCGGCCGGAATTCATGCCGCAGGACAGCCATGTGTTTCTGAACCGTTCGGGCACGGGGCTGACCCGGCAGGCGGTATGGAAGCTCATCCGCCGCTACGCGCTGGAGGCGGGCATAGACCGCGACATTTCGCCGCACACCATGCGGCACACCTTTGCCACGCATCTTCTGGAAGGCGGGGCGGATCTGCGTACCGTGCAGATGCTGCTCGGCCATAGTGACCTTGCGGCCACGGAGCTTTATACCCATGTGCGGTCCGACCTTCTGGACGAAGTGTACCGCCGCTGCCATCCGCGCAACGCCTGCGCATCCGGTTCCGCGCCGGATGGGGCCGACCTTCCCCCTTCGGGAAACCAAGCATAAAGGAACAACGATGAGCGCCGATACCGTCATCACCTGCCACGTCAACGCCGACAACGACGCCCTCGCCTCCATGGTGGGGGCCTGCATCCTGTACCCCGGAGCCGCGCTGCTTTTTCCCGGCAGTCAGGAGCGGCAGGTACAGGAATTCTATGAGGAAGTGGTGGAGCCTCTCTACACCTGCGTGAATCAGAAGGAGCTGGATACCGGGGCCGTGAAGCGCCTTGTGGTGGTGGATACGCATCTCAGGAGCCGCCTGCCCCAGGTGAAGAGGCTGCTGGAGGAGAAAAGCGACATCGACATCCATGTGTGGGATCACCATGCCGTAAGCGACGACGAAGGGGAGGACAGGCTCCCGGCCTCCCTCATGCGCGTGGAAAAGGTGGGCGCCGCAAGCACCATGCTCGTGGAGGAGATACGGAAAAGGGGCCTTTCCGTCACCTGCGAGACGGCCACGGCCCTTGCCGCGGGCGTGTACGGCGACACAGGTTCCTTCCTTTACAATTCCACCACGCAGCGTGATCTCGACGCGGCCTCCTGGCTTCTGGGGTGCGGGGCCGACCTTGCCATGGTGAGCAGGCTCATCACCCGCGTCATGGGCCGCGAACAGCTGAAGGCCCTTTCGGTCATGCTGGAAAACACGCAGGTGCGCGAGGTGGGCGGCGTGGTCATGGCCATATCCTCCATGCAGAGCGAGACCTTTCTTGAGGATTTCGCCACCCTTGCTCCGCGCATCATGGAAATTGAGGACTGTTCCGTGCTTTTTGCCATCGCCTCCATGGAAGACAAGGTGCAGGTGGTGGGCCGGAGCCGTTCCTCTCTGGTGGACGTGGGGGAAATCTGCCGCAGGCTGGGCGGGGGAGGGCATCACTACGCCGCTTCCGCCTCGGTGAAGGACATGACCCTTCCGCAGGTGCGCGATTTTCTGAAGATGCAGGCGTCGCTCATTGTGAACGCCGATGAAACCGCAGGCAGGCTCATGACCGCGCCCGCCCTCGGCGTGTCGGAAAAGCTCACCATAGGCGAGGCGCAGTCGCTCATGATCCGCTACGGGCTGAAGGCCGTGCCCATTTTTGCCGACGGCACGCAGCGCTGCGTGGGCCTGCTGGCCCAGGAAACCGCGGCCAAGGCCTCCAGTCACGGACTGGCCCATGTGGCCGTGGCCATGTACATGCAGCGTTCCTTCAGCGTGGTGCCCGAAAGCGCGGATATTCAGGAACTGGTGGATATCATGATCGGCGGACAGCAGCGCCTCATTCCCGTGGTGGGCGGCGGCGATGTGGAGGAAACCGACGAGGAGCGCCGCGCGGCCCTGCTGCTTGAGCGTTCCGTGGTGGGCGTGGTCACGAGAACCGACATCATACGCCTGTTCATGGGCGAGAACGGCGCGCACATTCCGCCGGTGAGCCGCAAGGCGCGCAAGGAACGCAACCTTTCCTCCACCATGTGCAAGCGCCTTTCCCCGCCGTGCATGGCCTTTCTGCGCATGGCCGGGGAAATAGCCCAGGACATAGGGGCCTCGGCCTATGTGGTGGGCGGCTTTGTGCGCGACCTTGTCATGGACAAGGGGTTGAAGTGGCCGGATATCGACATCGACCTCGTCATTGAGGGCGACGCCATGGATTTCGCCCACAAGCTGGGCATACGGCTGAAGGGCCGCGTGCGCGAGCACCGCGAATTCATGACGGCCATGCTGGTGTTTCCGGCCGAAAGTTTGTGCGCCGATGTGGAAAAGCACCGCCGCACCCACCTTGCCGACCCCACGGAAATCAAGGTGGACATCGCCACCGCGCGCCTGGAATTCTACGCCGAACCCGGCGCCCTGCCTCAGGTGGAGCGCGGCTCCATCAAGATGGATCTGTACCGCCGCGACTTTTCCATCAACGCCATGGCCGTGCGCCTCAATCCGCAGGTGTTCGGTCAGCTTGTGGACTTCTTCGACGGGCAGGAGGACATACGCAACAAGCGCATCCGCACCCTGCACGCCCTGAGCTTTGTGGAAGACCCCACGCGCATGTTCCGCGCCGTGCGCTTCGAGCAGCGCTACGGCTTCCGCATGGGCGCCCAGTGCGAGAGGTTCATGCGCAACGCCATCGACGATCTGCACCTCATTCATCACCTTTCCGGTTCGCGTATCTGCCATGAGCTGGAACTCATGATGGAGGAGAGAAATCCCTTCCTTGCCTTCCGCCGCATGGACGAACTCGGCCTGCTTGCCGAGGTGCATCCGCTTCTGCGCATGAACGACGAAAAGCGCGACATGGCCGACCGCGTGCGCCGCGTGCTGGAATGGTACATGCGCATGTACCTGCCCGAGGAACCGGATCTGCTCATGCTCATGGTCATAGCCCTGTGCCGCCGCGCTCCGGCCGCCGATGTGGAAACCCTTCTCGACCGGCTTCAGTTTTCCGACAGGAGAAAGCGCGAGACCATGCAGGTGCGTTCCGCCATCATGGGCGCGCGGCAGGCCATGAACCAGTGGGAGAAGAAGAACGGCCCCATCAGCGACCTGCACCGCATACTCGGCCGCGCTCCGCTGGAAACGCTGCTCTACCTTCTGGCGCAGGAAGACGGGGAGGAGCAGCATGAAAAGCTCACCCGCTACATCTACATGGGCCGCCAGATGAAGCCCGACGTGAACGGCGAGGACCTCATGCGCCTCGGTGTGGAGGCCGGGCCCATGATAGGCCGTATTCTGAATGATGTGCTTGCCGCCAGGATGGACGATGAGTCCATGAGCCGCGAGGATCAGCTTGCCCTGGCGGCGCGGCTTGCCGTGCGCTACCTTTCCGAGGCCATGGCCGAAAAGGGCCGCACCCTTTCCGAAGCCATGGAGGAGGCGGGAAAGAGCAGGCGCGAATAGCCCGGCGGGGCTTGTGCTTTCATGGCATCATCCGTTATGCTGAAGGCGGCAAAGGCATGTGCGGCGGGGCTTTGGGGCCTCTGCAAGTCTGCGGGAGGGGGGTGCGCCCGCTTCCCTGAAAAGTGCGTTCAAGGAGGAATGCGGCATGGCATTGCTGAATCCGTTGACCGATGGCGAGCTTTCCGACTATCTGCCGTTTCTGGAAGAGAGAACGAAGCGTTACCGCGAGGAATGCGCGCGCATTCTGCGCGGTCATGATTCCCTGGCGGCCTATGCGGGCCTGCATCACTGGCTGGGCCTTCGACTGGTGACCGACGGGAACGGACGCCGCCGCTGGAGCATGTGCGAATACATGCCCGCCGCAGGCCGTGTGTGGCTGACCACGGACCGCATCAATTTTGAACTGCGTCCCGAATACGAATTCGTGCGTCTGGGCCACGATCTGTGGCGGCTCTACCTGCCCGAGGAGGCCCTTGCCCACGGCGATTATTACGAGATACGCCTGTACGGCAAGGGCGATACCGGCCTTCTGCGCCGCGTGCCCGCCTTTGCCCGCTGGGTGGAACAGGACAGGAACAATCCCGACCAGTGGTGCGCGAGGGTGTGGGCTCCGGAAAAGCCCTATGAATTCCGCCACGCCGCCCCGGCAAGGCCGAAGTTTCCGCGCATTTACGAGGCCCACATAGGCATGGCGCAGGATGCGCGCACCCATACCAGGGGCTCCATAGGAAGTTACGACGACTTTGCCTCCCTGGTGCTTCCCCGCATCAAGGCCGGGGGCTACAATGCCGTGCAGCTCATGGGCGTGCCCGAACACCCGCTGTACAAGTCCTTCGGCTATCAGGTGAGCAGCTATTTTGCGCCCTGTTCCCGCTACGGCGACCCGGAAGGCTTCTGCCGCCTGGTGGACGAGGCCCACAGACTGGGGCTCTACGTCATTCTCGATGTCACCCACGCCCATGCCTGCGCCAATACCGAGCAGGGCCTTGCCCGGTACGATTCCAGCGCCTATTTCTTCGATACCCGCGCCAATCAGTGGGGCACGCCCTCCTTCGACTATCAGAAGGACATGACGCGGCGCTTCCTGCTTTCCAACTGCCGGTACTGGATGGAGGAATTCCATGTGGACGGCTTCCGCTTCGATGCCGTGGGCAACATGCTCTACACCGATCACGGCATAGGCGACAGCTTCTCCCATGTGGGCCGCTGCTTCTACGCGCCGGACGGTTCGCACCGCACCAACGCCTGGGGCGAACTGTACCTGTGCATGGCCAACGCCCTCATCCATGAGCTCAACCCCGCGGCCGTGACCATTGCCGAGGAATTCAGCGGCATGCCCGGCCTGACCTGCCCGCCGGAGCAGGGCGGACTCGGCTTCGACTACCGCTTTGCCATGGGCCTGCCCGACTTCTGGGGCAAGTACATCAAAAAGCCCAGCGACATGGGACGGCTGTGGTATGAAATGACCAATCACCGCCCCTACGACCGCACCATAAGCTATGTGGAATGCCACGATCAGTGCATCAACGGCGACGACGCCATGATCTGGCGCCTGGTGGGGGATTCCATGTACACCCGCATGAGCCCCTTCAACGCCACCTGGAACGAAACCCGCGGCGTGGCCCTGTACCGGCTCATGCGCGGCATCACCCTCACTTCCGCCGACGCAGGCTACCTCAGTTTCATGGGCACGGAATTCGGTCACCCCGAATGGCTGGACGACGAGGAGCACGCCCACCGTCAGTGGCAGCTTGCGGAAGACCAGCTTTCCTTCTACGCCGCCCTGGCCCGCTGGGACAGAACGCTTCTCCGGGACATTGTGGACAGGCATCGCCGCGACTTTGCCAAAAATCCGGAATTCCGCTTCATCCATGAGGACAGGCGCCTTCTCGCCTTTGCCCGCGGCAGGCTGCTTTTCGCCTTCAACTTCCATGAAACCCGTTCGGAACCGGAAATGTGCTTCCCCGTGCCTCCGGGCAAGTATGTGGAAGTCCTCTCCTCCGATGAGCCGCGTTTCGGCGGCTTCGGCAACCTTGTGCCCGGCAAGCCCGCCACCGAACATTTCAGCGACGCTTCCACCGGCATAGACATGCAGAACATCACCCTGTACCTGCCCCCGCTCACCATGCTGGTGCTGGAGAAAAAGTAAGCCCGGCAGGCCCGGCGCATGCGGCGAAAAACGCCGTGCGTCCGGGCTTTCCGCAACGAAAAAGAAAAGCCCGTCGGTCTCCGGCGGGCTTTCTGCTTTGGGTTGCGGCGTGTTTTTCGTTGCAGAAGGGCTCCTGTCTGCAGAAGTCGGTGCGGGCAGCATCATGCCTGCGCGGGGCACGGAGCCTCTGCGCTACATGAACTCCTGCGTCGCATAGGCCGGCGTGACGAGCGGCAGGGAATCGAACCACAGGTCGGTGTTCTCAAACTGCGGTATGAGATGATGGTTTGCCAGCTGTGTTTTGATGACGAGGGGATTGACGTTGAAGTCTTCCGCCATTTCGCCCCACAGGTCTTCGTCGCGGTAATCGTCCCCCATTCTTTCCCTGATCTGTTCGATGGGGCACAGCAGTTCTGCGGCAAAGGCCCGCTGCGTTTTCTGGCGTGCGGTTTTATCGGCGGTGGCGGGCAGAATGGTGTCGTCCTCCGGCGCAATGACGGCATCGCAGATGAGCCTTGAGACCATGAAGCGGATGGCGGTAGGCTGTCTTTTATTCAGCAGCACCGAGAAGGCATTGTCGCCTCCCCGCCGTGCGCCGAGGCCGAAACTGTTGTTTCTGTGCGGTGCGGCAAAGAGCCTGTCGGGAGAAGTTTCCAGAATGCCGCACAGGTCCTCTGTGGAAAAAACGTCACGGATTCCCCAGATGCGGCGTGCTTCCCGGGCAAGGGCATAGCCGAGATCCCAGGGAAGAAGACGGTCGCGCTCCTGCCTTGCAAGCTCGCGCAGAGGCGCAAGGGAGCTGATGCGTATGGGGATACCCGCCTCATGCTTTTCCAGCGCAAGAATTTCCTCGCCCGCGAGGGCGTCGTTGTGCAGAAGATACGACAGTTCCTGTACGGAATGCGCGCCGACGCTCCGTGCCCTGTTCATGATGGACATGACGGCTTCTTCCGGCCCTTCTCCCGCGTCGTAGCCGAGCCTTGCCTCAATCTGCCGGAACATGGCAAGTTCCCTGTCGTTCTGCTCGTCCTGAAGGATGTTCCACAAAGCAAGCACGTCGGTTTCTCCGAAGGCTTCGTTGCAGATATCGACAAAGGAAGCGATTTCCTGCTCGAATTTTTTGGCGGAGATGAGCGCGGAGAACGGGGTCAGACAGATGACGGAAGAGCCGTCCGTACCGGTGGTGGGAAGGGAGGTGATGCGTATGGTTTCCCCGTCGGTCTGAAAGCCTATGGTCGGCCAGCTGTAGCCGTATCCTGCGGCAGAGAGCAGGTGCGACATGCGCCAGTCGGTGGAAGGCCTCTGCGGGGTGGGTTCCCAGCGCAGCCGCCACCAGTTCGAGACAAACCACAGAGCCATGGGGTAGGGCGCGAGAGCCACGGAGGATTTTTGTGCGTTGTCGCGCAGATCGTAATTTTCCGTGAGATTCTTTTCCAGCAGATCTATGCGGATATCGGCAACGACATCCTCAGGGCGGCTCTGTTCCTGCCGGGGAATCCAGTGTGCTGATATGGAGAAGTTCTCATTCATGGTCGGAGTTCCAGCGGGTCAGAATTTCCGTGTACAGAGGATCGTTTTTCGACAGGGGAAAGCCGTGACAGGTGCCGCTTGTCTGATCCAGCCTTGCCTCAAGAGGAATGTTTTCTGCGGAAACGGCCCAGATGTTGCACGGCCATTCCTCGCACAGTTTTACGCTCAGAAAACCCCGCCGCAGGCCTTCTTCCAGCAGTTTTTGCGCAATACGACGATGGAAGATGCCGACATCGTCGCAGAGATTTTTCCTTGCCGAAGCGCAGGAGGGAGGAATGAGGCCGAAATCTCCGGGATTTCTTTTGTGAAGCGGATTGCCCACATATCGCGGACCGTGCAGGAGAACGCGCGCTCCCAGAACCGGATCGTATGCGATTTTTCGTTTATGATTTTTCACCGGGCGTTCATACCTGGACTGGCGGCCTCGAAGCATCGACTGTGTGTTGCGCCAGCATTTTTTTGAATAGTTATCTTGTTTTCCCCCTCCGCGCAACAGCGTTTTTCCTGATTCGGAAAGCAGAAAAGAGACGACGGACCATACGGGCAAGGGGTAGGATGATGGGAAGAGAAAAGCCGTGCTGTCTTTCGTACACAGGAAAAAAGACAGGACCTTTCCTGGAAAGGAGTATGGACCGCATGACGGGGCATGGTGATGCAGTTTTCCGATGTATTCGTGCGAAACCTTAAAGTCCTGCTTTAAGCTCCTTCAGGCAGGAGCCTTTTTTTTATGCTACCCCTTTCCGCGCCGGGACATGCCCGGCAGGCGCGCTTCTTCGCACAAGCGAAGGCGCGACATCATCTGCAGAACATGCGGGAGAGAAAAGGAGAAAAAGGCATGAACGCATGGATTCTTCTCATCATGGCGGGGCTTTGCGAGATAGGCTGGCCCCTCGGGCTCAAATGGGCGCAGTCCGGGGCATGGAGAGTGCCGGGCGCGGTGATGGCCGTGGTATGCATGGCCGTGAGCGGCCTGCTGCTTTTTCTGGCGCAGCGGCATATCCCCATGGGCACGGCCTATGCGGTATGGACGGGCATAGGCGCGGCCGGTGCCTTCGTGACCGGCATGGTGCTTTTCGACGAGCCTTTTTCCCTTATGCGCGCGGCGGCGGTGACGCTCATCGTGTCGGGCGTGGTCATGTTGAAAATGGCCTGAGCTTCCGGGCCGCGAAAAAGGGCATTGACCCGCGCCGCATCGTGCGGCAGGAAAAAGGCATGATCATTACGACGGAACGACTCCAATATCTCTGGGCCGTGGCCGAAACCGGCTCCTTCACCGCGGCGGGCCGTCGCCTCGGCGTCAGCGCGGCGGCCGTGCAGCAGGGCATCGTGCACATGGAAGAGGAGCTGGGGGCCGGGCTTTTTCTCCGCAGTCCGGGCAGACGGCCGGAACTGACCGAGCTGGGGCGGCAGTTCTACTTCCATGCGCTGGACATCATTCCCCGGCTGGAAGGGCTGGAACACATGGCCGCCGTGCGCGGCCGCGGCAGGGAAGCGCACCTGCGCGTGGGCCTGCACGGCTTCGTCACCACGCCCGCCGTGCTGGAGGCGCTGGCCGGGCTGCAGCGGGCCTTCCCCTCGCTGGAACTTTCCGTGTACGACGGCGAGGATGCCGTGCTGCACTGCGACAAGCTGCGCCTTCTGGACAGCAGCGCCCGCCACGGCGTGGACATGCTGCTTGCCCCGGCGCGCCTGCGCTACGATCACGGCGGTCAGTCCGTGGTGGTGGGGCGCATCGTGTGGCGCGTGGTGGCGGCTTCGGATCATCCGCTCAGCCGCATCCGCGGGGAACTTTCTCTGGATGATCTGCTGCGTCATCCCCAGCTTCTGCCCATGCCCGGCGTCATCAGTTCCGATGCCTTTTACGACAGCTTCCGCCTGAGCAGCCGCCTTGTGCATTACAGCGAGTTCCACCAGCTTCGGGAAATGCTCCTTGCCGGCATGGGCTTTGCCGTGTTTCCCCGGCAGCTTGCCCTGCCGCTGGTGCGCGAGGGCAGGCTCAAGGTGCTGGAACTGGACTTTGACGACGGGGCAAGCTCCACCCCTGTGGAACTGGCCTGGGTGAACTCCCTGGGCGAGGCCGGAACATGGCTGGTGGAGCGTTTGCGCGCGCAGGAATGGGAGTAGGGCGGCTTTGGCCTGCTCCGCTCCGTAAAAGGGCGCTTCTTTTGCTGTGAGGGCGGCGCTTTCTCCCTCAGGCCGGGGCGGAATCGGATGACGGGCGGGAGACTTGCGGTCGGAACAGCGCTTTCCCGCAGGCGGGGGCGGCATGAGACGGCGCTCTGCCTGAAAAGGCCGGGTACGCCCGGCGGGCCTTTCCTTTGCCGCGGCATTGCCGCATCGCCAGGGGCGGGGCTGTGCGGTAAGGGGCCGGAGGTTGCCGGGAGAGGGGCGACTGGGGGCTGCGTCTGCCTCCGCTGCGTTTTTCTGCGGGCGGAGCCTGCCCGGCGGCCCGGTTTTCCGAGGCGTTTTTCTTTTATGAGCATGAGGCAAGGCCCGTGTGCGGACAGGCTCCGGCGGCTTCGGCGTTTTTCCGCCATACGACCCGAGGGAAGGAAGCGCGGTTCCCGCAACGGAGGGAAAGCCGCCTTGTTGCGCAAAAGGCGCGGAGGGAAAAGGCCCCGGAGAGAAACGTTTTTTTGCGGAAGAAAAGGGGGAAGCCGGGCCTGTTCGCCGTTTCTGCCGGGAGTGCCGCAGCGGGGCACGGAGGGGCCGCGGGGAGAGCCTGCGAACAAAAACGCCTGCCGGAGGAGGTTCCGACAGGCGCTTTTTCTTCCGGCAGAAGGAGCGGCAATGCGCTCTCCTTGCCTATTTTCCGAGAAGTTCGAGGGTATGGCAGGCTCTGGCGTCGGCCTTCAGGCGCTTCAGGTGATTGTTGAGCTGAAGCACGCAGCCCGGGCACTGGGCGGTGACGATGTCGGCCCCGCTTTCCACCACGGCCCTTGCCCGCGCTTCGCCGAGTTCGTCGGCGATATCCGGGTTCTTCAGGCTGGAAACGCCGCCCCCGCCGCAGCAGGTGCCGGGGTCTTTGAGTTCCACCACGCGTATCCACGGCCTTGCGGCAAGTTCCCTGCGCACGGCGCGGCCCACATGGGGATCGAGGCGGAAGTGGCACGGGTCGTGCACGGCCACCACCAGCGGATCGGCGGCAGTCACGGGGCGCTCGCGCAGGCGCAGAAGCGCGGCGGCAGGCAGGTTTTCGGGCAGGGCGCCGATGAAGCCGCGGCGCTCGTCGTGCCTCTGCAGGAACACGGCGGCGTCCACGATGCGGCCGGCAAGTTCCCGGCCGGCGGCGCCGTATTCGCGCGAAAGGGTGCGGTGGCAGGTGGCGCACAATGTGAGCACCGGCATGTCGGGGCAGGAGGCGAACACTTCGGCATTGTGCGCCTGGGCCTTTTCAAAGGCCTCCTTGAAGCCGCTCAGCTGGGCGGGCGCGCCGCAGCAGGACTGTGCACGGAGAATGAACACCGTGTAGCCGCGCAAAGAAAGGGCGTTCACCAGCCGCAGCGAGGCTTCCACGTTCACCAGACCGCCGAAGCAGCCCGTGAACAGCGCCACCTCGCCCACCTGCGTCACGTTGTCCGGCGGCATGACGCGCTCGGGCAGAAGGTCGAACAGGGATTTCTTCGCAAGGTCGGGCATGCTTCTCCTGCCCGCCGCGCCGCACAGCGCATCCGGCAGGTGCCGTATGCTTCCGCGCGTATCCAGCGGAAAGACGTGCTGGAAAAAGGAGCAGACGCGGATCATGTTCCGCATGAGCTCGCGCCGGGGCAGAAGCGTGCAGGTGACGAACTTTTCCAGCCTGCGCTTCAGGGTGAGTCTGCCGTCGCCTTCGGCAAGGCGCGCGTCGAGAATGATCTGCGCGCCGTCCACGCCCTTGCCGCAGATTTCCGTGCAGGCAAGGCACTGAAGGCAGCTTTTGATGGCGTCGTGATAGCGCAGGCCGGGTTCCAGTTCCCCTGCGGCCACGGCGCGGGCAAGGTCGATGCGGGCGCGGGGGCCGAAGGTTTCCACCAGATGATGTTTGTAGCTGGGGCATACGCTGAGACAGCGGCCGCAGTATTCGCAGGTGGGGCCTTTCATGCTATCTCTCCAGCTTGCCGGGATTCATGATGCCGTAGGGGTCGAACAGGCGGCAGATGCCGCGCATGATGCGCATCTGCTCGTCGCCGAGCTGCATGGGCATGTAGGCCTTCTTTTCCAGGCCTATGCCGTGCTCGCCGCTGATGGTGCCGCCAAGTTCCAGAATGGCGCGGGTGGATGCGTCGCAGAACGCTTCGTAGGCCGCATCCTCTTCGGGCTTGCCCGGGCTGTAGAGCACCATGGGGTGAAGGTTGCCGTCCGCCGCATGGGCGATGGTGACCACGTTGCACTTGTGCTCTTCGGCCAGCTTTTCCATGATCTTGAGCGCGCGGGGCAGCAGGGAGACGGGCACCGCGTAATCCAGGGTCACCAGCCTGTCGGCCTTGCGCACCAGGGCCGCCGTGCCGCCGCGCCGCGCCTTCCAGAGCGTGTCGCGCTCCTCTTCCGTGGTGGCGGATTCCATGCCCACGGCCTTGTGCTGTTCGCAGATGGCCTCAATGGTCTTCATCTGACCTTCCAGCACCATGTCCGGCCCGTCCACCTCAATGAGCAGGGCCGCGCCCGCGCCTTCGGGGCAGGGCACGCCGTACACTTCGGCCACGGTGCGGAGAAACACGCCGTCCATGAGTTCCAGCGTGCAGGGCAGAATGCGGTGACTGACGATGTCGGCCACCACGGAACCGGCTTCGGTCACGTCGGAAAAATAGGCCAGCGCCGTGCGGATGCTCTCGGGCATGGGGATGAGCTTCACCGTCACTTCCGCAATGAAGGCCAGCAGCCCTTCCGAACCGCAGAGAAGGCGCGGCAGATCAAAGCCGGTCACGTCCTTCTGGCAGCGGTTGCCCATGTGCACGATTTCCCCGCCGGGCAGAACGGCGGTAAGCCCGAGCAGATAGTCGCGCGTAACCCCGTACTTGGCGCCGCTTGCGCCGCCCGCATTGGTGGCCACGTTGCCGCCTATGGTGGAATAGAGGCAGGAGGTGGGGTTCGGCGGGTACATGAGCCCCTTTTCCGCCGCTGCCTTCTGCAGGTTCCCCGTCACGCAGCCGGCCTGCACCCGGGCCAGGCGGTCGGTGACGGAAACCTCAAGCACCTTGTTCATGCGCGAACTGCACAGCACAAGTCCCCCCAGCACCGGCACCGGAGAACCGGCAAGGCTGGTGCCGGAACCGCGCGGATACACGGGTATGTGGCGCTGATTGCAGAGGCGCATCACGGCGGAGGCTTCCTCCACCGTGGCGGGCAGGGCCACGGCGTCGGGCCTGTGGGTGGCGAAAAGGTCGTAGGCGAAGGAACGCAGGTCTTCCTCGGAATCGAGAAAGCCCTCGGGGCCGAGAATCTTCTTGAGTTCTGCGGCAATGTCGGAAGGCAGGCTCATGCTGTTTCCCTTATGCTGTGCCGTCACGGGCGCGGCAGCGCGCCCGCCGGTTCTGAATGTTGTTGCGAAAATTCGCTTTTTTGTGGATGACGGCGCTTTCTTACGCCCATGCGGGGCACTTGTGAAGCCCCTCCCCGCAAAGCGGCCCGGCCGGAAGGGGCCGGAGGCCTTTTCCGCTCAGGATGCCCCGCGGGCCCGGCATGGCCGCTTTCCCCGGCAGGGCAGGCGCGGGCAGGCCGGTGTTTCCCCGCCGGGGCAGGGCGCTTTTGCAGGCGCGGGCGCACCCTGCCAGAGTCTGCCCCCCCCTTGTTCCGGCGGAGGGCAGCCGCGGCGGGATGCGCGTTTCAGGCGCGGGCCCGGAGGTTAAGCGTGCTTTCTGAGATAGGCTTCCATGCGGTCCATGGCTTCGGAAAGCTTTTCCTCGTCCACGGTGCAGGCAATGCGGATGCAGCCCTTCACGGTTTCTTCCGGCCCGAAGGGGAAGCCCGGCACCACGATGACCTGCGCCTTGTCCAGCAGGTCGATGGCAAAGGCCAGGGAATCCTTTTCCGCGGCCTCGATGTGGGGGAAGAGGTAGAAGGTGCCCGAAGGTTCGAGGCAGCGCACGCCGGGCATGGCGTTCAGCCTTTTTGCGGCAAGGGCGGTGCGGCGGGCATAGGCTTCGCGGAAGGACCGGAAGGCTTCCTGCGGGCCGGTGAGGGCGGCGAGGGCCGCGCGCTGGCTGGGCGTGGAGGTGCTTGCCACGGAATAGCTCAGCACCTTGACCATTTCCTTCATGATCCAGGAGGGGCCGAGGGCGTAGCCCACGCGCCAGCCCGTCATGGCAAAGGTCTTGGAGAAGGAGTTGAGCACCACGGTGCGCTCGAACATGCCGGGCCTTGTGGCAATGCTTTCCGCCCGGCCGTGGAACACGATGCTGTCATAGACTTCGTCGGAAATGACCACAAGGTCGTGGCGTATGGCTAATTCGGCCAGCATGTCCAGCGTGGCGGCGTCGAACACCACGCCCGAGGGGTTGCAGGGCGAGTTGATGAGCAGGGCGCGCGTTTTGTCGGTGACACAGGCTTCCATGGCCTCAAGGGTGGGCATGAAGCCGTTGTCGAAGCTGGTGGGCACCTGCACGAGGCGGCCGCCCGCAAGGGCGCAGTGGCCCTGATAGTCGGAAAAGCAGGGCGCGGGAGCGATGACTTCGTCCCCTTCGTCCAGCAGCGTGCGCATCACGGCAAGCAGGCCGTGCATGGCCCCGGAGGTGATGAGCAGGTTTTCCTGCTCCCAGGCAAGGCCGTGCTTGGCGCGTTCCGCACGGAGCAGGGCCGCGCGCAGGTCGCCGTCGCCCCGGGAGGGCGCGTAGTGGGTGAAACCTCCGGCGGCGTCCTTCATGGCGGCTTCGCACACGAAGGCCGGGGTATCGAAGTCCGGTTCGCCGATGCTGAGGGATATGACGTTGTCGTAAGCGGCGGCTCTTTCCACCATGCTGCGGATGACGCTGAAGCGCAGCGGCGTGACGTGGGAACTCAGAGTAGTGTTCATCGCAGGCTCTTATGGTTTGAAGCCCCGGTCTTCCGGCCGGGGCTCAGGTGAAAAACGTGTTCCGCCCGGCGGGGCCGGGCGGGGATGGCATCAGAGATAGCCCAGCATGCGCGGTATGGTCAGGCACACGGCGGGCACATAGGTGACGAGCAGCAGCACGACGATTTCCACGGCAATGAAGGGCAGCACCGCCCTGATCACATAGGAAAGGTCGAGCTTGGTCACGCCGCAGATGACGAACAGGCACACGCCGAGGGGCGGGGTGAGCAGGCCCACGGCCATGTTGAGCACCATGATCATGCCGAAGTGCAGCGGCTCGATGCCCACCTGCGTGGCCACGTTGAGCAGCGTGGGCGCAAGAATGATGATGGCCGCGCCGCCTTCCATGAACATGCCCACAAAGAGCAGCAGCAGGTTGAGCAGCAGCAGGATGACGAGCTTGTTGCTGGTGATGGACTGGATGAGTTCGGCCAGCTGGTTGGGGATCTGTTCGGCGGCGAGCAGCCAGGCAAAGGCGTTGGCCGTGCCGATGATGAGCAGCAGCACCGCGGTGGTGAGCACGCTTGAACCGAGCACCTCGATGAGGTCCTTCATGCGGAGGGTGCGCTGACACACGCCGAGCAGAAGCGCGTAGAGCACGGCCACGGCCGCGGCTTCGGTGGAGGTGAAGAAGCCGAACATGATGCCGCCCATGATGATGGTGGGCGCCATGAGGGCGGGCAGGGCCTTCCAGAATTCACGGAAGAAGCGGCGCAGGGTGAGGGGGTTCGTGTCTCTGGGGTAGTTTTCGCGTATGGCCACCACATAGCTGTAGGCCATCATGCCGAGACCGAGCAGCAGGCCGGGCACGATGCCCGCCATGAACAGGCCGCCTATGCTCATGCCCGTGGTCACCCCCATGATGACCATGAGGATGGAGGGCGGAATGATGGGGCCCATGGTGGAGGCGGCGGCGGTGACGGCCGCGCTGAAGCCGGGGTTGTAGCCGTTGCGGATCATGCCGGGCACCATGATGGAGCCGATGGCCGCGGCGTCGGCCACGGCGGAACCGCTGATGCCGCCGAGGAACATGGAGGCGGCGATGTTGGAATGGGCAAGGCCCCCGGGAATGCGGCCCACCAGCATGTAGGAAAAGTCGATGAGGCGCTGGGTGATGCCGCACTTGTTCATGAGATCGCCCGCAAGCACGAAGAAGGGCACGGCGAGCAGGGAGAAGGAGTTGAAGCCCTGGAACATGCGCTGCACCACCACGAGCAGAGAGGTGTCGTGCAGCATGAGCCCGGCCACGGAGGTAAAGGCGAGGCAGAGCGCCACGGGCACGCCGAGAAACAGCGAAACAAGGAACACGAGAAAGATGAGCATGAGCATGGTGTTTTCCTACTTCTTTTCGCTGTTCTTCAGGGGATCGAAAACGGGGGCGTCCTGTGCGTTTTCACAGGTGGCGGCCACTTCCGACATGTCTTCCATCACCGAGCTTGCGATGCTTGCATTGGAACCCGCGCTGGTGGGGAACCTGTCCTGCAGCATGTCGGCCACCATGCTGAGCGCCATGAGCGCGCCGCCCACGGGCAGACACAGATAGGGGTAGGTCATGGGAAGCTGCAGCGCAGGGGAAACCTGCATGGCCCCGCGCATGGCAAAGGCCCAGCCCTTCACCACCACAAGGAGGAAGAAGGCCAGCATCACAAGCTGAATGAGGGGCGCAAGATACTTGTCGTACACGCCCGCGGGCAGATGCTCCACAAGAATGCGCACGCCCAGATGCCTGCCCTGGCGGAGGGCCACGGCGCTGCCCAGCATGGCCAGCCAGCACATGCTGAAGCGGGCTATCTCTTCGCTGGTCTCAAAGGTGAAAAGGTGGGTGAAGCGGCAGAATACCTGACCCAGCGTGGCCACAACCATGACAATGCAGAGGGCGATCCCCAGCCACAGGCTGATCTTCATGAGAACATCCGTCAGCCTGTTGACCTGGAAGGATATCAACGTCATGACATTTTTCATTAAGGTAAACCTCAGAGGAAAGGGAGCGCGGCGCGCTCCTGTTGGAGCCTTCCGGCCGGAAAAGCCGGAGTACTCTCAAGGCCCGCACAGGAAAAAGTCGGGGACGATGCCACCGTCAAAAGACCGTGCGGATGTTACGGAACAAAACAACCGGGAAAGGTCCGAACGAGCCTTTCCCGGAAAGCGTACAGGGTCCGGAGGCGTGCGCCTGCGGAGGGCGGAAACCCGCCTTTCCCCGCAGGGACAGGCCCGGCCGGTCTTACTGACCGCGGGCGATCTTCACCATTTCCTGAGCTTCGCGGATGCATTCCTGCAGAAGCTCATCTTCCTTGCCGGCCACCTTGGCGGAAGCATCCTGAGCGGCCTTGATGGCGCCGTCCACCCATTCCTGGCCGATGCGCTTGGCAATGATGTCCAGAGCGGCGGGCTGGGCCGCGTTGCGGAACATCTTCTGCTCCTCGGCGGTGGGGGTGTGAATCTTCATGCCCTTGTCGGCCATGTCCTTGAGGGCCGCGGCGTCGCTTGCCGCGGTGATGCCGGCGTGCACGATGCAGAAGGCTTCGGCGCCCTTCTGAAGGGCCTGCTGCTGTTCGGGAGTGAGGCTCTGGTACTTGTCTTCATTGATGAAGATGACCAGCGGGCCGTAGAGGTGGCCGTCGAGCACGAGGCTGTCCTGCACTTCATAGAACTTGGAGTCGTGGATGTTGGCAATGGGGCATTCCATGCCGTCCACCACGCCCTGCTGGAGCGCCATGTACAGTTCGCTGTAGGAAATGGGGGTGGGGGAGGCGCCCAGGCCGCGCGTCATGGCCATGTGGGCGGGGTTTTCCATCACGCGGATCTTGAGGTCCTTCATGTCGGCGGGAGTCTTGAGTTCCACGCCCTTGGCCGTGAAGTGACGGAAGCCGTGTTCGGCAATGCCGAGAATGCGCACGCCCGTCTTTTCACGGAATTCGTCGGAAAGCTTCTTCACGAAGTCGGACTTCAGGAATTCCCAGCCCGCCGCGTTGCTGTCGATGAGGTAGGGAATGTCGAACACCATGGTCTGCGGCACGAAGTTGGCCGCCGGGCCGCTGGTGAGCGTGCCCATGTCGATGGTGCCCATCTGAATGCCTTCCAGAGCTTCCGCTTCGCCGCCGAGCTTGCTGGCATGGTAGAAGACAAGTTCCACTTCACCGTTGGTGGCCTTGCGCACCATGTCGGTGTACACGTCGGCCGCGCACACGGTGCGGTTTTCCGGGGTATCGGGGCCGGAGTTGGCTACCTTGAGTGTGATCTTCGCTTCAGCGGCGGCTGCGCCGGCAAGGAGCATGGCCAGGGACATGAGAACTGCAAGGGATTTTTTCAAGGGACGGAACCTCTGATGAAAATATATGCTGAGGTGAAAGGGAATCCTCTCCCGCCGTTGCGGCACAGGGAAAGTCGGCTTTCCGGCAGATTATGCCCGGTATATGATTTTGTCAATAAGTATATAAAATGCAACCTACTGAAAAGAATGATGTTTTCAAAAATTTATTCCGTTTTTTCCGCTTGGAGGGGGCAAAGTTTCCGCAAGGTGTGAACATTTTTGGAAGAAGGCGGGAGCGCACCCTGAAAAAACATGCCCGGAAAGCGCTTCCCTGCATGCCCGGAACATGCGCGGCAGAGGGGGGGGGAGGTACCCGGGGCAAAAACGGAGCCGTGCGGGGGCGGAGGAAACGAGATGGGGCAAAGGCGGAGGGCCGGTTGCGGGCCGGAAGCGGGGAGAGGAAGGTGCGCCGGGGAAAACGGGAAAAACACAAGGGAAAAAGGGGCTGGCGTGCAACGGCGCAGGGCGGGAGTGGTACCCGGGAGAGAGTCCGGGGAAAAGGCCGGAGATGTGCGGGGCCGGACGCGGGGCCTGTTTTCGGGGAAAAGGGAAAAATACGGAGTAAAATAAGCAGTTGGCGCGCAACGGCAACGGCAAAAGGCAGGAAACGCATGGGGGGGCCGCATCCCGCACAGCCTCCGGGCGAATCCGGGGCAACGTGCGGGAAAGGGAGATGGGATCTGCCGTGCGCAGGCCGTGCGGAAGGGGAGCCGCCTGCAGGAAGCCGCACACAGGGGCCGGGGCTTCGGGAAAGGGAGTGCCGGAAGAGCGGAGGGCCGGGCGCAGGGCCGGAAGGGGGGAGAGGAAGGTGCGCCGGGGAAAACGGGAAGAACACAAGGGAAAAAGGGGCTGGCGCGCAACGGCGCAGGGCGGGAGTGGTACCCGGGAGAGAGTCCGGGGAAAAGGCCGGAGATGTGCGGGGCCTGTTTTCGGGGAAAAGGGAAAAATACGGAGTAAAATAAGCAGTTGGCGCGCAACGGCAACGGCAAAAGGCAGGGAACGCATGGGCGCCGGGCAGAAAAAAGCCCCTGCACACGGTTTTTTCACGGGGGAAGCCGCACGCAGGGGCCGGGGCTTCGGGCGCGGCGCTCCGGGGCGCCGTTTCTGCCGGAGTACCGTGCCCGGATTTGCCCGGAATCAGTCCTTCAGGCCGAACATGGTTCTGCACAGGGCCTTGCCTCCGGGGGTGGAAAACACGCGCTCAAGGGCCGCGCGCACGGCCGCGGGGCTTTCGCCGTCGTCATGCAGGTTTACCAGAAAATCCGCCTCCACAAGGATGCGGTAGTCTGCGCCGTCCCTATTGGCGTAGGTATGGTGATGCCCCACAAGGTAGCAGACGCGCTCCACCACGCCGGAGGGCAGGCCCAGCTTCTGCAGCAGCTTTTCTGCCTCTGCCGGGCCTTCCTTTTCCTGCAGCGCGCCGGAGGCGCTGCCGTATATTGCTTCCGCCTTCTTTATGCCGATGTCGTGCACCAGGGCCGCCGCCTCAAGGATGAACTGCGTTTCGGCATTCAGGCCTTCCTCACGGCCCAGCAGGCGGGCGAAGGCGTGCACTTTGACAAAATGCTGGATGCGCCGGGCGTCGCCGGAAAAATATTCCGTCATGGCAAGAAAAATGCGGTCGATATCGTCCATGGAGCTGTCCTTTTCAAGGCGCGATGTGCGCGGCATTGTCTTCCGGGCATGCGCGGCGCTGAAATCTGCCGTTTTTTCCGGGTGTTGTCCTTGGGTGTACGGCCGGGGGCAGGGGGCGTCAATGCCCATGGTCACAGAAAGCCCCCCTTGCCCATGGCAACATCATTCTTATTGTTCAGAGTCAGGGGCCTGCCCGGAATTTCCGGTCATGGCGGCCCCGGCACGGCCGGCCTGCCCGCAACGGGGCATGCGCAGGCACGCGCCGCCCCGCACGGGGCGGAGGCACAACACA
This sequence comes from uncultured Mailhella sp., assembly GCF_944324615.1. GTDB lineage: Bacteria > Desulfobacterota > Desulfovibrionia > Desulfovibrionales > Desulfovibrionaceae > Mailhella. Next base: position 21,516 of record NZ_CALUWY010000047.1, read on the forward strand.
TCAGGAGAAACCATGCTCAGAAGGATCATTCATATCAACGAAGAAGCGTGCACCGGCTGCGGCCTGTGCGCAAAGGCCTGCCATGAGGGGGCCATTGTCATGGAAAACGGCAAGGCCCGCCTTGTGCGCGACGACTACTGCGACGGCCTCGGCGACTGCCTGCCCGCCTGCCCGGCGGGGGCGCTGTCCTTTGATTTCCGCGAGGCCGGGGCCTACGACGAAGAGGCGGTGAAGCAGCACCTGCACAGCCAGGGCCGCACGCTCCCCGCCGAACCTGCCGGGGAAAGGAAAAGCGAACTGCGCTTCTGGCCGGTGCAGATCAAGCTTGCGCCGGTGAACGCCCCGTATTTCCAGGATGCCG
>NZ_CALUWY010000048.1 GCF_944324615.1 uncultured Mailhella sp.
TGGCTGGGCTACAAGGACTCGAACCTTGATTATCGGAGCCAGAATCCGACGTCCTGCCAATTGAACGATAGCCCATCGGTGAAAGAGAGATACCAGAATCCCCGAAGATGTCAACCATTGTCCGACCTGAAAATATAACTTTTCGCCCTCAGGCGGGAACCTGCCCGCTTCAGCTCCGCCCAAAGGCGCTTTTTTCCGTCTGCTGAAGAAGCTTCCCCCCTGCCGCCGTGCTTCCGCAGGCGGAGCGCTGAGGGACTTTCCGCCAAGCCCGGCAAGGAGACAGTATCGTCTCCGGCGAAGATGTCGGATCATGCATGTTCTTCAAAACAGCCCTCCCCGTACCGTCATGCAGCATACGGTCAGACAGGCAGGCGCCGGAACAGCATCCTTCATGACCTAAGGCATGGCCCCCCGGGAAGGCCGGAAAGCATGCGTGCTCCACCGCCCTCCCGGCCAAAGACGCATCTTTAAAAACAGTCCTGTTTCTGCATACAGGCACAGCCCGGAATCTGCCCCGGCAAACGCCGGGGAACTTCGGCATCGCTCTGCAGAAAGGCAGAGGTTTCCGCACGGAACAAGGCCGCTCCGCCGATACCGGGCCCCTTCTCCCTCTTCCGGGATCTCGAAAGAGTCACACCTCATCCCGGGAATATCCCTCCGCTTCCAAGAGAACCGGGCAAGAATGCCGGAGTATTGTATCTATGCCCCGCAACGGGGGCCGCGCTATACGAAAAACATGAAAAACGTCAACCACAGGAATGCTGCACATGACGCATGATACCGGAAAAGCGCCTGTCCTGCTCCGGGCTTTCTCTCTAAACAACGCTCCGTACTGCCCGGAAGGCACATTCTGAAAGCCATGGAGCCGCCCTTGTCGCAGGATGCGCCGGTCCGCTATGGCCGCATCTGTCGGCCTGTGCCGCCGAAGCGACCGACGGCCGCATTTTCATTGTCTTTTTCTCCCGTACGGGAAATAGCCGCGAAGTTGCCGGACAGATTCCTACGCGCGTCGGCGGCGACATGCCGGAACTGAAAACGGCGCATGCGTCCCCCGAAGCCTGCAGAGCCACGACGGCACAGGCGAAACGGGAACAGGAAGGGCATTTCCGTCCTCACGGCGGACGTGGAAAGCGTGCAGCCTTATGATGTCATCTTCATCGGCTACCCGAACTGGTGGGGCACCATGCCCATGGCGCTGTTCACGTTTCTGGAAAAGCATGACGTTGCCGGAAAGACGCTGGTTCCCTTCTGCACCCATGAAGGGAGCGCTCTGGGACGCGGCCCGCGCGATATTGCCGGTCTGTGCCCGGAAGCCCGCGTGCTGGAAGGCCTTGCCGTGCGCGGTTCCGACGCTTCAGAAGCGCAAAAGGATGTGGATACATGGCTTCGGCGCATCGGATTGCTCAGGTAACGCGTCATAAGTGTGGAGTGCGCCGGAAACGGTGCCCCTGCAGGGCATGAACTGTGAGGCGCTGCATCCGGCTCCCATGAGCGCAGGATCATGTCGCCGATTCCTTAGGCCCGCCCTTTAACCAAAGCTATGCGTTTTTCTGCCCGGCCTGCAGAAAAAACCTGCATAACAGGAACCTCCTTCCAGAGAAGACATTATGAAACAACGAATACTGAACGACCATATTTCCGTTTCCGCCATCGGCCTCGGCTGCATGGGCATGGATCATGCCTACGGCAGACCCGCCGCACGAAAGGACATGATCGCCCTGCTCCGGCATGCCGTGGAACTGGGGTGCACCTTCTTTGATACCGCCGTGGTCTACGGAACCGCCAATGAGGAACTGCTGGGGGAAGCGTTCGCCCCCATGCGGAACAAGGTGGTACTGGCAACCAAGTTCGGCATTGTCGGCCAGCGCATCGAAAACGGCAAGCCGGTCAATCTGCTGGACAGCCGGCCCGCCTCCATACGTCGGCAGGTGGAAGATTCCCTGCGCAGGCTCAGAACCGACCGTATCGACCTTTACTATCAGCACCGCACCGATCCCTCCGTTGAACCGGAAACCGTGGCGGAAACCATGAACGCACTCATGAAGGAAGGCAAGATACGCGCCTGGGGGCTTTCCAACGCTTCCGTGGACTACATGAAGCGCGCACATGCCGTCTGCCCTCTGGCCGCGGTGGAAAACCAGTATTCCATGATGTGGCGGGAGCCGGAGCACGGGCTGTTTGATCTGTGCGAAGCCATGGATATTGCCTTTGTTGCCTACAGCCCGCTGGGCAACGGCTTTCTGAGCGGACGATTCACCCGGGACAGCACCTATAAGGAGGGCGACTTCCGCTCCTTCATGGGACGATTCAGGCCCGATGTCATGCAGCGCAATCAGGCGCTGCTGGATCTCATCCGGGATACATCCCACAAAAGAGGCGCAACGCCCGCACAGCTGGTTCTTGCCTGGGAACTGGCTCAGCGCCCCTTCATCATTCCCATTCCCGGCACCACCAGCCTCCGGAGGCTGGAAGAGAATCTGGGCGCCGCCTCCATAGAGCTTGGCGACGAGGAGCTGAAGGCCCTCAACGCCGCTCTGGAGCACGTTGCCGTGGATGAAACGTATTTTTAGCCCGGCCGCGCGCACCTGCACAAAGGGGCTGTCCCTCCCGTGACATGGTGGAAGGGCAGCCCCGAAGGCCTGCACCGGGAAACACCATGCGGATCTGCTCCTGCCGCTTCCGCACGGTTTCCATGGCGTTCATGCCATGCTTTTTCCGCCTCTGCCGGCATCAGCGACGGCGCATGATGTCTCGCCGCGGAGGAGCACCGAACATTCTCTTGTACTCCCGGTTGAACTGCGTGGGGCTCTCGTAGCCGACGGCAATCCCTGCACTGGCGGCATCGGCATCTTCCATAAGCATAAGCCGCTGCGCTTCATACAGACGCAGGCGCTTATGATACTGCAGAGGGCTGAGCGTGGTCACTTCCTTGAAGTATTTGTGGAAGGTCGATGTGCCCATATTGACCCTGCGGGCCAGCTCCCTGACCTGAAGAGGCTCTCTGTAATTATCCCGCAGCCAGGCCACGGCATGGGCAATCTGATTGCCGTGGGTGCCTACGGTGCTGAACCTCCGCAGATTTCTTCCCAGAGGCCCCATAAAGAAGCGGTAGTGGATCTCGTAAATGATGCCGGGCGCAAGAAATGCCGTTTCTTCCGGGCGGTCCAGCAGTTCGGTCAGGCGCAGAAAGGCATTCAGAATATCGGGTGTCACGGAAGTGACGGCCACGCCTTTGTACAGTTCGCTCTCGGCGTCGGAAACGGGAGGAAGTTCCATGACCAGGCGCGAAATGATGCGGCTGTCCAGATCAAGCGAAACGGCAAGAAAAGGATGCTCAGGCGTTGCGCCTGAGGCAAAAAAGGAACTCGGCATATCCACGCTGACCACCAGACACTGATTTTCACCGTATATATATTCCTCATCCCCGACAACGGAACGCTTATTTCCCTGAACAACAAGCCCTACGGAAGGCTTGTAAAAGCAGTTTTCCACATAATCGTCGGATTCACGACGAGACATGAAGAAACCTTCCACCGAAGTGGCATATTTTCCAGGTTTCTGCATCCGCTTCATCAGCAGCTGCTTCAGTTCGCTGTTGTTCTTCGCCAGCTCCGCATATTCCGATTCAGACATATTCATAACTGTTCACCCGTCGCTCTCACGACATGTTCATCCGTCAGAAACACGCTTCTCTTTTTCCGTCTAGCACAGTTTCCCGGCCTTGAACAGGCAAGCAAGAGTATCAGGCAAGGATTAGCCGCAGATGCCGGAACAGGCCTCACTGGTCCGAAGCCTCCCTCAGCCCCTTTTCTCCGGCAGACGCCGCGCCCTCTTCCGAAAAAGCCCCTTTTCTGCCGGATGACCCGGAAGCATCCCCTGTCATGGCGGCATTTCTGCCGCCCACGGGCCGCAAAGAGCATCGGGCAATGATGCAAGAGAATCGTATCTACCAAAATACAGGGGCACCGCTATGCTTTCCGTACCAAAACGCCCCTCTTTCACGCCGCAAACCTGCCTTTTCCACGGCAGACGCCCCTTCCGAAGTTTTTCCGCCCCTTCCGGGCAGGTTCCCGGCGCAGCACAACCTTCTACCCGCTTCTCAACGTCTCACATACGGAGCAAAGCCATGCCTCATAGGATTCCAGGCGAAAGGCTGATCGCCTTTTTTTCCCGCAGGGGAAACAATTATGTGAACGGAACCATCGTCCATCTTTCCCGGGGAAACACGGAAATCATCGCGGAAAAACTGCAGCACCTGACAGGCGGAGAACTTTTCCGCCTGGAAACCGTGAATCCTTATCCCGAAGACTACCGGAAAACCACGGAAGCCGCCCGGAGGGAACTGCAGCAGCATATCCGCCCCGAACTGAAGGGCAAGATGCCGGACATGGAACAGTTCCGACTGATATTCCTCGGCTTCCCCAACTGGTGGGGCACCATGCCCATGGCGGTACAGGCCTTTATGGAACGGCACGACTTTTCCGGAAAGATCATTGCCCCCTTCTGCACCCATGAAGGAAGCGGCATGGGGCACAGTGAACACGACATAAGAATGCTCTGCCCCGGGGCAGAGGTACTGCCGGGCCTTGCCATCCGGGGCGGAAGCGTCCCCGGCGCCGACGGAGAACTGACCCGCCGGCTCCACAGGCTGAACCTCTGCTGAGTCCGGTTTTCTCCTCAAAAAAAGGAAGACATCATGATCGCTCTGGCCATCTGCGGAAGTCCAAGGAAAAACGGCAATACCGCCACCCTTCTCCGGGCTGCTCTCGAACCTCTCCGGCAGTCCGGCTGGGAAACCGAACTGTTTGAACTTGCCGGGAAAAAAATCACCGGCTGCCGTTCATGCGGTACCTGCATCCGGAAACGCAACGGGGAATGCGCCATTAAAAACGACCTGCTGCATGAGGAACTCTTTCCCAGAATGCTCAAAGCCGACGCCATTCTCATCGGCAGTCCCACCTACTTTGCCGGCATAACGCCCGAACTCAAGGCCGTCATCGACCGCGCCGGCTTCGTTGCCCTGGCCAACGGCGGAGTCTTTGCAGGAAAAATAGGCGCGGCTGTGGTGGCAGAGCGCCGCGGAGGGGCCATCCATGTGTATAACACCATCAATCACTTCTTTCTCATCAGTGAAATGCTGGTGCCCGGTTCAACCTACTGGAACCTGGGGTTCGGAACCATACCCGGTGAAGTCGCCCATGACAGGGAGGCCATGGAGAACATGAACCACCTCGGCAGGACCATTGCCTGGCTGGGGAACGCCGTTTCTTCCTGTACGCTGCCTTTTCCCGGAAGCGGCAAGAAAATCTCAAGGCCCGACGCCAGGGAAGACTGACCGCCTCCCCCCCTTCAGGACTGTGCCCGGAAGATCCGCCCCCGGGCGCTTTGCGCCATGCGCTTTCCGCACGTTTCTCCGAAGATACGCAGGGGCGGAACTCGCTCTCTCCAGAGGCCATACCGCCCGGCGCTGCGGGCACGGCAGAACACCGTAACTCCGGCCTCAGCAGGGCACGGCGGCCTCCCGCACGGGGAACACGCCTTTGCCGCACAGGAAAAGGGGCGGCCTTTCTGCCGCATAGAGCAGAAAGCGCCTCATTGCCCGGCCGCTTCCCCCGAAAACTTCTGACCATGAAAGGAAAGCGTATGCGCGTTCACTCCCGGCGTTCCTTTCTCAAGCGCGCTCTCATGCTCGCCCCTGCCGCTCTTCCCCTTTTCCCCGCAACGGCAGAGGCCTCGCCGCAGAGTACGGAGCTTGAGGGCGTAAGCGACCTTCATGTCCATCTCGAACCGGATATACGCCCAAGGTCGGACAACGCGCTGAACTATGTGCGGCTGTGCCGGCAGGCGAAGATGCGTTCCGTCCTTCTGAAGTCCCACATCTTTCCCACCTTTGATCTGGCCTACCTCATCAGACAGAGCGTCGACTTCGAGGTTTTCGGCGGCCTCTGCCTGAACAGGCAGTACGGAATCAGAGCCGGTGTCGAGGCGGTACGGGCGGCGTTGCAATGTTCAGGGCAATATCTTCGCTGCGTATGGCTTCCCACACTGGATGCCGTCCATCAGCGCGGCAGGGGCGGCATTCCCGTCCTGGATACATACGGCAGGGTACTGCCCGAAATCGTGTCCATCATGGAGCTGTGCGCGCAGGAAGACATCATGCTTGCTTCCGGCCACAGTTCCCCGGAAGAAAGCCTGATTCTGGCACGGAAGGCACGGGAAACAGGACTCACGAAGTTCGTCGTCACCCACGCCAATACCGCAGGCTGGACCCACAGCGCCGATCAGGTGAAGCGCTGTCTGGATGCCGGGGCGTGGATGGAATACGGCTACGGCTGGGAATTTCTGAGAAACGGTCAGGATGCCTCCCGGCCGTGCGACCGGCTGGTGAACTATATCCGCCTGGCGCCGGAACGGAGCTTCGTCATGACGGACATGGGTTCGCCCTCTCTTCCCCATCCGCTGACGGGCATGCGGCTGTGCGTGAGAAATCTGCGGGAAAGCGGGCTTTCTCCCGCACATCTTTCCCTGGTGCTGAAGGAAAATCCCGCCGCGCTCATGAAGCTGTCGTGACTTTCTTTCCGGCAATCTTTCCGTGAGGCATGCCCGCCCTTCGGTGGAGACGCACGCCCCTTTGCAACAACTCAGTAAACAAGGAGAACAGCATGAAGGATGTACTGATTCTGACCGGAGCCGGTCAGATAGGCATGGCCATTGCCCGCAGAACAGGCTACGGGAAAAAAATCGTCGTGGGCGACAGAAAAAAGGAAAACGCCCTTGCCGTGTGCACCATTCTGAATGAAGCGGGCTTCGACGCCGTTGCCGTGGAAACGGACATCTCCTCCCGGCAGTCCATCCTTGCCCTGCTGGATACGGCGCAGAGCTGCGGCGAAGTTTCCATGCTCGTCAATGCCGCCGGCGTATCCCCCAGTCAGGCTTCCATCGAAACCATACTCCGCGTGGACCTGTACGGTACCGCCGTTCTGCTTGAAGAAACGGGAAAGATCATCCGGGAAGGGGGCACCGGCGTCACCATTTCAAGCCAGTCCGGCCACAGAATGCCCGCGCTCGGCGCTGAGGCCGATGAACTGCTCGCCATGACTCCCACGGAAGAGCTGCTCGGGCTCGACCTCCTTCAGCCTGAAAACATCAGAGATACCCTGCACGCCTATCAGCTGGCAAAGCGCTGCAATGTGAAAAGGGTCATGGCCGAGGCCGTCCGCTGGGGCAACAGAAAGGCAAGAATCAACTCCATTTCGCCCGGCATCGTGGTGACGCCCCTGGCCATGGACGAATTCAACGGCCCGCGGGGGGATTTTTATAAAAACATGTTCGCCGCCTGTCCGGCAGGACGGCCCGGCACCGCTGATGAAATCGCCAATGTGGCCGAACTGCTCATGAGCGACCGGGGAGCCTTCATCACCGGTTCCGACTTCCTCATCGACGGCGGCGCGACGGCGTCCTATTTCTACGGGCCGCTCAGGCCGGAAAAATAACGACTTCCCTTTCAGGGCATCATGCCTCTTTCAGGCCGGTCAGTCCCATGACCGGCCTTATTTGTGCACTGGCCCATCAGGTTCCTGATGTCCGTATGCGGGGAGGCGCCGAACATGCGCTTATATTCAAAGCTGAACTGGGAGTAGCTTTCATACCCCACATCAAGGCCTGCCGAAACCGTATCCCTTTTTTCCTCCAGCATCAGCCTCCTGGCTTCAAACAGCCTGAGCTTCTTCTGATACTGCAAGGGCGTAATATGGAATACATGCTTAAAATTTCTGTAAAACGTCGATACCGCCATATTTGACATGGAAGCAAGATCATTCATGTCGATATGAAGCATATAATTGTTTTTCAGATAATCAACGGAAGCTTTAAGGTACTGTTTCCGCATGCTGTATATGAAATGATATATCATTTTTCTGTGCGGGTCCCAGAAAATTCTCCCGTAGATCTCGCGGATGATGACAGGCGCGAGTATGGGGATATCCCGGGGAGTATCAAGCAGCCTGATAAGGCGCAGAAAACTGTCCACAAGATATTCGTCCTCTCCGCTCATGACGATATCGGTGCTTTCCGTATGGCAGCCGTAGTCCTGTGGGAAAGAAGGCCGTGTGAGCTGGGAAAGCAGGTTCTTGTCGAGATCAATGGAAACGGCAAGGAAGGGTGTGCGTGACGAGCATCTTCCCACCAGGCAGGAGGTGGGGGTGCTGCAGTCCATCACAAGATACTGCCCCGCTCCATACTCATAGGAGGCATCTCCCACCTGTGAGCTCTTATCGCCCTGAACCACCATGCCGATGACGGAGTTGTGAAAGACATTCTCCATGCGATTGCCGGGTTCACGGCGACACAGCCCCACGCCCGGAATGGCCGTGGGGAACCTTCCCGCACGGGGCATACGCCTTTTCAGTTCTGTGCTCAACGCCTCAAGCTCTGCCGACATTGCCTTGTTCTCCATGTTTTCAAGCGGCATCCCGCCGATATTCTGCTGCTTTTTTCATCGCACACTTTTCTCAGCAATTCCATACGGCAAGAGAATCAGGCAATGATCAGAGAAAAATCCGTATATCATTTAATGGGGCGTCTTATAAAAAGGTTTCTGTATTGAACTGTTTTTCACAACATATTCAGGGAGATCCCGTCATGGATTGTGCTACGACCTTCAATCAGTTCATTCCCACGCAGATACTTTTCGGCAGAAATCAGCTCTCGAAGCTGCATGAACAGAACCTGCCGGGGAAAAAGGCCCTTCTCGTCATTTCCCGGGGAAAGTCCGCCCGGGCCAACGGCTATCTCGACAGAACACAGCAGCAGCTCCTTCTTGCGGGGGTGGAAAGCGTCGTGTTCGACAAGGTGGAATCCAACCCCACGAAGTCGACGGTCATGGAAGGAGGCCGCGCCGCACGCGAACATGCATGCGACTTCATCGTGGCCCTGGGCGGCGGCAGCTGCATCGACGCGGCCAAGGCCATTGCCGTCATGGCCACCAACGACGGCGACTTCTGGGATTATGTGGCCACGGGCACGGGCAAGGGAAAAAAGGTGAACTCGGACCCCCTCCCCATCGTTGCCATCACGACCACCGCAGGCACCGGTTCCGAAGCGGACCCCGGAGCCGTCATCAGCAATGAGGAAACACAGGAGAAAACCGGCTTCCGTCACCCGCTTCTCTTCCCCAGACTGGCCGTCGTCGATCCCGAGCTCATGCGCACGGTTCCCCCGTTCATGACCGCGTGTCAGGGCTTCGACGCCCTGTTCCACAGTGTGGAAGGCTATGTGTCCAACGGCGTCAACCTCATGAGCGACATGTACGCCATCACCGCCATCCGGAACATAGGCCGGTATCTGGCCCGGGCCGTCAAAAACGGCGACGACATGGAGGCCCGGGAACGGGTGGCCTTCGGAAACACCCTGTCCTCCACCGTCATGTGCGTGGGCAGATGCACCAGCGAACATGCCCTTGAGCATGCCATGTCGGCCTTCCATCCGGGCCTTCCTCACGGGGCGGGGCTGATCCTCATCAGCAAGGCATATTACACGCATCTCATCCGCAGGCATGTCTGCGACGACCGCTTCATCGCCATGGCCGAAGCCCTGGGCATGGAAAATGCCCGCGACCCCATGGACTTCATCACTGCGCTGGAAAATCTCCAGAAGGCCTGCTGTGTCGATCAGCTGAAAATGTCCGATTACGGCATCCGTCCTGAAGAATTCGCCGGGATGACGAAAAACGCCAGGGCCACGGCCGTGTATCTGTTCTCCTGTGACCGCATTGCCCTTACGGACGAAGACTGCACGGCCATTTACGAAGCATCCTTTGCATGATGCAACCCGCCATCAAGGAGAATACGTCATGTCCCGGTACCCGGAAGAACATACTCCCGTCATGAGCGATGCCGATACCATCCGGCAGTTGCAGAAAGGCATCTGCGACCTGCATGTCCACCTTGAACCGGATGTGCGCACACGTTCGGAAAATGCGCTGGATTATGTCAGAAAATGCGCGAAGGCAGGCATGGGAGCGGCCATTCTCAAATGTCACGACTTCTCCACCATGGATCTTGCCTGGCTGCTGCGGCAGGTGGAGCCTTCCTTCGAAGTGTTCGGCTCCGTGTGCATGAACTGGACGCACGGGCCGCGCGTCAACCCCGCAACGGTGCGTGCGGCACTTTCCTGCAGCGGTCATTACCTGCGCTGCGTGTGGCTGCCCACCCGGGCGGCCAGGTTTCAGTCCCCGGAAAACGGCATTCCCGTTCTGGACGAACAGGGGAAGGTGCTGCCGGAAGTCGTCGAGGTCATGGAGCTCTGTGCCGAAGCCGACATCATGCTCGCTTCCGGACACTGTTCCCCCGACGAATGCCTTGCCCTGGCCAGAAAGGCCCGTGAGGTCGGCGTGAAAAAATTCGTCGTCACGCATGCGGACACCGCCATGTGGACCCAGACCCATGAACAGGTCATGCGCTGCCTGGATGAAGACGCATGGATTGAATACGCCTACGGCTGGCATGTGCTGCAAAGCGACGTCACCAGCAGCGTGCCGTGCGGGATTCTTGCAGACTATATCCGGCTGGCTCCGGAAAAAAGCTTCGTCGTCAGCGACATGGGCATGGTGGAACTTCCTCAGCCTGCGGAGAGCATGCAGCAGTGCGTGCCCGATCTCCTCCGCTGCGGCCTCTCCCCCCGGGACATCTCCCTGGTTCTGAAGGAGAATCCCATGCGCCTTGTCCATACGGCCTGACCCGGCCGCTTCTCCGCCCTCATTCTGCGCCATGGGGCGCTTCACCCTCTTTTTCCCGTACCATCACTATGCGGAGGCTCGTCATGACACGGAAAACCTGCCTGCACTGGCTGATCACCCTTCTCATACCGGCACTCATCATGCTGATTCCGACTTCGGAACTCTTCACCCCCGCCATGCAGTCCATGTGTGCCGTCACCATGCTGGGCATGCTCATGCTCTGCTTCTCCCTCATGGATTCGGCCATCGTGGCCTTCATTCTCATGCTGGGCTATCTCGTCATCGGCATTCCTCAGAAAGTCGTATTCTCGGCCTGGCTCTCCGACATCCCCTGGCTGGTGCTCTTCTCCCTTCTCTTCGTCAACATCGTGAGCCGCACCTCGCTGCTGGACAAAATGGCCTACTCCGCGCTCAGCCGCTTCGGGTCCAGCTACATGGCCATCATGATGATCATCACTTCCCTGTCCATTGCGCTGCGCCTGATACTGCCGAGTTCCATGGGCTTCATGCTGGTGCTGACCTTCGCCTACGGGCTCTGCATGGCCCTTGACTACAAGGGTCGTCCTGCGGCAGGCCTGCTGCTCATGTCGCTCATTTCCTACAAGGACGCGAGCTTCTTCATCTATTCTCCCGACTTCATTGCCATTCTCTACGAAGCGGGAAGAACCATCGCGGGGCTCACCCCCTCCTACAGCGAATTTTTCATCAACAATGCGGTATTCGTCATCAACCTGTACCTCACCGCCTTCGGTCTGGCCCTCCTGTGCAGGCCCGAATCCGCACTTCCCGGAAAGGCCTTCTTTGCCGAAAAACTGTCCGCACTCGGCAGAACCACCGTTGATGAGAAAAAAATCATCGCCGTTCTGGTGGGCCTGCTCGTGTACATCTTCGCCTCTTCCTATATAGGTCTGCCCATACTCTGGGGCTTCATGCTCGCCCCCATCATCCTCTATCTGCCCGGTTTCAATATAGGCACCGCCAACGACATCAAGACCATCAACTACAATTCCCTGCTGTTCATCGCGGGCTGCATGGCCATAGGTTCGGCCGCCACGGCCACCAACGCAGGCAAGGCCCTTGCCCTGGGCATGCTCCCCGTGTTTGAAAGCATGAGCGCCCCGGTGTTCACCTTCGTCTGCTATGTCATGATGGTGCTGCTGAACTTCTTCATGACGCCTCTGGCCGCCATGGGGGCCTTCGCCGCTCCGCTCACGGAACTTGCCATGCAGCTCAACTTCAACCTCCATCCCATCTATCTTGCCGTGTTCAACGGGGTCTCCCAGGTTCTTCTTCCCCATGAAACGGCAACCTATCTCATCTGCTTCAGCTTCGGGTTGTTCAGTCTCAGAGATTTCATGATCGTTCTCGGTCTGAAAATGATCATTCAGACTCTCTTCCTGGTCACCTTCGGCTTCGGCTGGTGGACGCTCATGGGGCTGTTCTGATTTTCCCCCTCCCTTCCCCTGTGGACGGTCGGAAGGTGAAGCATGCTTCCCTTCCGACCTCTTTTTTCTGTCAGAAAAGCCTGCTGTCTGCCTTCGCCGCCGCAGAAGACAGACACAGGTACCGCCCGCCCTCTTCTCTCTTTCCAAAAGAAAACGACGCAGCCCCGGCCACTTTCTTCGCAGGGGGCGCTCCGTTCTCCGCCGCCATAAAAAAACACCTTTTCCAGGATGACGGGCGCCCTGAGCGCTCCGTTCCCACGAAAAGGTGTTGTTATCGAGTCTCTGTTCTGTGCTTCACCAGCTCAACGGCGGTGCCATTTCGTCCGCCCCGCCCTCCTCGACGAAGGACGGGAACACTCATACAGGAAAAACGACAATCCCCACGGCATGGAGCTCCGCAAAAGGAGCGCCTTCCCCGTACTGACCGAAACAGCGCCGGAAACCGGCGGGCGGTCCTGCATGACGGTTCCCTCTGCCGGGCATGAGGCCGTATGGCGGCCAAGATGCGGAAAGGGCCGCATGCTCCGCCTCTGCCGGCAGGCAGCACGTCATGCTGCGGAGCGGCTTCGTACCGATGCCGCTCCGCGGCAATGATCAGACATCGACATGATCGCTGAGGCCGAGCTGCACTTTCAGGACAGTGTCACGGAAAAGATTTTCGAGCCCCGTCACATGTTTTGTCTTGAATCCGGCAAGACCTGTATTCATGCGCTGCATCTCAAAGTTGCCGCCATTAATGGCAACCTGGTGGAGTATACGCCGATCCATATTGGTGCGCGGTCCTGCGAGCGGGGGAAGCGTGCCGCCTCTCTCGTGTATCTGCAATGCCAGAGTCTTGCAGGCCACGTCCATCTGACCGGTGCGGTCCTTGCCGCTCTTGCAGTTGAACAGCGGCATCATGCCCATGGCATGCCCCAGCATGGCCAGACGGGCGGGCAGACGGTAGGGATCCTCCCCTGTCTTTTTATAGTCCCCGCTCTCCCACAGTTCTATGATCTGACTGCGCAGAGCGGTGATCAGGTTCCTGTCCTGGGCGGAGACATGGGGCTGGCTGAGATACTGTCCCACCATGCCGCCCTGCCAGTTGGGAGCCGAGCCGAAAAGCTGGGCCATGGCCTGGCTGTTGTAGCGGTTTGAAAAGCTCCAGCTGAAGAAAAGGCCTTTTGTCGAATTCTGCGCCCCGGCATTGACGCCGAAGTTGAATGCGACCACGTTCGGGCGTACCGTGACCATCTTGGTCCCGTTGGCGGTAGGCACGGGGATCTGGCATACACCTCCCGGGCAGGACTCCAGCCACGCGTTGCACTGTTCCCGGAGGTGGTTTCTTTCCGCGCTCCCCCCGAATCTGCGGAAGAAGTCAGGGGTAAGCAGGCTGGTGGAAAGCAGCGGCAGGTCGATGACGGTCCCCGGCTGCGCGGCCTGCGCCTGCCGCAGCAGTGCGGGGGAACTCTGCAGGGCAGCGGTAAAAATCTCCAGGGCGCGGGCGTTGTTGGCCTGTCTGCGCGCTGCCGGATCCTTGATCGTGTACGCACTGTTGACGCCGTGACGAATCCCCTGGAACAGCGTTGTTCCGCCGACGCTTACTTCCGTACAGGCAAGATTGACCGCATGCCGTGCCTGCCCTCTGTCCCCGCAGGAGACGCCCTGCAGGTTATCCTGGGCCATGCTCTGAGCGATGGTGCCGATATGCCGGGCGGGCGTGATGGTGGATGTTGCCGTCACACTTCTGCCTGCCTGCCCTAAATACTGCATGTCACGCTGAATGACGTTCCACTGCTGACTGTTGAGTTCCTCAACATGCGACTTCTTGAACTCCCTGGCCACTGAACCCTTACTCTGGTCCGGGACAATCCGGCGCAACTCCTTGCATAACTTGCCGGGAAGGTCATCAAAAGTCTTCATAAGTTCTTTGGTTACCTCTGCTCCGTCATCCAGTCCCTGCAGCTCGGGCGGGGCATTCCTGCGACCCTGCACACTGGTCCGCAGGGTATTGAGGTCGTTCAGCTGGCGGTTCAGATCCGCCGTCTTCGCAGGATCAGCATTGGGCAGTTCCTGATTGATCCTGGCGATCTGCTTGTCGATGAGCCTCTCATACGCCCCATAGATCAGCTGAACGGCAGTGCGGACATTCTTGCAGCTGAAGGGATTCTGCTCACTCTGGGCAACAAGAATATCCCCCTTGGAAGCCAGTTCTCCGATGAGGCCGTTCAATAAGCCCGACAGCTGGGGCAGTCCCTGCGCACCCTGAGGCTGCTGTTTTTCAAACTCCGTCAGTCGGTCCCGTATCTGAACGAGCTGCTCCCGGACAGAGGCCAGAAAGTTCACTGCATGCATCAGAGTCTCATTATCGACGAAATCCCCGTTCAGAACGCCGACGGCCTTTCTCACGAGGCTCATAAAATCCTCTTCGCTGACACCGAGTTGCCCAAGCTCCCCGCTGAGTGCCGATCTGAACATGGCGTTCTGGGAAAAAACCTTCAGCCTGTCGTCGATGTAGCGGACATTGTGCCGTGTGGCCGCATCCAGCAGACTCGCCAGATTCGCACTGGTGAAACGTGCCCCCTTCAGGCTCTTCTCTCCGATATACTTGTTGAAGAGCGTATTGCCCAGAGTCTTGCCGCAGTGAAGGCATATGCTGGTGCGCACGCGTTCGGCCGCGGCTATGCTGTTCTTCTTTTCTTCAAGGCGCCGGAAAATCTGCCAGAAATGTGTCCTGGCCGTAGAGGTGGTGAGCTTGTTCTGCTGATCAAGGCAGACAAAGCCTCCCTGGGGCTGGATGACCGCCCGGAGCTGTGCCATGGAGTCCATGATGGGCATATTCTCCTCCTATACCTTGAGATAAAACTGCTCTTCGTTCTCCATAACCTCGTCGCCAAGGCTTGAGAAAATCTGTTCCCAGAACCCCATCAGGATAACAAAGGACTGCAGGAATGCACTGAATTTTTCCACCGTGGCCTGTTCCGGCAGCCACATCTGCTGCAGAAGAACCGTGTCGGTTTCCGGGGCAAGGGTGATGGTGGCTCCCTTGGTATCCTGCCACATGAGGTTGGCCGTCAGAAGCTCGCGCATCTCTCGCCGGGACACTTCCTCATCCTCGGAAAGGGTGCCTATGCTGCCGAGGACGATGAACGTTCCCTGCTCATCGTCAAAGCGGATATGCACCACATGTTCATCCGCAGAAACAAGCAGGCAGTAATTGTCCTCATCAAGCTGCATGGGTTCCAGCTCTTCCTGAAGGGAAAATTCTTTAAGAAGCGCATTGGCTGTTTCGTAGCTTATCACGGTGTCCTCCTTTTTACCTGTATGCTGAAATCAGGGGGCATCCCGCACGGGTGCCCGCAGGGTACTCTCTGCAGAATGTCGGAAGATCGACAACAATATTGGCAGCTGCAGCCGTGTACACAGGAAGAGATGCAAATTCCATGCCAATATTCCCTCCGGCTGACGTCACGATCTCGCATGCCCTCCGTCCGCAAGGTCTGTACGGAACCTGCCCCGCAGCAGCCGCACGGCACTCCGCATCAGCGCAGAACGGATATTCTCTGCACAAATGAGAACATTCTCATATATATGAGAAAATAACCTCTTTCTGCGTAAAGGGCAACATGCTGTCCCATCCGCTGTTCGACGGCAGAAAAAAGAAACACGGTATGTCACAATCAGCATATTTTCTTGTTTTTCTGCATGATTTTTATAAAAGACCGGCACACATCCATCCGACAGGCCGCATTGTTCTGCGCATATATTCGGAAAAACGGCATACATGAGGTCATCAGCATCCGTCATGATCCTTTTCCCGTTCGGAAAACAGACATGCCGCCTTTCTTCCCCTGCCCTCACGGGGCGTACGCATCATGTTTCGGATAAAGGCAGGATGTTCTGTGCAGAAGAGCGCTCCGCCCTCCCGTGCGCCATCTTCCCGGAATGCCTGAGGAAGATTCCGGAAAACAAGGTACCGTATCACCGGCAGGGAAAGCGACTCCCGGCTCCTCATGCCTGCCCTGCTCCGGCTCACCTTCCGGGCGCGGGAACACGGCTGCAAAAGTGTTCCATGCACAGCCACCTGCCGCCTCCCTACCGGCTCTGCCCGACGCGCAGAATCCGCCCTCCTTCCGGCAGAGGAAGCGGATCATGCGCCCGCAGGTAGGCTTCCACCACATCCACGTCGATGGGATCAGGCGAAGCAAGCACGCTGCCCTCCTTCAGCACTTCATATCCGTCGCCGCCGCCGGCAAGGTAACTGGGAACCATGACACCGTAGCGGGCCTTCAGATCAAGCGGAGTGACGCCGCCCTTCTCGTCCACCACATCCACGCGCAGAACACGGCTTCCCGCAGGACGCCGTCCGTCCACGGTATAGCGCAGGCCCGCCACCTGCAGAAGGCGCGGCCCCCCGGCCCCCTCAGCGGATACGCCGTGTTCCAGCGCTTCCCACAGCTGTTCGCCGCTGTACTCGCGTATCACCATCATGTTGCCGAAAGGATGAATCGTCAAAAGATCCCCCCGCGTGATGCGGCCCTCGGGCAGGGCGGCACGGATGGCTCCCCCGTTGCAGACGGCGATGACGGCTCCGTACGGTCGGGCAAAGGAGAGCATGGCATCCACCGTCACCATGCCGCTCAGACAGTCCCCTTCCCGGCAGGCATCCATGCCGTCGGGCATGCGGCCTGAGGCTCTGCTGCCCACCACATCGCTGCGGAAGGATTCCAGCGTGGCCGTGTACTTGTCGATCAGCGCGCTGACGGCAGGCATGGTCGGATCTTCCTTCTCAAGTTCCCGCAATCCGCCGCTCCAGGAAACGGGAACCCCCTCTCCGTCAAAATCGACCTTCAGTTCACCAAGATACTGCGTGGCCCTTCTGGCCGTCACCACCAGCACGGGCTGACCAGATGGCGAGTGCTCCACCACGGGGTAGGACCCCTCCCCGGAATCCGGCCCCAGATAGCTGTGCGTATGGCCGCCCACGATCACATCCACCCCGTCCACGGAGCGGGCCAGCTCCCTGTCTGCAGGCAGGCCCAGATGGGTGAGCGCCACGATATGCCGCACGCCCTGCGCTTCCAGCTCCTTCACCGCGCGCCGCAGGGCGGTGACGGAATCGAGAAAGCGGGTCTTGTCGCAGGCGGAGGAAAGTGCGCTTTCGTTGTTGGCCAGCCCGATGATGCCCACGCGCCGCCCCCGTATTTCGCGCACGACATAGGGCTCAATCCGGCTCTTCAGAAGCGGGCACCCCTTTTCCGGTACAAGGTTGGCCGCCACCACGGGAAAGGGCAGCTCTTCCAGAAAGCGCGAAAGTTCAAGGCAGCCTTCGTCAAATTCATGATTGCCCAGCGTCATGGCATCATAGGGCATGAAACTGTCCATATCCGCCAGCATGGGCCACTTGTTCACGCTGTAATAGAGCGTTCCCTGAAACTGATCCCCGGCATCCAGCGCCAGAACATTGTCCGCCCCGGCCCGGGCCCGGCGGACGGCTTCCGCAATGCGGCCGTAGCCGCCCCGGCTTTCCGCTTCCGAAAAGGCGGCGTTGCCGTATTTGTCGATGCCCGTCACATGGGCGTGCGTATCGTTCACATGCAGGATGACCAGTTCAAGGCCGTCCTGCGCACTCTCCCGCGCCTGATGCCGCGCGCAGCCGGGCAGAAGCAGCCCGAGACTCAGAATGCAGGCAAGGGTCGTCCTCAGAAGAAAACGATACGTTCCGTTGCAGTGATATGTTCCGTTCATGGATATCCTCCGGCGGGCAGGGAATGTTTCCCCTTGCTTTAACCAGTCAGGGACACGGGCGCAACCGCAACAGTCCCGGAGCACAGGGCACGAACTGCCCCCGTGCGTATGCGTTTTCCGCGAAGTACGTTCCGGGGGCCTTTCCCAGGAGACGCCACATGATCCGGCAAGTAAAATGGGGGCCCACCGGCATAGCCGGTGGTTCCTCTTATGCGCCTGTAAGGCTCTCTTACCAGCCGCGCCCTAACAGGCGCATGTACGATCTGACATCTGCATTTCTGTTACCGGCGGCCCGTAAACGGGCTTCCGCCATACGGGATGCCCAACTGTTCTCCGAATGTATCCTCAGCCAGCTGATGCCTGATGTACTCGGCTATCTTTGCCTTATTCTTGCCCACCGTATCACCATAGTAACCTCGGCACCAGAACTCCCGATTACGATATTTGAACTTCAGCTCACCGAACTGCTCATATATCATCAGGCTGCTCTTTCCTTCCAAATATCCGACAAACGCCGATACACTCATCTTGGGCGGTATCTCTAGCAACATATGGATATGGTCGGGACAACATTCTGCTTCTACTATGCTCACTCCCTTCCACTCACATAATTTTCGCAATATTTCTCCTATGGCCCTTTTCTTCTCTCCATAGAAAACCTGTCGGCGATATTTTGGTGCAAAGACTATGTGATATTTGCAGTTCCATTGCGTATGCGCCAACTTCTTTGTGTCACCCATTGTGACCTCCTTTTGATTTGCTTGTGGGCGCAGTTGCCAGACCGCACCTCCTTCTTAGCAAATCAAAAGGAGTGGTTATCACTTACGCATAACTATAAGTTTTCGGGAACCCCCAGCCTAGCTGGGGGTTTTCTTTTTAACCAAAAATGGGGCGTATATGCTGACATATACGCCCCTGAATGATGTTATGCGATGTGCCTTCTCAGATACGCAGCAGCTAGAAGCTGTAGCGCAGGCCCACGGTACCGCGCCATTCTTCATCAATGAAGGCGCCTTCCGTGCGTTCCACGTCGGCCCAGGCATAGACGGCGTCCGTCAGACGGATATTGGCGCCGATACCGTATTCAAACCAGGTATCCTCGCCGTCCAGCCTGTAGGTATTGGTCATGCCGTTGATATGGCCCGCGATTCTGGCATCACCCAGGAACTGCTGCACCACGGAGGCCCGGGCGTAGACATCGCCCCTGTCGTCGGGGAGTCTGAAACCGGCGGCAATGCCTGCCCGGCCGATGAGACTGTCCGTATCATCGATGTCATAGCGGGCGGAGCCGAGGCCGAATCTGTCGCCTTCAATGTAGGTATAGGCAAGCTCCAGCTGCGGTTCAACATAGAACCGTTTGCTCAGATCGAAACGCCAGCCCGCTTCGCCGGAGAGAGAGGCCACGAAGTTGTCCAGCGTACCCTTATCCCCCTGGACCTTCATGTCGGTGCTGAAGGTTCCGATGCGTCCCACGATATCGGTATAGAATCCGTTTCCGGCCATCCACACGCCATAACCGGCAAGGGCCAGGCCTTCCATGTCGGAGGTGCCGCGACTGTACTCGACGTCGCCATAGGTGAAGCTCGCGGCAAGACCGAGACGAACATTCTCTCCCACGGCGGTATCCGCACCCAGCTGAGCGGTATGGAAATCGTTGGTCAGACTGCCGCCCTTGAGCCGGCCGCCGTCCCAGCGGAACCACAGGCCATGTTCTCCGTTGGCGGAACGCAGATCGCCCATTCTCTTGCGCAGATCATTGGTCAGAATGCGGTCAATGGTGGCTGTGGAAACGGCTGCCTGTTCCAGAGCCGCCGTCAGCACCCTGTTTTCGTGCCTGGTGATCGTGCCGTCGGGGTTAATGGTCAGCCCACCGTTGACCAGTCCCTCGTCCACGTTGCCGGTCACGGCAAGCTGTCCGTCCGTGGACGAAACGCCATGCACAAGGGAAACAGCCTCGTCGGTCGTAAGATCATCCGACGTTACTCCCGTGAGCTTGACATCAAGGGCAGAGTCCGTTGCCGTTGCGGCGGTCAGGGTACCGGTCTGCTGGAGGGCATCAGGCTTGACGGCCATATTGACCGTACCCTTGCCCGTCAGTGTTTCGACCTTGACATTCACGTCAGTGTTCAGGTCGATGACACCGTTGTTCAGGTTCAGATTGTTGATCGGGGCATAGGCTACGCCTTCCGAATCCCGATTGCCGCTTTCGGTGACGACAGTGGGAGTCCAGGTGGCGCCGTTTGCAAGATTCAGCGTCATCCCGGTGATCTTGCTGTTCGTATCATTGAGTGCGACGTCCCAGTCGAGTCTGGTATTGCCTGTCCACCAGGAATCGGCATTGGTCAGATTGACGGTTACCGCCGAGTCGGCGGTCGTATTGCTGCTCGTGACGTCGAATACGATATCTCCCTTCAGCTGCACGGTACCGCTTTGTTTCGTGTTGATATTGACGACGGAATTGCCATTCGTGGCCAGTACGCCGCCGGTACCATTCTGGGTGTTGACATAGAGATTGCCGTCGACGTTGATCACGCCCTGGGTAAACGCCCCCAGAGCAAAGGCATTCTGCCCCTGACTCCCGTCACTCGCATCGATGAAGGCCTGACCCGCATTGATGTTAATGGTCGCCTTATCCTCAGAAGCAGCCTCGGTGTCGGTCTGTGCAAAAAGACCATAGGCGCTGCTGTCCGAGGAGTAAGCCTTCACGGTCAGCGTATCGGCGTAAATGTTGATATTACCGCCCTTTGCGGGGCTGGATGCCCCGGAAGAAGTTCCAACGCCCGTGGCAGATACCGTTGCAGTAGCACCGGTATTCGACATATCAGCTGTGATGGTTTGTACATAGTGATCCACAGTTCCGAGGTTGAGCTGCGGGCGGTAAACAGTGGAACTGCCTTCCGCCGAGAGAGCTCGTGCCACAATATTCTGATCTTGTGTATCCGCAGAGCTCTTGAGATCGATAATCTTACTGGTATACGTGAGGGTGGCATTCTTCTTAGCGTCAGCCGGACTGCGCACTGATATAATCAGACTGTCATTATTGATGCCGTCCTGCCCAGGGTAGTACATATCAGAGTCGTTGGAGTTACTTCCCCCCCCGACGTATCAATCAGAGGGTTGCCGGACGCCGTGCAGAGCAGCAGAGGGACAAGCGCCAGTGCGCCGAGCAGACTGCCAAGGCGGCATCTGGTCAGAACCGCCCTGCGGCGTCTGACAGGATTGGTGATCAATTCTCTAGGCTCAGGACTCATTAATTGCCAAAAGGGTAAAAAGTTCTTATTGTCGGCATAGGGAGGATGCCATGAAGGAA
>NZ_CALUWY010000049.1 GCF_944324615.1 uncultured Mailhella sp.
CCTCACGCCTTTCCCTGAAAGGGCAGATTCAGGATCTCGCCGTCCTCGGGAATGAGAAAGCGCCCCTCCAGTCCTCTTTCCCGCACAAAGCGGCGCAGATGCGCACGGTCGAGTCTGGCATGATTCACCGCGTCCATGTGCGTGGCAATGAGCATTGCCTGCGGAGCCGACGCCGCCACTCCGGCCAGTTCCTCCGGTCCCATGAGAATGGGCGTACCGTCATAAAACTGCGCCCAGGCCGCGTTGAGCGCCACCACTTCGGGACGAAACTTTTCCAGCACGTCGGCAACGCCCTGAAACCATACCGTATCCCCCGCAATATACAGGCGCTTTTCCCCTTCTGCAGAAAACAGCACGCCGCAGGCTTCGGAGGGCAGGCCGAACTGCGCGTAGTTGCGGGCGGCCGCCTCCCCTTTGCCGTGCAGAGCTTCGGTTTTCTGCAGCGTCACGCCTCGAAAGTCCGCGCCCTCTGCCGTCAGCGCCTCCACATGGCGAAAACCCGACGTGCGCATGTCTTCCGCTTCCGCCTCGTTCCGGGTGAACACAGGAAGAGCTTTGTCGAGCGCCTCGCACGCGGCCCGGTCGAAATGGTCGAAGTGGTGCATGTGCGTGACGATGACGGCATCCACGGCAACAATGTCCTCCACGGGCAGCGGCAGTTCCACCAGAGGATTGGGACTGTTGTTCCACGGAGAAGGAACGGCGGGAAGCGTTCCCTTCCGGGCAAGAAAAGGATCCACGAGAAAACGGACTCCGCCGAAGGTGATGATGCTGGTGGCACCGCGTATCTGCTGAAACAGCATGTGACTTTCCCCGTACATTTCCGGCGGAAAACCGGAAAGCTGAAGTTCTTCTTCAACTATTTCTTTGCGGCCCTCAGGCCGTTGGCCACCACCATGAGGGCCGTGCCCACATCGGCGAACACGGCCATCCACATGGTGGCGTGCCCGCTGAAGGTCAGGGCGAAGAACAGTGCCTTCACGCCCAGAGCCAGCGCGATGTTCTGTATCAGAATGGCGTAGGTTGCGCGGGAAAGGCGGATGAACCTCGGTATCTTGCGCACATCGTCATCCATCAGTGCGACATCGGCGGTTTCCATGGCGGTATCGGTGCCGCCGCCTGCCATGGCAAAGCCTATGTCCGCCCGGGCAAGGGCCGGAGCGTCGTTGATGCCGTCGCCGACCATGCCCACCCTGCCTCCGCGCGCGGCAAGGCGTTCCACGGCATGCAGCTTGTCTTCCGGCAGAAGGCCTGCAAGATATTCATCCACTCCGGCCTGAGATGCGATGACGCGCGCCACGTTCTCATTGTCGCCGGTCAGCATGACGGTATGCACGCCGAGTTCCTTCAGTTCCCGTACCGCCTCCCGGCTGCTTTCCCGCAGGGTGTCGGCCACGGCAAAGAGCGCAAGAACGCCTTCTTCCCCGGCAAGAACGGCCACGGTTTTTCCCTGCGTCTCCAGCGCCGTGACACGCTTTTCCAGTTCCGGAGAATCCAGGCCCAGAGCCGCCATCATGCGGCGGCTGCCGAGAGCATAGCGCGCGCCTTCCATGCGTCCGCGCATGCCCTGTCCGGGAACGGCCTCCACATCCTCCACGGGCAGAAGCGCAGCGGTCTCTGCGGCCACGCCCTCCGCAACGGCGCGGGAAACGGGATGATCCGACCTTGCGGCAAGGCTTGCGGCCAGAAGCACGGCCCTTTTTTCATCCGCGTGCACGGGCACCATGTCCGTCAGACGCGGGCGGCCGCAGGTAAGCGTGCCAGTCTTGTCAAAGGCAAGGCAGCGCAAGAGCCGCCCCTGCTCCAGAAACATGCCCCCCTTCACCAGTATGCCGCCGCGCGTGGCCGCCGCCATGCCGCTCACGATGCTGACCGGGGTGGAAATCACCAGGGCGCAGGGGCACCCTATGACCAGCAGCACCAGGGCGGTGTACACGGCGTCGCGCCAGGCCCAGCCCATGCCGAGGGGAAGCACCAGCGCCGCAAGCAGGGAAAGCAGGAAAACGGCCGGAGTGTACCAGCGGGCAAAGGCATCCACGAAACGCTGTATGGGCGCACGCCGCCCCTGAGCCTCTTCCACCGCATGGATGATGCGGGCCAGCGTGGTATCCGACGCCGCAGCCGTCACCTCAAACTCGAAGGAACCCGAGGTATTGACGGTTCCGGCGAACACGGCATCACCCTCCGCCTTTTCCACGGGAATGCTTTCCCCCGTGATGGGGGCCTGATCCACAGCGGAATGTCCGCTGCGGACCACGCCGTCCAGCGCCACCCTCTCGCCGGGCTTCACCCTGACAAGGCTTCCTGCGGCAATGGAACGAATGTCCATCTCCACCCAGGAACCGTCGGCCTGCCGTACCGTGGCCCGTTCCGGGGAAAGGGCCAGAAGCCTGCTTATGGCATGGCGCGCCTTGTTGAGGGCCCGGGCCTCGATGGCTTCGGAGATATTGAAAAGCACCATGACCATGGCTGCTTCAGGATACTGGCCTATGAGCACCGCTCCGGTGACGGCCACGGACATGAGGGCGTTGATATTGAGGTTGAAATGTGAAACGGCCAGCCAGCCCTTGCGGTAGGTGCCGAGTCCCCCGAGAGCAATGGCCGCCACGGCGAAAAGCAGCGGCAGAACCGCCCGGAAGGAAGCTTCTCCGCTTCCCGCCCACTCCAGCGCAAGTTCCGTCCCTTCGGAAAGCGCTGCAAGCACGGCCGCCGCCGTCAGTCTCTTCCAGGCGATGGGCGTTTCCGGCACGGGAGAAGGCCCGACCCCGGATTTTTCCAGCTTTTCGGGAATCATGTCTATGGAGGCGAGCGCCTCTTCAATGGCTTCGGTGGAAGGCAGGCCGTGGCGCACGGTAAGCACGCGCTGCATGAGGTTGAATTCCAGAGATGTGATCCCCTGTACGGAGGCAAGGCGCTTGCGTATGAGGGCCTCCTCCATGGGGCAGTCCATATTCATGATGCGGTACACCGCCACCGTGGCCGAAGCTTCGGCAAGTATGGCCTCGTTCACGGGCTGCGGTGCGGCGTGATCATGGCCGCAGGCACAGCCTTCGTGATGATCGTGCGCCTGAAGATGGTGCTGTTCCTTCTTCATGCGCTCCTTTTCCTCGGAAAAAGGCCGCAGAAGAAAAGCCTGCGCACAGGCGCAGCTTTCCCCGCCGCCGGAAGTTCCCTGTCTTTCGCTCATTCTGAAGCTCCTTGTTGGAATGAGTGTAGTGTCTATAGCGACTATAGGGTCAAGCCTTTTTCCACATTTTTTTCGCCGTGCCGCATCTCCGGCCTCGGAGCTTGACTTTGCCCCTTCCGCAGTTACCCTGAACGGGATTCATTCCTTATACGGGGGAGCCTCATGCCGCTGAAAATCGGGGAACTTGCCAGACTCACGGGCTGTCAGGTCGTCACCATACGATATTATGAAAAGGAAGGGCTGCTGCCCCGGCCGGAACGCACCGGCGCCAACTACCGCCTGTACGGGGAAGATGACGTGGAGCGGCTCAACTTCATTCTCCGCTGCCGCCTTCACGGCATGAACCTTGCCGAGATACGCGACCTTCTCGCCTTCAAGGACAACCCCACAGTGAGCTGCGCATGGATCAATGAACTGGTGGAAAAACACATCGCCGACGTGGAGGCGCAGATAGCCTCGCTGGAACATCTCAAGAAGCATCTGGAGGCCCTGCGGCACAGCTGCGAAGGCGACAGAGGAAAAGGCTGCGGCATCATCCACAGTCTGGACCACGACGAGCCCTGCCCCTTCTGCGATGCAAAACCCTGCCCCCTGCACGAGCGTACGCATGCCCATGGAGACAGAACGCCCCGGCACGGGGAAGCGGAGGAAGAGCACGCCCCGAAGAAGTGAGCCGCCAGGCTCCTCCTTGTAGAACCTTGCTCCCGCCTTTTCGCAGCACGCCGCGAAAAGGCCGCACCCTGCTTTTCCCCGGCAGTCCGCAGGCAGACTTTCCTCGGAACATCATGCCTCTGAAAGCAGCCTCTCCCCCGCAGCGGGCCTGTGCCGGGCGCATTGTGTCCTCTTCAGGTTCGTGAACATAAGGCTCTCACAGGACGGGGCGCGGCGCGCCCTTGCGCGCAATGCCCGCTTGTCGTACCATTGCCCGGCCTGCGGGAAGAGCCCTTCCCGCTCAAAAGGAAGGAAGATATGAGTTTTCTCAAAGCAAGCACCAGCTTCACGCGCTTTCGCATCATTGACGACGTTCCCGCCGACCTGTGGCCCGCCATTCCCGAAAAGCTCCGCCAGTTCGCGTTCCTGGACATTGACGACATTGCCGAGGAACGGGCCTTCGGCTGGACCAACTTCGACGACATGCTCGACACGGAATGGAAGCTGAGCCCGCCGGAAAAGGCCGATTACCTGACCTTTTCCCTGCGGCTCGACACGAGGCGCATCCCTCCGGCCGTGCTGCGCAAGCACACGCGCATAGCCCTGCGCGAAGAAGAGGCCCGCATCAAGGAACTGGGCAAGAAGTTCATTCCCCGCGACCGCAAGAAGGAAATCGGCGAACAGGTGAAGCTGCGCCTCATGGGGCGCTTCCTGCCCATTCCGGCAGAGTTTCAGGTGGTCTGGAACACGCGCACGGGCCGGGTGTATTTCGCCTCCACGCAGACAAAGATGATCGAGCTTTTCCTCGATCTTTTCACCCGCTGCTTCGAACTGCGCCTTGAACAGCTTGTTCCTTCGGCGCTGGCGCTTTCCCTGCTCGGCGAACAGTGCTCCGAAAAGCTGGACGCCGTGGAATCCACGCACTTCATTCAGGGCGAATAAGCCGCCTTTTGCGGGCACAGCGCTCTGCATCCGGCACGGCGGCCTCTGCAATGACCGCCGAGCGGCAACGGGCAGGATCTGCAACGCAGACAGGCCCTTTTCCCTGAGCTTCGGCGCACCCTTGCATGCATGCCTGCAGAAGGTCCGCCTGCAGACAGTTCTTTTGCGCGGAAAACGCGCCTTCACCTGAAACATGCTTCAAAAGGCACCTGTTATGGCAGAAATAGGTTATATCGGAGAAAATACCGACCTCATCCTGGGGCAGGAATTTCTCACCTGGCTGTGGTTCCGCAGTGAAACCGGCAACGTGTTCCGCATGGAAACGCCGGAGCACAACGGCGAACCCTTCACCGTGGCCATGGAACAGCGCATCGTCGTGCGCGGCGGCGAAGGAGAAAACCAGGAAACCGCCACGGTGGTGGGTTCCTTCTCTCCCCTGCGCGAAGCCAGACTCGGGCTTCTCACGGGAAAGCAGGTCGTCCGCGCCCTGGTGCGCCTGGAAAAGGACGGCATGGACTGGCAGGTGACGCTGAAGGCCGAGGATTTCAGCATCAATTCCCTGCGCACGCCCCCCATTTCCAGAGAAGACGCCGCCGAAGACCCGGACGCCGTCTTTCTGGAAAAAATCTACCTGCTCGACCAGGCTCTGGACATGCTGGATGAAATGTTCCGGCAGTTCCTTACCCTGCGCCTTTCTCCCGCCGCATGGCAGGCCGAGGCGGGAGCCGTTGCCGAATGGATGCGCCACGACATCCGTCAGGGAGCCATGCAGCCCGGGGCCTGAGTCACGGCCGGTGCGCTCCGGCGCACCGTTCTTCCGTTTTAAAGGATAGTCCTCCATGAAGAACACTACGACTCCAGGCGGCGGAACCTCGCGCTGGAAGGCACTCGCCGTTCGCGCCGCCCGCAAAACGCTGTGGATGCTCCTCGTGCTGTGGGGCATCACGCTGGTGAGCTTCTTCGTCATTCACCTCGCTCCGGGTACGCCCACCGACATGCAGACCAGCCTCAACCCTCTGGCGGGCGACATGGTGCGCGAACGCCTGAACGCCCTGTACGGGCTGGACCGCCCGCTCTGGGAACAGTATGTGGACTGGCTGAGCCGCCTTGTCCGGCTCGACTTCGGCATTTCCCTTTCCAGCGACGCACGCCCCGTCATGGAAAAGATCATGGAGCGCCTGCCCCTCACCGTGGGCATGAACGTGATTTCCCTGCTGCTCACCCTGCTCATTTCCATTCCCATCGGCATCGTGTCGGCGGTGCGGCGCGGCTCCTTCCTCGACCGCGCGCTCACCGTGCTCGTATTCCTGGGCTTTGCCATGCCCAGCTTCTGGCTGGCCATGCTGCTCATGCTCTATTTCGGCATCGACCTCGGATGGCTTCCCCTTTCCGGCCTCACCTCGCTGGATTATGCCCAGCTTTCCCCGCTGGGCAAGGCCCTCGACATAGCAAGGCACCTCACCCTGCCCATTCTCGTGGGTCTGGTAGGCAGTATTGCGGGCACCTCGCGCTTTCTGCGCTCCTCCATGCTGGAAGTGCTGCGTCAGGACTACATGACCACGGCCCGTGCCAAGGGCCTGCCCGCAAGGCTGGTCATCGGGCGTCACGCTCTGCGCAACGCGCTTCTGCCGGTCATCACCATGCTCGGCCTTTCCGTGCCGGGGCTTATCGGCGGCAGCGTCATCATTGAAACCATCTTCGCCCTGCCGGGGCTCGGCCAGCTCTTCTATGCCGCAGTCATGGCGCGCGACTACCCGCTCATCATGGGCAACCTTGTCCTCGGGGCCGTGCTCACACTGCTCGGCAACATGCTTGCCGACGCAGGCTACAGCCTGGCCGATCCGCGCATCAGAGCCACGGCCAAACAGGGAGGCGAGGCATGATCACCGACCTGAAACGCCACGGCATGTTCCTTACCGGGCTTGCCATCGTGCTCACCATGAGCATTCTTGCCCTGCTTGCGCCATGGCTGGCCCCCTTCGATCCCGCTGCGCTGAACCTCGATCAGATACTCATGCCGCCTTCCGCAGAACACCTGCTGGGCACCGACGAACTCGGCCGCGACGTGTTCTCCCGCCTGCTCTACGGCGCGCGCGTCTCGCTCTGGGTGGGCTTTGTGGCCGTGGGCATCTCCACCGCCATCGGCATAGTGCTGGGGCTGGCCTCCGGCTATTTCGGAGGCTGGACGGACGAACTCATCATGCGCGGCGTGGATGTGATGCTCTGCTTCCCGTCCTTCTTCCTCATTCTCGCGGTCATCGCCTTTCTGGAACCGAGCCTCACCAACATCATGGTGGTCATAGGCCTCACCTCATGGATGGGCGTGGCGCGCCTTGTGCGTGCCGAAACCCTTTCCCTGCGGGAACGGGACTTCATCGCCGCCTCGAAACTGGCCGGAGCTTCGGCCTCCCGCCTGCTCTTCGTGCACATTCTGCCCAATGCCCTCGCGCCCGTGCTGGTTTCCGCCACTCTGGGCGTGGCCGGGGCCATTCTGGTGGAATCCTCCCTCAGCTTTCTGGGCCTCGGCGTGCAGCCGCCGGACGCCAGCTGGGGGAACATGCTCATGGACGGCAAGAACACCCTGGAAATAGCCCCCTGGCTTTCCCTCTACCCCGGACTTGCCATCCTCATCACCGTTCTCGGGTACAACCTGCTCGGCGAAAGCCTGCGCGACATGCTGGACCCGAGACTCAGGGAACGCTGACCCTGCCCGGACGCCGCATACGAAAAAAGGCCCCTGAAAAGGGGCCTTTTTCATGCGATTTGGTCAGGAAATCCTACCAGTAGCGACCATCGTACCGGTCGTGATGATCCCTTTCCTGCTGATTGCCGTAAATACCGCCCGCCAGAGCGCCCAGACCGCCGCCGATGAGCGCGCCCGTGGTGCCGTGGCCGCCGGAAAGCACTCCCAGGCCGCCGCCGATGAGCGCGCCGCCGGCCGCTCCGCTCAAAGCGCCCTGCTGCGTCCTTGTCATGTTGGTGCACCCGGTAAAGCCGAAGGCCAGGGCACCGATCAGAAGAACAACGGGTATGTGTTTCATCATCTTTCTCCCGAAAAAATGGAATTACTTGCCTGCCGGGGCCATGAATTCATACCAGAGCACATCGAACACCGGCCGGGCGGATTCCGAAGGATGGGCCGCATACCAGTCATCAAGCTGCTTCTGCATATCTTTCCAGCTGGTCCCGCCGAACGCTCTGATCCACGCCGAAACAAAGGGGGAAGCCTTGGTTCCCATCTTTTCGGCCACGAGCTGTTCAATGGCGACGATATTGGATGCTCCGTACAGGAAAGCCTGCTTCTCCGCATCGCTGGAAAGTTTCCAGTGTTCACCCGTGAGATCCACAGGGGAAGGCTGCGCCGCCATGGCGGGAACACTCAGCCCGCACGCGAGAATCGCGGCGCAGACATACTTGAGAAAACGGAATTTCATGAGGACTCCTTTTCGCTGTACTTGAAAAAGACGTTATCTCAGATGGGACGCGGGCCGCCCGGTCTCGGACGGGGGGCGGGTCTGCCCAGACGCGGACGCGGCGCCGGGCGCGGGCCGCCGGGGCGGGGACGCGGGGCCGGACGAGGACCGGGCCTGCCGGGACGAGGGCCGGGCCTGCGGGGACGCGGGGCAGGTCTGCCCGGACGCGGGCGCGGAGCAGGACGCGGGCCGCCGGGGCGGGGACGCGGGGCCGGACGAGGGCCGGGCCTGCCGGGACGCGGACCGGGAGGCGGCGGGGGAGCCGCTTCCGCGCTGAGGGGCAACAACGGGGTCGCCACACCGGCGGCGGCCAGACTGACCAGGGTCAGAAGAAAAGTACGTCTTTTCATAATATCACCTCATCCTGTTTCAGGGAAGGCAGGATAGTGCTTAAATACCCCACGCCGTTCTGTTATGCAAGCGCCCCGAATCCGTCCACTCCGGCGGCGTTTTATGATATATCTTGTAATTTCATGGAGTTATTATTTTATCTTCCGTTGAGAAATCTTGTAACACCGGCTTGCAAAGTATTGCCGGACCCATGATTTTTTCTCTTGCTGCAACAAAGCGGAAAGCTGCGGCCCGGAGCACGTCCATCTGATGCCGGAACATCATGAAACGGCTCCTTTGCACGGAAAGGAAGAGCTGCCGAAAAAAGCCTGCCTTCCGCCTGAGCAGAAGCGCATCGTGCCTGCAGAGGACATGCCCTTCCCCGGAAGTCTCCCGCATAGGGTACAACATCCTGGGCCGGGCCTTCCCGGGGCGCCGCTCACCACATGCAAACGCCCTGCCCGCCGCAGGCCGGGGCGTCGTTTTCTTCAGAAAAGGGACGGGCTGCACAGGTCCGGGCCGGAGCCTGTCCGGCGCGCTGAAAAAAGCCTTCTGCCATGCGCTCCCCCGCAGAAGGGGCTTATGACGGAAGGCCCTTCCCTAATTCAGCGACGGATTCCGGGCCTCTTCCTCCCCGGGATAGGTCTCCATGGAGCCCTGAAGCCACAGCATGCCGACCATGTCATCGCCGATCTGCGGCACATAGCCTTTCAGCGTATGTTCCGCTGCATACACATAGCCCTGCAGCGCGCGCTCGCCGGAGCCGGAAAAAAGGGTCAGCAGCCTGAAAAAATGCCGCCCCATGAACTCCACCCGTTCCATGGCAAGGACAGGCCCCTGAAAGGCCCATACGCCCACCACTTCCGTGGGAAGCATCGCCCCCCGGCCGTGAAACGAAAATTCCTCAGGGTGAAAATCGCCGGCCTTCTTTTCGGGATGGGCGCGGAGAAAGGCCTTCAGCGCGGCATCGCAGGCCGCCGTGCCCGGAACAAGTTCCACCTCCTCCCGTTCCGCCTTCCGCAGGGAAAAGGCCAGGGCCGCCACATGGAATACGGCCTTCACACCGAACTGCAGCTGCGGCACATGCTGGAAGAAACCGGCAAGGAAAAAGGCCAGCGGAGCCTGAAGGCGCAAATCGCGCACGGCCACCACACCGGAAATGCCGTTGGACCAGATATGCGCCTGCTCTATGCGGGACTCCACGGGAAGCCCCTCGAAGGCCGGATATCCTCCCACGAAATCCGCCTTGCCTCTGCCCTGCTCCATGACGATGTGGGAATGGATGCTGATGCCGCCCGAGGAAGGGGAAACGAAAAGGAGCACGCTGGAACCGTCCTTTCTGTGCATGACGGGGCCGCAGGCCGTGCTTTTTTCAAAAAGCCCCTGCAGCAGGTTCACATATTCCTTGCTTCCTCCGGGGAAAAAGGCGGACCATACATCGCCCAGACCTTCAAAATGTCTGCCCATGAAGGCCGAGGACGGCCCTTCGTTGTCGGGAGCGGAATCGCTGGACGTGTTGTTTCTGATCAGAGGCTGTTTTGCCGTCGTGCTGCTGTGCCTGCGGCCTCCGAAAAACCTGTCCATCATGGCCATGCTCTCTCCTTTTCCTCCTGCGGCACGCCTTTGCTCCGGCCTTTCCCCAAGGCGCCGCCTGATGCCTTGAAAGCGGCCCGGACTTCCGCGCCGCCGCGTTCTGCTTCTCTCACGCGCCCGGCGGGCGCAACCTCTGCGCTCCGGCCATACCCTCCCCCTGAAGGGCCCGCCGGAACTGGCCGTATGCTACACGCAATCTTCTCCGGCGAAAAGCCCTTTACCGGTGATGCCGCAGCGCGCGAAGGCTGAGCACCACGCCGAAAAGATTGAGCACGCCGAAAAGCAGCAGCGCATAACGCATGGCGTGGAGGAAGAGCCCGGCACTTTCCTGGCTCACCGCAACATCGCCCATGAACAGTCCTATGGTGCAGGACATGATGATATGGCTCATCAGGCCGCCCATGGTGCGGAGACAGCCGAGCAGCCCGGAGGCCACCGACATTTCATCCCTGGGCACGTTGCCCAGGGTGGCCGCCATGTTGGGGGCTGCAAAAAAAGCCGCCCCCATGCCCAGCAGCGCCTGACTGAGCACCACCTGCCATACGGGGCTGTGTTCGCCGAGCAGCGTGAGGCTCAGGATGCTCACACCGCAGGCCGCCATGCCCGAGGTGGAAATGATGCCGGGGTGATACCTGTCGGCCAGTTTGCCGGCCACAGGAGAAAAAACAGTCTGAAACAGGCTCTGCACCATGAGCACTATGCCGGCATGAAAGGCATTCAGGCCCAGAACCTGCTGAAGATACAGGGAAAAGAAAAGTGAAAGGCCCATGAAGGAGCCGTAGTTGATGAACACCGCCGCCATGCCGTCGGGCAGGCCGGGTACCTTGGACAGGAGCTTGAGGTCGAGCATGGGGTCGGAAGAAATCCATTCCCTGCGCACGAAGGCGGCCATGAGGCACAGCCCCGCAGGCAGGAGCCCCACCACGGCAGGATGCAGAAACGTGCAGGTAGCCCCCATGGTCACGCAGGCAAGTCCTCCCGCACCGAGCAGCGCGCTCTTCATGTCGAAGGAGCGCCGCTCCCCTTCCCGGGGCAGTTCGGGGATGACATAGCGAAGCAGCATCCATTCCACCAGGCTGAGCGCCGCAATGATGAAAAACACCGAACGCCAGCCGGACAGTTCCGAAAGCCCGCCGCAGGCCAGAGGTCCTATGGCCAGCCCCAGATATACCGCCGATACCACGATGCTGATCACCTGACCCCTGATGTGCGCAGGGGCCAGCGTCACACTCAGGGTGGTTACGGCGCAGGAAATGGTGGCGGCGGCCACCCCCTGGGCAAAACGCAGGGGAATGAGAACGCCCATGGCCGGCGCAAGCCCCATGCAGGCGCAGAACAGGCAGAAGCACCCCACCCCCACAAGCAGCGTACGCTTCACGCCGAACATGTCGGCCACACGGCCGCTCAGCATGTGGGAAATGGACTGGCCGAGATTATAGCACACCATCACGAGGGACAGCGCCACGGCCGACGCCCCCAGCGATTCCCCTATGGAAGGAAGCATGGCGGCCACGCCGCTCATGAGAAAGGGGGCGAAGAGATTTCCCGTCCAGAGGGCGGCAATGACACTTTTCAAATGCAACGACGAAGTATCTTGAGTATCGGACATGGTCGACTCCTTCCCCGTACCCTATGCCAAAGTGCAGAAGGTGGGAAGAATCTGTCGACATCTCGTGAAATAACGCCCAATATAAGCAGCCGTCTGCCCTTCCCTGCGTATTCCGGCCCGCTCCGCCTCCCGGGAAGCTCCCGTGCCCTGCGGCATGAGGACAGGTGGACCTGCCCCCCCCCTTCCCCGCACGGGGACATACCGTCTCCCTTATGGAGAAGTTCATGTACGGCTGGAACCAGCCCCCTGCGCGGGATCATACCGTACCGGCGACGCGTAGCCATGCCGTGCGCCACAGGCTCCGTCAGAAGAAACGGCCCTTTCCGACGGGCCCGTCATGTGGAGGAAGAAGTATCCGTCCCGCCCATGTCCGCAAGAGTCTGAGCTATATTGCCAAAGCGATACAGACAGGATCTTGCCGCAGCCTCAAAGGTGTCGGCCAGGCGGATATGGCTCTTATCGATATGTTCCCGAACCATGAATTCTTCCGTGGCCTTCCGGGCTTCCTGAATGATCTTTTCAAAACTGTTCCAATCCTTTTTTTCCACTTTGGATTCAAAGGTGTTTTTCCCATCCTTCTCCGGCCTGAGCAGCCTGTCTGCAAGCTGTTTTCTCAGTTCCATGAACACCCGATAGTCATCGCCGACTCCCTTGATCACGTTCCACGCCACCATATCGGCATGAGAGCAAAACAGCATTTTCAGTGGAGTAAGGATCTCGCCATTCTCCTGCTTCTGCCCCTGCTCCGACGCCAGCTCCTCCAGCATACTTTTTT
Source organism: uncultured Mailhella sp. (assembly GCF_944324615.1). Lineage (GTDB taxonomy): Bacteria > Desulfobacterota > Desulfovibrionia > Desulfovibrionales > Desulfovibrionaceae > Mailhella. Next base: position 12,561 of record NZ_CALUWY010000049.1, read on the forward strand.
TGATGGCGTCATGGATCTCCTGTCGAGGATAGTCCTGTGAAAAACGGCTGGGAGCCCTTTGTATCAGCTCCAGAAAAGTCCTGGCACGCTCTGTCCGCGCCGAATCAGCGGCAGCCAGCGTAAATACTTTTTTCAGCGTCATCTCAGAAGCATCCGCACTCTCTTTCCCGAGGCTGTTCCAGAAAAGCAGCCTGCTATCCTTTTCCGACAGAGTCAGCCATGATGCCATATTCAACTGTTCGCGGTACAGGGTGAAATTATACAGTCGTTCTTCCCAGTTTCCTATTCTGTCTCCGCAATGATGCACCGCTCTTGCAAGTATATCATTAATATTTTCTTGAAAATTGGTAAAATTTTTTTCTTCCGACGGTAGAGGAAGATCAAGACAGAACAAAGGACTCACAAGAGCACCTGCAAGAGGAAATTCTATCATGTTGGTATCATTGATCCATCCTGATTGTATTATAGATAGTGCCAGTATGAGTGAATCTTCAGGTTTGGAAAAATATTCTTTACCTAGATAAGCTTTTGAATCTAAAGACATAGGAACAACTATAGAAGCTCTTCCAAACCCTTTTACAGAGCTATATAAGGAACGCTCCTTATACTGAAAAGCCTGAAAAGCCTTTGCCGCAAAAAATCCCGGAAGTACCGTCGTGTCGTCATCGCCCATGATAAGTTTTATCTTGTTTTTTCCAGTAAGAATATCATCCAGCTCTCTTTTATATCTATCTTTTTCTTTACCAATGATTTCTACTATATTCTGAGCATTCAAATCAAAGAATCCACTTTTTACAGCATGGCCGATCAATGCACCAAGAAAAGATGCTATATTCCTTCCTCCTCCGTATCCTGCATTTTCTTTTCCTGTTGTATCAAAGAGACTTTCTATATTAAAAATTTCACCCAATTCCTTTATTTGCTTCATATCAATAAAAGCAATGCGTGCATTTGTTTCCTGCTGAAGGCTATGAATGAAATTTTTATTTTTATTCAATGACTCTGCGTCTTTTGTCTGATCAAAGACAAACAGAGGCACGTCTTTCCATATTTCATGATTTGAGCAGCATTTTTCAGCAGTTCTCTTCAGGTCCATAATTATCGATGGAATAAAAGTAAGCTGCGAAAGGTTCTTATTTGCAGTAGGAAGTACGACAACCATATTTGATAATCCACTTTCATAATCATCATTCATTTTTTCATTATTTAATTCATTTATATATTGTATGATATATTTTATATTACTTTTATACTTTAAAACATCAAGTCCAGATATATCTGCAAATTCTTCAAAAATCTTATCATCATATTCTTCTTGATTATAACGAGTAATTTCATCTTTTAACATACCGATATCATCAGCTTTATTCTTTTGAAGAATTTCCAGCATATCGGAAAATGTTTCGGGAAATATCTTTGCAGACAATGCGGAAATATGATAACTTCCAGAAAGAAGCTTATCGATGATTTCTTTTGCTTCGGAAGATTTCCTGCCAAGGGCAAGCGCAAGTTTATATCCGCCCTCTCGAAGTCCGCCATACGGCGATGACGTGGAAAATATATCATATATCAATTTAATCTGATCTTTTTCAGCGGTATAGAAAGAAAAAATCCTGTCATCGACCTTCACGTCAGGCATGCCGTCTGTTACTGTAAATTCTTTATCTTCAGCAAATATCATCGCTGCGATATTGACAATATTTTCTGCATTAATTTCATCATACGCAATATCTTGAAAAACTATTTTCCGAGCAAGAGAAATGGCAATATTTTTCTTATCTTCTTCTGAAAGATTACACTTTTTAAAAAAATCAATTACTTTTTTTCCACAGCTTATTAATTTATCATTATTATTAAAATAGTTAAAATCAACAGATGTACTGCTGCCTATTAATTCAACTGCTTTCTCATTGTTATCTCTGTAAAAAAATGGAGACAGCATACCCACAGGAGAACATTCATCTCCCAGTGGAAAAATGTCTTCTTTTTCATATTCCGTTAACCCGCAGGCCATACTCGAAACACGCTGCCATTGTTCTCCCGTTATAGTTTCATTTCCGATAAACTCCTGCATATTCAAATTTTGCACCACTCCGAGATTCTGCTCCGAGGCCTGTTGCCCTCCCCATTCGGTCGACGCCGTCCCGGAAGCCTTCACACTCCGCTCTTCAAGCGGCCTGCTGCCTTCCGAAAGGAATTCCACGTCGTTCAACATCGGCTGCCCCTGCTGAGAGCCTTGAGCCATCTTTCGACCTTCAATACCTTTCGGTGCCCTTCGCTCTTCAATACATTCCTTCTCGTTCCAGACTTCCTGGAAGTCCATCACACCCGAAACATTCCCCTGTACAAGGCAACTCATGCGAAATTTCTCCTTTTCTCAAACACGAATCATGGTATCCGTCGGACAGAACGGCTGTTCCTCCCGGAAGGACGGGGAGAGCCTGTTCCTCCAGTTTTCCGCAGCCTGAATGCAGCCTTCCAGACGCTTTTTCAGCACTTCCCATGTCATTTCGGAAAGAGAAAGTTCTGCCTGTACAACCACCCTGCCGGAGACGCCATCCAGACAGAACACCGCACCGCACGAGGCATGCCGAAACAGATTGGCATAAAGAAGTTCCCTGAACAGCCCCGCAGGCTCCTCCGCAACGTCTCCCATCGGTACGGTTATGAAAAGCATGTCCCTGGAGGAATCGAACTCCAGTGCAACCTGAAAGGAGTCGACGGTTAAAAAAAACGGAAAATTTCCGGAAGTGTCCAACTGAAACCGAAGTCAAAATTCCCGCAGCAGCGCTTCCGCCTTTTCCTGCGCACCTTCGTCATGACTGAGACTCATACAGATTCCTCACAATAAAAAACGACGCAACAAAAAAACAGATGACGCTCCTCCATGACTGTGTTTCAGAAATATTGTCACGCAGAAACATCCGCTCCGCTCTCCTCCGGCAATGCGTTGCTCTCTCCCCAACAACAATGATAAGCATCAGAGAAGGCAACATGACAAACTCTCATAAAAACACACCGGCAAAAATACCTGCCGTAACAGGAGCCATATTTCCCTTCCGCCCCATGAAATATTTCTTTTCAGCAGATAAACACACCGGTGGAAGGATAATTTATCATTAATGCAACTTCAAGAAAAATATCCATAATACATTCGCATTTCATTACTTGATTCCATTGTTTACAACATAATCCCCATACCATTTTCTTCACATGCGTACTATCCTTTCCAGAAGTACTTTCCTGATCCCATGTTTTTTCATCCATGAAGTACCCGTACAGGCGATGCTCCCCGGGCAAAGCACATGCACGGCATAGCATCCGCCTGCATGGCGCGCCTAAAAACACAAAAGCCGTTTCCCGTACCCGGGAAACGGCTTTCATCATGAATGTTCTTCAGGCAGGACGTGCCGGGAGCGAAAAAAGGCGCTCACGCCAGGACGGCACGGACAACGTCTCTGAAAGAAAAGACTGCGCCGCAGGAAAAAGGTCAGGCCTTCTCCTTTTTCTCTTCCATCACCAGCCCGAGCAGCTCACCGATGGTATCCACGGTGTGGATCTCGATTTTCCGCCGCAGATCCGCCGGGATCTCTTCCAGATCCTTGGCATTCTGTGTGGGAATGACGGCGCGCTTCAGCCCCCGGGCCACGGCTCCGAGTATCTTTTCCTTGATGCCGCCCACGGGCAGCACCCTGCCGCGGAGCGTGATTTCCCCGGTCATGCAGGTATCGCCGCGCACGGAGCGTCCGGTAAGGGCGGAAACCAGGGCGGAAACCAGCGTCACACCGGCGGAAGGCCCGTCCTTGGGCGTGGCCCCTGCGGGCACATGGATATGAATGTCCAGCTTCTGGGAAAATTCCGGATCTATGCCCAGTTCCTTTGCATGGGAACGGGCATACGTCACCGCCGCCTGCGCGCTCTCCTTCATCACGTCGCCGAGCTGACCGGTGAGAAGCAGCGAGCCCTTGCCCTGCATGGTGCTCACCTCCACATGGAGCACCTCGCCGCCGGCCTGTGTCCAGGCAAGCCCCAGAGCCACGCCGGGCAGAAGCTCCGTTTCCTTTTCCTCATCCAGAAAACGCGGAGCACCGAGGAGTTTTCCCACCAGCGCAGGAGTCACGATAAAGGGAGGCTTCTCCCCTTCCGCCTTGCGTCTGGCCAGCTTGCGGCAGATGGCGCCTATCTGGCGCTCCAGAGAACGCAGCCCCGCCTCGCGCGTATAACCGCGGATCACGCGGGCAAGTGCGTTGTCGCGGAACACCACGTCGCCCTCTTTCAGGCCGTTGTCGGCTGTCTGTCTCCGTATCAGATACCTGCGGGCAATGGAGAGCTTTTCCTGTTCCGTGTAGCCGGAAAGATGAATGATCTCCAGTCTGTCCAGCAGCGCGGGAGGAATGGTGTCGAGCTGATTGGCCGTACAGAGAAAGAGCACCTTGGAAAGATCGAATTCCAGGTTCAGGTAGTGGTCGCTGAAGTGGGAATTCTGTTCCGGATCCAGCGTTTCCAGCAGTGCGGAAGACGGATCTCCCCGGAAGTCGTTGCCGAGCTTGTCGATTTCATCCAGCACGATCACGGGGTTGCGCGTTCCCGCCTGCCGTATGGCCTGGATGATGCGCCCGGGCATGGCTCCGATGTAGGTGCGCCGGTGGCCGCGTATTTCCGCCTCGTCGCGCATGCCGCCCAGGGATATGCGCTGGAACCTGCGCCCCATGGCCCGGGCGATGGAACGGCCGAGAGAGGTCTTGCCCACGCCGGGAGGCCCCACAAAGCACAGTACCGGCCCCTTGGAATCGGGGTTCAGCTTGCGCACGCTCAAAAATTCAAGAATACGGTCCTTCACCTTCTCAAGGCCGAAATGGTCTTCATCAAGAATGGCGGCGGCCTTCACGATGTCCAGCCTGTCGCGGGACATCTTCTTCCACGGCAGTTCCGCCAGAAGGTCCAGATAGGTGCGTACCACGGTGGCTTCGGCGGAATCACCGTGCATGGAGGCGAGCCTGCGCAGCTGCTTGTCGGCCTCACGCCGCGCTTCCGGCGGAAGACCGGCCTTGTCCAGCGCCTTTCGGAGGTTCTCGTTCTCGTCCTCCTCATCGCCGCCGTCGCCGAGCTCCTTGTGGATGGCCTTGAGCTGCTCACGCAGGAAATAATCCCGCTGCGCCTTGTCCATACCCTCGCGCGCCATGCTCTGGATGCGCGCCTGCATGGTGGCCACCTCCACCTCACGAAGGAGATGCTCGTTCACCCGGCGCAGACGTTCCACAGGGTCAAGACATTCCAGAAGAGCCTGCGCCTCCTCAATGCGCAGCCGCATGTTGGCCGCGATGATGTCGGCCAGGCGGCCGGGCTCGTTCACGGAATTGAGCACGTTCATGATCTCGCCGGAAGGAAGCCCGCGCAGATGCAGTATTCTGTCGCTCTGCTCCCGTGCGGAACGCAGCATGGCCTCAAGCTCCACATCGGAAACCTCGCTGCGCGTTTCCTCCAGAAGATGCACGCGGGCCAGCAGAATGGGACCGTCGTCGTCGAACTCCTCCACGCGGGCGCGCGTGAGTCCCTGCACCAACAGCTTGACCTGTCCGTCGTTCATCTTGATCATGCGCAGTATCATGACCACGGAACCCACGGTATACAGCTCATCCGGCCGGGGCTGCTCGGAGGAACCTTCGCGCTGCGTGCAGAGCAGAAGATACCGGTTGCCGTTCAGGGCGAATTCCACGGTGTCCATGGCCTTTTCGCGCCCCTCGAACAGCGGCACGATCATGGAATTGAACACCACGCTGTCGCGCAGGGGCAATACAGGCAGGACGGAAGGAATGGCCGGAGTCTGTTCCTCGGAATCGCCGGCGGAACCTTCACCGGAAGAGCTCTCGTTCCGCCCTTCTTCTGCGCCGTCCGGCCCGTTGTCGCGGGCCTCCTCGGAGGCGGCTTCCTCTTTCTGTTCCAGCAGGTTTTTCTTGTCGTCTTCCGGTATTGCGGAAGGCGTTTTTTGCGTATCGCTCATGCTATCCTCGTTCGGGAAGTTCCCGTACCTGTCTTTTCGGCACCTCGATGCGTCGATCCTGCATCATGCTGAAAGACGCCTCGGAAGTGATGATCACATGGTCATGCAGCAACAGGCCCAGATGCCTGAGCGCCAGGGCTATGCGCCCTGTCAGCGCCTTGTCCTCCTGCGAGGGCCTGTACGCCCCGCCGGGATGGTTGTGCATGAGAACAATGCTGCTTGCGTGATGCCTCACCATGAGCTCCACGACCTCCAGAGGTTCCAGAGCCACATGATTGAGCGATCCATGGCGGATCCTTTTAAACATAAGCAGCCTGTTCTGTTTGTCCAGAAGCGCGACCCACACTTCTTCATCAACGCAGTGCCCCAGGCGCCGCCTGCCTATCTCGACAAGGTCGGGCAGCGTCACGGGACTCTTCTTTTGTACGTTGCTTTGCGAAGAACGGGCAATGATTTCCCGAAGGAGAGCAAGAAAACTATCAACGGCCGGGCCGCAGCCCTCCACCTGTGCAAGCTCCTGCGCAGACGCGCAGAGCAGGCCGTCGAAACCGCCGAAGCGCTGCAGCAGGCGCTTGGCAAGAATTTTATTGTCGCGGCGAAGATACACGCAGCCCAGCGCCAGTTCCAGCAGTTCATAGTCGGGCAGCGCGGAAGGATCGGCAAGAAAACGCTCGCGCAGTCTTTTCCTGTGCCCGGCGCGAAGATCGGCCTCGGAAGAAGGAGCGTCCTTGTTCATCACGAATCAGCGGGAGGGCTTTGCTTCCCTGCGGGAAGCGGAAAATATGAGGGAAAGGGAGGCTGTCAGCTCCTCCATGGCCTGCAGGGGCTGACGTGCCCCGCTCTTCACGGAAAACTCGGCCTTGCGCAGAGCCGCGAAAACACGGGAAAGCCCCTCGAAACCAAGCGTATCCGCAAGGCGGCGCTTTTCTCTTTCCACATACTGGGGCACGAACACCTTTTCCCCGGCGCGCATCTGCCACAAGAGGCGCGTCTCGCGGGCCATGAGCGTAAGCAGAGGAAAAAGCAGCGATTCGCCGCCGTCCCCGGCCTGCAGAAGGGCCTTCCATACGGCACGGGCATTGCCCGACTCAAGCTGACGGATGATATCGAAAATCACGGCTTCCGGCGTAAATTCCGTCATCTGCCGTACCAGCTCCACATCTGCGGAGCCGTCGGGAGAGGCGAGAAAAAGCTGTTCCAGCGCATTGTGAACGGCAAAGGCGTCGGGAATGAGCATGTCCGACAGCGTATTCACGGCTTCCTGGCTCATGCGAAGCCCCATGTCGGAAGCCTGCTTCTGTATATAGCGGGCAAGAGCCCGCGCCTCTATGCCCGCGGAACGCCAGACCCACTGCTTTTTGTCGGCAAAGGCCAGACACTTGAGCCTGGCGATATGGGCGGGCAGTTTGGGCTGTCCTTTTTCCCACGCGCCTTCCAGACAGAAGACGGGCAGAATGCCGGAACGCGGCGTGCCCAGAGCGGCGGAAAGTTTTTTCCAGACTTCGGCAGGAAGCTGCTGCGCGCCGCGCACCAGAAGCACGCGGGAACGACCGTCCATCCCCATGAGGGTAAGCCTGTCCCAGAAGCGGCGGTCCAGCCCTTCATCCGCCCAGAAAACCTGCACGTCCGGCTCTCCCGCAGCCTTCAGAGGCGCAATAAGCTCCCCCTCCACATATTCGCGGAGCAGCGCCGCGTCGGGGCAGATGCAGAAAAAGAATCCGGGCCTGTCCATATCATGCCTCTGGAGCGTTCCTGCCTGCCGTGCACCTGCCTTTTCTCAAAGAAAGCACTCTCCAGAGAAAACGCGTGCCCGGCGTGCCGGAACAGGTCAGAATTTCTGCTGCATGCGGTCAAGCGCGCGGCGCAGGGCTTCCTTCAGCCCGTCGCGGATGGCGCTTGCCTCATCGACGGTCTCAAACTTGTCGGAATAGGAAATCACACCGGAACGCCATACCACCGTGCCCGATTTCCCGCTGCGGACTACAAGTTCCAGCTGAACCAGCGTATCGCTGAGCAGCGTGTTGTCCACACTGTTGGATATGGAGGAACGCACCCGGAAGCCGGGCATGTTGATGGTGAGAAGATAATCGGCGTTTCCGCTGTCCACCCAGCGGGCAAGGCGGCGCAGGTTCACTTCATCACGCGCGATGCCGCGCAGATAATACTGAACCCAGGGGTACATGGTGACCTGTTCCACCTTGTCTATCCTGATTGTCTGGTTTCCGTCGCCAAGCACGCTCTCGGCACGCGAGCTGCTGGTGGAATAACCGTCCAGCTCATAGCCGCAGCCGCCTGCAACAAGGCTCACGCAGCAGAGCGCGGCCGCCGCCAGAGCTTTCCACGTTCTCCGGGTTTTTCTCATCAGCATTTCCTCATGACGCCGCCTTCGGCGCAGACTTCGGGCGCTTTGGCACACATAAAAACATCATCCCGGCACCGTGCCCGGGCGGCACGGAGCGGCCAGACAGGGCGATACCGCGCAAGCGGTGCCCCGGTAAAAAGCCACGCTTTCCGTATCCGGCAGCCCCGCCCGAAGACGGTGTGCCGCACCCCAGGGGGACCGGCACAGCCGCGCCAAAA
>NZ_CALUWY010000050.1 GCF_944324615.1 uncultured Mailhella sp.
TCCGTCTTTGCGGGAAAAGGCCTCCCTGCGGTCTTCTGCGCCCTGCAGGGGCGTGGAAAAACTGATCTTCGGAGAGAAAAAAGCTTGTCTCAGGCACAAAACGGCAACGCGCAGGCTTCCCCGAAGGCGGAGCCGTACCGTGTCCGGCTCCCTCTGTCAGCCATCCGGCCGCACGGCAGAGCGCCCGCACGGCGGCCGGAAAAACGGAAAAGGCGGTGCGCAGGCCTTTCTGCAGCGTTGCGGGCAAAAAAAAAACGCCGGCCTCCCGAGAGAGACCGGCGCTTTCCGACAGAAAAAAGGGCTAGGCGTCGCCCCGGCCCAGAAGGGCGCGGGCGAAATCGTGCGCATCGAAGGGGCGCAGATCTTCCATTTTTTCCCCGAGCCCGATGAAGGTAATGGGCAGTTCAAACTGGCTGGCCACGGCAAGCGCCACGCCGCCCTTGGCCGTACCGTCGAGCTTGGTGAGGATGATTTCATTCACCCCGCTGGTATCCTTGAACATCTTTGTCTGCTGCAGGGCGTTCTGCCCGGTGGTGGCGTCGATGACCAGAATGGTGCGGTGCGGCGCTCCGGCGTGCTTGCGCTCCACCACCATGCGTATCTTGTGCAGTTCGTCCATGAGGTTGGACTTGGTGTGCAGGCGGCCTGCCGTATCAATGAAAATCACGTCGTATCCGCCCTTCAGGCCCTTGTCCATGGCTTCAAAGGCCACGGCCGCAGGATCGGCCCCCATGCCCTTGGCATGGAAATCCGCACCCACGCGCCTGGCCCACTCTTCGAGCTGTTCCACGGCGGCGGCACGGAAGGTATCGGCCGCGGCAATGAGCACCTTCTTGCCCTGCATGCGGGCGCGATAGGCCAGCTTGGCAATGGTGGTGGTCTTGCCCACGCCGTTCACGCCCACCATGAGGATGACTTCCGGCGGATTCACGGCCGTAATGCGGCGGGGAGCCTTGAAGATGGCCTCCACTTCCTCTTCCAGAAGGGGCATGAGCGCGTCGGGCGTGGTCACGCCCTCTTCGCGGGCGCGATCCTTGAGGCGCTTCACCAGGGCAAGGGAAGGTTCGGCCCCCATGTCGGCCATGATGAAGAGCTCTTCCATCTCTTCCCAGAAGGCCGCATCCAGCGCGGAATGGCCGGACATGAGCGCGGCAAGGCCCTGCCCGAAACGGGCGCGGGTGCGCTCAAGGCCGCTCTGCAGCTTGGCGAAAAGGCGGTCGCGCTCGTCTTCCTCATCTTCCATGTCCAGCGCAAGGGCCAGACGATACTGGAGTTCGGAGCGGAAATCCTCCAGCCAGTGATATTCCATGCGCTCCAGCCAGTTCCTGAAATCATCCAGAAAGAGGCGGGCTTCATCTTCAGGGGTTTCCAGTGCGCGCAGCAGGAAGGAAAGACGCGACCAGAGAAGATCGCCCTCTTCCTCCACGCCTTCGAGCACCACGGCCAGCCATGCGGAAAGTTTCGGTTCCGCCTGACGGAGAGCAAGGGCAAGGGCCTCTTCCTCCGGCGAACGGGCAAGCGTGCCCCCGGCGGGAGCGGCGGCCGGAGCTTCGGCAGGGAGCGCTTCCTCCACCGGAGCGGCTTCTTCGGGAGCAGGCGACACTTCGGAAGACGCCTCCAGAGCTTCTTCCGGGCCCTTGTGCGGAGCCTCGGAAGCAGGCTCTTCCGCAGCTTCCTTCCCGGCAGAAACTTCCCCGGCCTCGGGCGCTTCTGCGGCGGCTTCTTCCTCTGCGGGAGTTGCTTCTGCGGGCGCTTCATCTACGGGAGATGCTTCGGCAGAGTCTTCTTCCGGGAGCGGAGCTTCCGGACCGGCGGACGCATCAGCCTTTTCCGGCTCAGGCGTTTCCGGCCCGGCCTTCTCTTCTGCCGGAGCTTCCTGCGGCTTTTCCTCAGCCTGCCCGGAGACTTCCTCCTTCGGGCTTTCCGGCGCTTTTTCCTGCTTCACCTCTTCGGGGGCATGGGAGCCGCCGGAAAAGAATTTTTTTACTGCGGAGAAAAATCCCATATTCACCTCAGGCTGTTATTTGTGACGAATGACCTTGACGGTATCGCCCACCTTGACGCGGGTGGATTGATCCATGCCGTTGAGCGCCAGAAGTTCCATGGGCTTCATGTTGAACTTGCGGGAAATGCTCCACAGGGTTTCGCCGTTCTGCACGCAGTACGTTTCCGCGGTCACGCCCTTGCGGGCGGGGGCGGCCGGAGCCTTTGCCCTGGTCGCGGTACGGGCGGGGGCGGCGGCCACGGCAACAGCCTTGCCGGAAGGAACCTTCAGCTGCTGACCGGGGGAAAGGCTGGAGAGTTTTTCCGCGCCGCCGTTGAGCTCGCACAGTTCCTGGAAGGAGATGCCGTACTTGCGGGAAATGGCATAGGCGGTTTCCCCGCTCTGCACCGTATGGGAAGCCGTGCGCGCCTGAGCCTTGCGGGCCGGAGTCGACTTGACCGCCACCGCTTTCGGGGCGGAAAGGCGGATGACCTGCCCGATGTGCAGCGTGCCGAGTTTGTTTTCGCCGCCGTTGGCGGCATAGATGTCGCTGAGATCCATGTCATACTTTCTGGCGATGGAGGAAAGGGTATCGCCGCTCTGCACCTTGTAGGTGGCGGGCAGAGAGCCTCTGCTGCCGCGAAGTTCCGCCAGAGCGTTCCTGGCATGATCGTTCTTCGACGTGTTTCTGCGCGGAGAAGCCGAGGCAATGGCCGTTTCCCTCACCGGCGCGGAAGGCTGGATGGCGGGGAGATTTCTGCCGCTTGCAGGCATGCGGAGCGTCTGGCCCCGCTTGAGCTTGCCGGGATTGAGCTGACTGATGATGGAGGCGGGAACGCCGGTGCGGGAACTTACCCGGGCCAGGGTGTCGCCCTTGGCCACCTTGTAGTAGCGCCAGCCCGCGCCGGAAAGCCGGCCCGCAAGAAGCGCCTTTGCCTGGGATTCCTTGTTCTTCGGCACATACACGGTGCAGGAGCGCCCGGCCGGAGAGATGGAACGCAGAATATGCGGATTGTAGGCGAGAAATTCCTTCCAGCTCATGTTGAGGCGGCGGCTCAGTTCCACAAGGTCGGTGGCGGGCTTTGCCGTGAGCGTTGCCACGGGAACCAGCACGGGATGATCGGCATCCGGCGACGCAGGCCGTATGCCCAGCGTGTCGGCATTGCGCATGATCTTGGAAATGGCAAGGAAACGCGGCACATAGAGCATGGTTTCCTCGCGCAGCTGCAGGTTGTAGTCCAGCCTGTCGTTCTTCTGGATGATTTCATGAAGCTTGCTTGCGCCCGTGGCTTCCTTGGCGCGGCCTATCTTGCCCTCGCCGCCGTTGTAGGAGGCAACGGCAAGGTGCCAGTCATGAAAGATGTCGTACAGGCGGGAAAGATAGCTGGCCGCCGCTTCGGTGGAGCGGTAGGGATCCCTGCGCTCGTCCGTCCACCAGTCCTGCCGGAGTCCGTAGGCCTTGCCCGTGGAGGAAATGAACTGCCACATGCCCACGGCGTTGGAACGGGACACGGCCACGGGGTTGTAGCCGCTTTCCAGATAGGCGAGATAGGCCAGATCCTCGGGAAGCCCCCGGGAACGGAACACGCTCTTGGTATAGTTCAGGTACGGGATGCTGTTGCGCAGGAAATTCTCCATGGTGCCGCGCCGCTCCCGCGAATACTTGATGAAGTGATAGCGGACCTGCGTTTCCATGGCCGGGGAAAGATTTCTGTCGAGTTTTCCGGTGTTCGCGTAGGCTTTTTTCTCCGTGGGGGAAAGGGCGGAGAGGGAACCCAGATCCACAGCCTCGTTTCTCGCTTCGGCGGAAAGAAGCTCGGGGCTTTCCACCTTCTGCTGATTCGCACAGCCGGAAAGCATGACCAGCGCCGCCATTCCCAGGAAGGGAAGGCGGCACCATTTACCGATATTCATATCTTCACTCCATCGTTGTGGACTTGCATCTCGGACAAAAGCAGGATACCAGCCATAAGGAAAGGGTAAAGATACCTTGAAAAGCGCGGGGATTCAATCCGCAATAACCGGCCCCCCGCAGTTTTTTAAACGCTATCCACTGGAAATAACGGCGCATGATGAGAAACGACCACGACAGGGAAAATTTTTTGCCGGGCATGAAGCCCGTACTGGAAATGCTGGAACGCGAACCCGAACGGGTGGACATGGTCTTTATCCGCAAAGGACGCGCCGGAGCGGAAAGCTCCCGTCTGCTCGACCTCTGCCGCGACTACGGGGTGCGCTTTTCTCTGGTGAACGATGACACCCTCGTGCGCATGGCGGGCGGCGCCGGGCATCAGGGCGTCATTGCCAGGCTGCGCGAGGCCTCCTTCATGCCGTGGGAACAGTTTCTGGAACAGGCGGCGCACGCGCCGCTTCCGCTCATGGTGGCCCTCGATCAGGTGCAGGACCCGGGCAACGTGGGCACGCTGGCCCGCACGCTCTTTGCCATGGGCGGGGCCGGGCTCATTCTGCCGCGGCACAACAGCGCCTTCCTCGGACCGGGCGCACGCCGCTCCGCCGCAGGCGCGCTGGAACGCCTGCCCGTCACCCAGGTGGTCAACCTTTCCCGCGCCGTGGAAGAGGCAAGGCAGGCCGGCTTTGTCACCTGTGCGGCGCAGAAGGTGGAAGAGAGCGTGAATCCCCTTGTGGAAAAACTGCCCCTCCCCGCCCTGCTGGTGCTCGGCAACGAGGAAAAGGGCGTGAGGCCAGGCGTGCTCAAGCACTGCGAATGCAGCCTGTGCATCCCTTTCCGCCGCGACTTCGACTCCCTGAACGTGGCCCAGGCGGGAGCCATACTCATTTCCTGCTTCGCGCGTTCGCTGGACATGTGAGCCTCGGGGCGCCTTCCGCCGCAGCCCCTGGAAAGTACCATGAAAAAAGGCTCCGGCAAATGCCGGAGCCTTTTTCTGCAGGCAGAACAACGTGTTCCACTGCAGGTACTACGCCTTCACGGGCCGCGGCCCGAAAATGTCCGTACCCACACGGATCATGGTGGAACCTTCCTCTATGGCCTGCCGGTAATCACCGGACATGCCCATGGAAAGTTCCGGCAGGGCAAGGCCGGTTCTTGCGGAAAGCTCGTCGCGCAGTTTTCTCAGCGCCGCAAAGTACGGGCGGGCCTCTTCGCCCTCGCCGCAGCGCGGCGGCAGGCACATGAGCCCGCGCAGGCAGAGTCCCGGCCCTTCGGAAGAGACAAGGCCGTCTCTGAGAAGTTCCTCACAGAGCGCCTCCGCAGCGGAAGGCGCAACGCCCGATTTCTGCGGTTCCTCGCCTATGTTTATCTGAAGGAGCGTGTCCTGCGTCGCTCCTTCGGGCAGGCGGCGCAGAAGCGCGCGGGCAAGGTCTGCACGGTCCAGGGTATGCAGCAGGAAAAAGCGCCCCGCCACATCCTTGGCCTTGTTGGTCTGCACCGGGCCTATGGCGTGCCAGCGTATATCGAGAGCGGCAAGTTCCTCCTGCTTGGCGCGGGCTTCCTGCACATAGTTTTCCCCGAAGTCGCGCTGGCCCAGACGGCAGAGCTCGGCAATGTCCGAAGCCGGGTGAAACTTCGATACCGCCACAAGGCGCACGCTTCCCGCCTCACGGCCGGCTCTGCGCACGGACTCGGCCATGGTATCCAGCACGGTTCTCCATCGCTCTTCCAGCAGGCTCATATCCGACAGCCTCCCGCCCCGCAGGGCGCTTCATGATGCAGGAAAGGCGCGCCTGAAGAACGCACCTTTCCCCGGAAAAATGCTCCGCCGGCGGCGGAGACGCCCGGCCGCAGCACGGCCGGGAAAGACACTATTCGTCTTCCAGCCCGAGGTCGTGCAGAAGCTCGGTATCCTCGGCCCAGTTGTCCTTGACCTTGACGAAAAGCTGCAGATGCACCTTGCCGCCGATGAGGTTCTGTATGTCGCGGCGGGCCTCGGTGCCGATTTCCTTGATGGTGGAACCGGCCCGGCCTATGACCATGGCCTTGTGCGAGGGACGCTGCACGAAGATGACCGCATGAATGATGGTCAGGTCGCGCTCAGGCTCCTCCTCCCACGATTCGATGTCCACGGCAGTGGTGTAGGGCACTTCCTGACGCAGGCGCTCGAACACCTTCTCACGCACGATTTCCGCGGCAAGAAAGCGCGTGGGCGCGGTGGAAAGCTGGTCTTCCGGGAACTGGGAGGCGCCTTCGGGCATCATGCTCACGATGATCTTCTTGAGTTCGCCGAGTCCGTCCTTGGTGAGGGCGGACATGGGGAAGACCTCGGCTTTCGGGAAATATTCCTGAAGCTTCACCAGAAGCGGCAGCATGCGCGACTTGTCGTGGAAAAGATCCACCTTGTTCACCACCACGAGCAGGGGGCGCTCGTCGTCCGTGAGGGCGTCGCGCAGGGACTGGATGTCGCGGTCCAGAAATTCCGGACGGCGCAGGTACAGGTCGGCGTCGAGCACCAGCATCACTGCATGCGCGGCGGCCATGCTCTGCCATGCGGCCTGGCTCATCATCTTGCTGAGGTGGCCGCGCTGCTGCTGGCGGGAATGGTTCACGCCGGGCGTATCCATGAAAATGACCTGCGCGCCGGGTTCGGACATGATGCCCACCACACGGCTGCGCGTGGTCTGCGGCTTGGAAGTCACGATGCTTATCTTCTGCCCCAGAAGGGCGTTGAGCAGCGTGGACTTGCCCGCGTTGGGCGGACCCATGAGAGCCACCCATCCGCAACGGTGTTCGTTCTGTATTCTGGCCATGTTTTCTCCGATATATCAAGGTAGCGGGCGCGAAAAGCCTTCGGCGCGCCCTGTCTGTGACGAAAGGGGCTTTACAGATTGAACCACAGCAAGGGGAAACGTCAAGCGTCAATCTCCGACGCTCCGCCCCGGGCGGCGTCGGCGAGAAAGTCGCAGAAATCATCCATCTCCGGGCCGTGGTCGAAGCCCAGAATATGCCCCATGCCGTGGGCCAGAAGCCTCACGGCGTGCACGGGCACCTGCTGCCCGTAGAGCACGCTTTCGCGCTCCAGGGTATCGGCGCTGAGAAAAAGCGTGCCAACTCCCCCTTCATCTCCGGGGAAGCTCAGAATGTTCGTGGGACCGGAGCAGCCGAGATTGCGGAGATTCACGCAGGCGATGTCCCCGTCGGAAGCCACGATGAGCTGCACGGCAAGCTCTTCCGGCCTTCTGCCTCCCGTATCCTCAAAGGCGCGGGGACCGTTTTCCTGCCCGGGCAGCATGCCCGCCTCAAAGGCGGCCCCGTGCATGGCAGAAAGCCACGAAAGCCACTGTCTCCGGCAGAAGCGGCAGGGGGCGCGCATTTCCACATCAAGGTGACTCATGCCCTTTTCTCCCCGTTTCCGGAAGCCCCGGCGCCTTCGGAAGCCTCATTCCGGCCCTCCTGCGCACGCGTCTCCTTCATCGTCTCTTCCGCGCCGGATTTCTCCTGCGCCTTGTCCGCGCCCGCTCTGCCGGGGGTGCCCACCACCCATTCCATCTTCAGCTCTTCGGCCTCCTCCTTCCTGCACTCCTCCACCTTCTGGCGGTTCCTGTGCTGTTCGGGCTTTTCCTCGGGGTAGGCGATACGCTGATGGAAAAGGCCGGTGATGATGCGCACGAAGCTGTCGATGAGCTTGTTCAGGTCGCGGAAGGTGAGGTCCGACTCGTCGAGCTGACCCTCGGCATACACGCCCTTCACGATCTTGGTAACGTGGGCCCGGATGCGCGCCGGGGTGGGATCCACCAGCGTGCGGCTCGACGCCTCCACGGAGTCGGCCAGCATGACGATGGCGGCTTCCTTGCTCTGCGGCCTCGGCCCGGGATAGGAATAATCCTGCAGTCTCGGATTCTCGCCCAGCTGCAGGGCCTTGTTGTAGAAGAACATGGCCCCGCGCGTGCCGTGATGCTGCACGATGATGTCGGTGATCTCGCGGCCGAGATGGTATTCCTCGGCCAGTTCCGCGCCCTGCTTGACGTGGGAAAAGAGAATAAGCGCGCTCATGGCCGGGGAAAGCTTGTCGTGGGGGTTGGGCCCGCCGAACTGGTTTTCCACAAAGTATTCCGGCCGGGAAATCTTGCCTATGTCGTGATAGAGCGCCCCCACCTTGCACAGCAGGCTGTTGGCCCCTATGGCCGCCGCCCCGGCCTCCACCAGGTTGGACACAACGAGAGAGTGATGATAGGTGCCCGGCACCGTCATCATGAGTTCCTGCAGCAGCGGATGCTCAAGGTTCATGAGTTCCATCATGCGGAAGCGCGTGGTGTAGCCCATGAGCATTTCCAGCACGGGGCTCAGGGCAAAAAGCAGGAAGAGCGAACCTATGGCGTTGCAGAACAGCGCCGCCAGCAGCACGGGAAGCTGCGACCATTCCAGATGGATGAACAGCGCCGCGCCGAAGCCCGTCATGAGCATCCACAGAAGCAGCGGCAGGCTCCCCCACACCACGTCCTGCCTGTTCTGCGCGCGCAGCACAAGCCAGGTGTTGGTCATGGACGACATGAAATAAAAGAAGAACAGCGCAATGTCGCCCCGGAAGATGACCGTGGCAAAGAAGGAGAGCATGAGCCCCACGGTGCAGTAGCGCCGCGCGGCGAAAATGAGCGCCGCAAGGCCCGTGCCGCCCGCCACGGGAAAGGCGAAGGCCAGAATATGGGCGATGGGCGTGGAGGCTGCGGCCACCAGCAGGTACATGGTGCCCCATGCGGCCAGGGAAAACACCACGAGCAGCAGGGCGATGAGGTTCTGATCCTTGGTGCGCAGCACCGTGCCCTTGTTGCCGCTCGGCGTGATGAAAAGCCCGAGCAGAAGGAAAAAGCCCAGCACGAAGCAGCCGCAGAACACATGCCAGTCCACCGCGCCGGGCGTGGCGCGGAAAAGGGCCTGAAGCTTGATCTGCTGCTCGTGGGTCACCATGTCGCCCGCGCGCACCAGCACTTCTCCGGGCTGCACCTTGTAGAGCACCGGCTCCACCGCGGCGAGCATTTCCTCGTTGCGCTGACTGGTCACTTCCTGATTCACGGCCAGCGTGGGCACCACCATGAGGGGCATGACCTCCTGAAGCACCACCTTGGCGCGGGAATTGAGCTTTTCCTCCGCACGCAGCTTGCGCCCGAGGGCCACCTTGAGCATGCGGATATCCTTCAGCCCGCCCGCCTGGGTGCGCAGCACTTCCGTGCCGCTGTCCAGATCGCGCACCACGGCCGCGTTGTCGGTGTTGGAAAGCTGGCGCATGTCGGCAATGACGCCGTTGGACAGGGCCGATTCCATCCACGGAATGAGGGTGCTCAGCAGATATTCCTGCACATAGGAGGCCGCAAGCAGACGAAAGGCCGAGGAGGACACGTCGGAAAGGTGCCTCTCGTTGAAGGCGCGGCGCACCTTTTCCAGCCCCGCGTCGTCCAGACCGCGCCTGTTGATCTCGTCGAGCAGGCCGAGACTTTCCTGCCGGAAGCGTTCAATGCCCTTCTTGTCGATGTCGAACACCATGGGCTGGAGCGCCAGCGCCCTGTCGCGCCGCTGCTGCGTGGCCTGCGGGTCCTCCACCAGAAGATCCCTGTCGGAAACCACGTCATGCGCCGCGATTTCCCCGGCGGGATAGACCACGCGCGCCGTGCGCCCCGGCTGCACCGCACAGAGCAGGGAAACCAGCGCAAGCGCCACGGCCAGGGAGAAAAGCCCCCAGTCGTGATGATGGTGCATGAACATGGACCGGGAATGGCCCAGAAGCTGGGAAACACTGACCGGAGATATCTTCCTAGTTTTTTTCATACCGATCGTAAGCTTCCACGATACGGCCCACCAGAGGATGACGGACCACGTCGGAGCTGTGGAAATGATGAACGGCCACGCCGCGCACGCCGTCGAGCACGCGCAGGGCGTGCACAAGGCCTGAACGGGTCTCCCCTTCCTTTTCCCCTTCGCGCAGAAAAGCCCGGTTCACGGGCGGCAGATCTATCTGCGTCACGTCGCCGGTAATGACGGCACGGGAACCGAAGCCCATGCGGGTAAGAAACATCTTCATCTGTTCGCGCGTGGTGTTCTGCGCCTCGTCGAGGATGAGGAAGGCGTCGTTCAGGGTGCGGCCGCGCATGAAGGCAAGCGGCGCCACCTCGATGACGCCCGATTCCTGCTTCTGCGCAAAGCCCTGCGGCCCGAGCATGTCGCTCAGGGCGTCGTAGAGGGGACGCAGGTAGGGATTCACCTTGTCCTCCATGTCGCCGGGCAGAAAGCCCAGCCGCTCCCCCGCCTCCACGGCGGGCCTGGTGAGCACGATCTTCTTCACGCGCTTGGCGGAAAGCATGGAAATGGCCATGGCCACGGCAAGGTAGGTCTTGCCCGTGCCTGCGGGCCCGGTGGCGAACACCAGCTCGTTTCTGCGCAGAAGCTCCATGTACTGCCGCTGCGCCGTGTTGCGGGCCACAATGCTCTTGCGCGGCGAGACAATGACGCTCGCCTCGCGGAACATCCTGCCTATGTCGGCATGACGGTTGCGCAGAAGCTCCTCATAGCCCTGAAGCAGGTCTTCCCCCCGCAGGGTATGGCCGTTCTGCAGAAGCCCGTAGCTCTGGGTGAAGAGATTGAGCAGAAGCTCGCGCTGTTCGGGACGCGGGTCGCTGACGGTAAGTTCCGTGCCCCGCGTCTGCAGATCCGCGCCGGATGCGTCGGCAATGAGTTCGAGATGGGCGTTCAGAGGACCGAAAAGCTGGCTGGCCAGCCCGGCGTCGTCAAAGGCCAGCGTTTCCGCAAAGGACGATTTCACACGCATATCCTGTTTTTCCATGAATCCGCGCGCTGCGCGCGGTACAGCCTTTCTTCTTACGTCAAAACCGGTAAAGAGTCCATAAGCGGCCCTTCTTGCGCGAAAACCCCGGGAAGGCGGGCCCGGCCTTCCCGCCCCGCGAAGAAAAGGCCGCGCCCCTCATCGCGCGCCTTCGGCGGAAAAGTCCGGCATAATCTTCGCCGCAACCTGAAAAAGTCCGCAACAGCGCCCAAAAACGCGGCAAAAAAAATTGCTTTCCTTTTCCCGGCATTTTCCCCATATTTATAACTAAGTCTTTGAAGTGATGGATAATAGCGCTTATCCGGTAATAACTGTTATTTTTCTTCCCCCCTTGTCATAACAAAAAAGGGGTTTTACACTGGCTCCACTCTTTTGGCAAAGTTTTTCCCAACCCATAAATCCGCCTCCTTTCCTGCGGAGGCCGGAGGTAAGGTTTTTCCATGTCTTTTCCTGCGCTGAAAATCGGTGATCTCATCGCCCGCACGCCCATAGTCCAGGGCGGCATGGGCGTCGGCATATCTCTTTCCCGTCTGGCTTCGGCCGTGGCCGAGGAAGGCGGCATCGGCGTCATTGCCGGGGCCATGGTGGGCATGCGCGAACCCGACGTTGCCTCCAACCCCATCGAAGCCAACGTGCGCGCCCTGCGCCGCGAAATCGAAAAGGCCCGCGCCGCCACTTCGGGCATCATCGGCGTGAACATCATGGTGGCGCTCACCACCTTTGCCGAAATGGTGAAGGCCTCCATCGAATCCCATGCCGACGTGATCTTCTCCGGGGCGGGACTGCCCATGGATCTTCCCAGGATCTTTCAGGAAACCTGCGAACAGAAGAAGGAAGAATTCCGCACCAAGCTCGTCCCCATCGTTTCCTCGGGCCGCGCCGCCACCCTCATCGCCAAGAAGTGGATGTCCAGAACCGGCCTTCTGCCCGACGCCTTCGTGCTCGAAGGCCCCAAGGCGGGCGGACACCTCGGCTTTGCCGAAGAACACATCTTCGATGAGGCCTTTGCGCTGGAAAAGCTGGTCTCCGGCGTGACGGACGCCGCCAGGGCATTGGAAGACAAGGCCGGGCGGGCCATTCCCGTCATCACGGGCGGCGGTGTGTTCAGCGGCGCGGACATTGCAAGAATGCTCGCCCTCGGCGCCTCCGGCGTGCAGATGGCCACCCGCTTCGTGGCCACCGACGAATGCGATGCGGACATCCGCTTCAAGCAGGCCTATGTGAACGCCAGGGAAGAAGACGTGACCATCATTCACAGCCCCGTGGGCATGCCCGGCCGCGCGCTGGACAACGATTTCATCCGTGCCGCACGCGAAGGCCGGAAGAAGCCCTTCAAGTGCGTGTTCCACTGCATCAAGACCTGCGACCCCTCCACCACCCCCTACTGCATCTCCTCCGCCCTCATCAATGCCATGAAAGGCAACCTCGACAAGGGCTTTGTATTCTGCGGCTCCAATGTGGGGCGCGTGAAGAGCATCGTTTCCGTGCATGAGCTTGTGGAAAGCCTGCGCCGGGAATACGACGAATACATGGAAGGGCTGAAGAAGCAGCCCGCCATGGCCTGATTTCGGTGCTCCGGCCCCGCCCTTTCTCTCCCGGGGCAGGGCCGCCGTGCTCCTCCTGAGTGGAAAACGCCGCCTTTACGGGCGGCGTTTTCTTTTTCCCTGCAGAACGCCGTAACCTTTCCCTCTGAGAGCATCGGGCAAGAAAAGGGAAGAATCGTATCTACCCTTTCCCCGCCTGCCGCGATACCACAGGCATAAGCGGGAAAAAGACATACCGGCCGTACTCCCCGCCCGGGCACGAGGCTTGCCTCAGGCTCAACAGGTACGGTAAAGGACAGAACATGAAGCGACGCGACTTTCTCAGAACCACGCTCACGGCCGCAGGGGGAGCGCTCTTCGCCGCGTCCGCCCTTTCCCATGCCCGGACGGACGAAAACGCACAGGGAGACAGCATGAACATTCTGGTACTCACCGGCAGTCCGAGGAAAAACGGCAATTCCAGCACGCTGGCCGCACACTTCATCCGCGGCGCGGAGGAGGCCGGGCACAAGGTGGCCCGCTTCGACGCTGCCCTGCGCAACGTGCACCCGTGCACGGCCTGCAACAGCTGCGGCATGAACGGCCCCTGCGTGTTTCAGGACGATTTCACCTTTGTCCGGGAACACATTCTCCGGGCCGACGTGGTGGCCTTTGCCACGCCCATGTATTATTTCGGCATCTCCGCCCAGCTCAAGGCCGTCATCGACCGCTTCTACGCCATAAGCTCCCTGCTCCACACGCCGAAGAAGGCCGTGCTCATGATGACCTACGCCAACCATTCCGCAAGGAACGAAAGCCCCATCCTCACCCATTACGAGGTGCTTCTGGACTACCTCGGCTGGACGGATGCGGGGCGCGTCATCGCCCACGGCGTATGGCCCGCCGGAGCCGTGGAACGCACGGCGTTTCCTCAGCAGGCCTATGCCCTGGGCAGAAGCCTCTGAGCGTTCCGCAGACACAGGACCTGAACAGCTGAAGTTGCCGCCGCAGGCACGCCCGTGCCCGGGGCGGCAGCAAAGGAGAGCGTGTGAAGCGAAGAACCTTTCTCGGAGCCGCGGCGGCAACCCTTGCCGTCGGAGCCGGAGGCGGCATGGCCTTTCTGGGGCAGGAAAAATTCGGAGCCCTGCCCGAGGCGGAAGACATGCTCCGCATCACGGCTTCCCCGCACTTCAGGGACGGCATATTCCACAACCTGGTGCCCCGTCCCGTTCTGAGCGACGGGAGCACCCTTGCAGGAACGCTTTTCCGCTTTCTCACGGAAAAAAGAGTGAATACCGAGCCGCCCCGGCCCGTGCCCTCCCTGCGGCCGGACTTCAGCGCGCTCCGGAGCGCCGGCGACACCCTCGTGTGGCTGGGGCATTCCTCGTTTTTCCTTCAGCTCGGCGGCAGGCGCGTGCTCATCGACCCGGTGCTCGGCGACCATGCCTCGCCCGTATCCTTCAACGTTCCGGCCTTCCCCGGCTCCACGCCCTGTAGTGTGGACGATATTCCCCCGGTGGACTGCCTGCTCATTTCCCACGATCACTGGGACCACCTGGAATACCCCACCGTCATGGCGCTCAGGGAGCGCATCGGCCTTGTGGTCTGCGGGCTGGGCATGGGCGCGCACTTCCGGCGCTGGGGCTTCGACCGGGCGCGCATCCGCGAAGCGGACTGGGGCGAAACCCTGAACATAGGCGACACGCTCCGCATCCACGTCACCACCGCAAGCCACTATTCCGGCCGCGGCATCACACGGAACAAGGCCCTCTGGACGGGCTTTCTGCTGGAAACGCCCGGGCGCAGGGTGTTCTTCAGCGGCGACAGCGGCTACGGCCCCCACTTTGCCGACTTAGGCAGGCGCTTTTCCGGTGTGGATATCGCCCTTCTGGACTCGGGCCAGTACAACGAACGCTGGAAATACATCCACATGACGCCGGAACAGGCCGTGCGCGCGGCCACGGATCTCGGGGCGGCCTGTCTTCTGCCCGCGCATACGGGCCGCTTCGCCCTGGCCTATCACCCGTGGGACGAGCCCTTCCGCCGCGCGGTCCTGGCGGCGGAAAAAGCCTCCCTGCGCCTTGTGACGCCCGTCATCGGGCAGGCCCTGTCCCTTGCCGGTCCCCTGCCCGCCCTGCCCCGCTGGTGGGAAGACATGAACAAGGCTTAAACGCGCTCTGCTCCCGGAAAAACCTCCCCGACGAACACGAAAAAACGCCGTCCGTACCCCTTTCAGGGTACGGACGGCGTTTTTCACTCCACGGGCAGGGAACATTCCCCGTCCGTACGAAAACCTCCCGCCTCCACGGACGGAAGGCGCGGCCCTTGCGGACCCGCGCTACGGCCTCAGGTAGGCGAAGCCTTCGCGCTGCAATTTCACGATTTCCACCACGCCCGCAGGCACGACCTCACAGCCTTCCCACAGCTCGGAAACGGGCACGTTGAAGGCCTTCAGCGCATTGTTGCACAGCCGGATGGAAAGCCCTTCGGCCATGAGCTTCTTCCCGCGTTCGGCAAGTTCCGCATTCTCGCGGGTGAAAAGCTGAATGGCCGGGCCGTTGGCCACCATGACGATGGAAAACTTTTCTCCCGGCAGACCGGCCTTGTAGTTCGCCACATTGTTGAAGGCGAGGTTCAGGCGGCCTTTGTCGTTGTCGTCCACATGGATGATGAGGTCGTAGTACATGGGCTTCTCCTTGCGTTTACTTGCGCAGATCGGAATACCAGCCGGCGGCCTGGCGGAGCAGGCGCATGTTGCGTTCGGCCATGGCGAAGGGTTCGTTCATGTAGCCGTCGAGCAGCAGCGTGGTGTCGAAAAGGGTGTTGACCATATCCTTGAACGTGTCGTCATCCGCACCGCTCTTGCAGATGTGCATGAGCGCGCGCACCAGAGCATGGTCGGGGTTGAGTTCAAGAATCTTCTGCGGGATGCCGTCGCTCTTCTGCATGACGCGCATGAGCTTTTCCATGGAGGAACTCACGCCGTCGGGCGAAACGAGGCAGGCCGCCCCGTCGATGGCCTTGGTGGCGACGCGCACATCCTTCACCTGATCGCCGAGGATGGACTTCACCGCAGCGATGAGGGCGTCAAGTTCCGGCTTTTCCTCTTCGGAAAGGGGTTCAGGACGCGGCTCCGCATCCTCCACATCGGGGAAGGCGTCCAGCGCGCCCGCCTCGGCAAGCTCCACGGACTTGAAGGGGTGCTTCTGGTACTCCATGATGGTTTCCAGCGCAAACTCATCCACAGGATCGGTGAGGAAGAGCACTTCCACGCCCTTGCGGCGGAACTGACCGAGATGCGGGTTCACCTTGGCCGCTTCCATGGAGGAGGCCGCCACATACCAGATTTCCTTCTGGTCGGGCTTCATGCGGGAAATGTAGTCGTCAAGGCTCGTGAGCTTGTCTTCCTGCGCCGTGGAATAGTAGCGCAGCAGAGGCGCCACGCGGTCGCGGTACTGGAAGCTGTCGAAACCGAACTTGATGTACTTGCCGTGCAGCTTCCACATGGCCTCGTACTTTTCAGGATCGCTCTTGGCCATGCGCTCGAAGTGGGTGAGCAGCTGACGGGTGATGGTCTGGGCGATCTTGCGCAGCACCACGTTTTCCTGAAGCGTTTCGCGGGAAATGTTGAGGGGCAGATCCTCGGTATCCACCACGCCCTTCATGAACGCGAAGTAGTTGGGCAGAAGTTCCTTGTTGTGGCGGTCGATGAGCACGCGGCGCACATAGAGGTCGGGCCCCCATTCGTCCTTGCGTTCGTCGAACACGTCAACGGCAGTGCCGGGAATGTACAGCAGGCAGTTGAACTGCACCGGCGCATCCACGGAAAAATGAATGACATCCAGAGGTTCCTTCTGATCGTAGGTGAGGAACTTGTAGAAGTCGTTGTACTGCTCCTTAGTGATGGAGAACCTGGGTTCCCTCCACAGGGCGGCCGTGGTGTTGATGCGCTTGCCGTCAAGCTCGATGGCAAAGGGCAGGAAGTTGGAATGCTTGCGGATCACGCCTTCCAGACGGAAGCTTTCCTCGTATTCGTGCGCATCGTCGCGCAGGAAGATCTTCACGCTGGTGCCGCGCCTGATGCCTTCGGCCTCCGCGCCCTCCAGCGTACGCAGGGTGAAGCTGCCCATGCCGTCGGAAGTCCAGACATGGGGCGTTCCGTCGCCCGTGGCGGATACGGAGGTGACTTCCACCTTCTTCGCCACCATGAACACGGAATAGAAGCCTATGCCGAAACGGCCGATGATCTGGGCCGCATCGCTGGGCTTGGAGTCGTCGTGCTCGACAATGGCTTCCTCGCCGTCGGCAGGCGCGGCCTCATCCTTCTTTTCCTCTCCGGCGGCCGGGGCCTCGGCGGCCTTTTCCGCCTCTCTCTCACGCAGGAACTGTTCGGAACCGGAATGGGCGATGGTGCCGAGGTTCTCCACCATTTCCTCTTCGGTCATGCCTATGCCGGTATCGGCAATGGTGAGGACATGGTTGTCCTTGTCCACGCTGATGCGGATTTCCAGGGGCAGTTCGGGGTCACGCACGTCGCCGCCGGTGGTCTGAAGAAAGCGCACCTTCTCCAGGGCGTCGGAAGCGTTGGAAAGAAGTTCACGAAGGAATATCTCGTGATTGGTGTACAGAGAATGGGTAAGAATGTTGAGCAGCTTGCACGTTTCCGCGCGAAACTGATGCGTGGTTTCCGCCATGTGTGGCCTCCTGATATGTTTCCGACGGCAGGGACGGGCCCGGCCCGGGGATCATTGAAGAAAGGGCCCGTTTCCCGGGCCCAACAGTCACATAAGGCGCAACACGCCGAAGTCAAGAGTCAAATGGAAAAAACACGCCGCTTCCCCGCAGAAGGGCATGGACGGGGGAACGCGCCCCCGGCCTCCGGGATATCCCGCGCCGCACCGTGCCCGGGGCGGCCGGTGCGGCAGGGATGCTAAAACGCTCTTTCCGTGGTGGTGCCGAGAACGGCGGAAAGAAGGCGCGGCGATACGCCGTTTCTTTCCCATGCGTAGGGAACAAGCGACGAGGCGCTGATGTCGCCGTTTTCACCGAAGCGGGCGGAAAAGGCCGTATCCGCCCTGTGCACAAAATCGCGCAGGGCCGCATCGTCCACCATGGGGCAGCCTTCCGAAGCCAGAGGCTCGCGGTACTCCACCAGAAGCTTCTGTCCGCCGTTGTCCAAGATCCACACATACTGGCTCACCAGCACGCCCGCCGTCCAGCCCGCGCCGTGTCCGGCAAAGGCGGGCATCCACGGATCAAGATGCACGGGACGCACGAACACGCGCTGCGTCACACTGCCGTACCGGTCCGAAGAGCAGCCGTACAGCACGGGCAGAAATTCCAGATTGGTGCCCATGATGCCGGGGGCCCAGAAGCGGGAACCCGCATCGGCCAGCGCCACGGCCAGCTGCGTGTTCTTTCCCGCGCTCAGGCAGTACCAGACCAGCCCTTCGCCGGTGTCGGAGAAAGAACGGTCCGTGGTAAGGGAAACCGTCATCCTGCCCTGCGCCACCACGGCAAGCCCGGGCGAAGCCTTCACCGCCACCGTGGGTCGTGCCGTGGACTCAAAGGAGGCCTCGGGCCCGGCTCCCCTCAGCACCGACCATTCTGCAAACGCCGAACAGGGCAGAGACAATGCCAGAAACGCCAGCACAGAAAAAAGATACTTCATCACGCTCTCTCCGTGTTTTCTGCCCCGGACCATCCGGGAACAGGAAACCAACCTAGCAGAAGGCAGGGGAAAAAGAAGGCCGCAGAGCCTGAAGAACCATGAGTAATCATGCACGGTTGCAGAAACTACTTGCGCCCTGCATGATGTTTTGCGCTGTCCGGTGAGCCGCCCATGCCGTGCCGGGCAAAAGCTGCCTGCGCCGCACAAAGGCCCGCGCGCCTTCCCGAAGGCGCGCAGAAAAGCCCGCAGGGCATGAAAAAGGCCGGTCCCGAAGGAACCGGCCTCATGCACCGTATCAGCGCGCCCTGCAATGAGGGCGCGGAAAAGGTTTACGCAAGGCGCGTGCGCCTTACGAGAGCTGCTGTATGCCGTCCAGCTTCCAGCTGTCGCCCTCGCGGCGGGAACAGACGAAGTGCCACACTTCCCGCACCTGTTCGGGGCGGGCGGCGCGCTGATCCTCGCGCATGAGCACGTCGAAGTACACGGCCACGCGGCGCAGGTCGCCCTCTTCCCGCACTTCCAGAATGGAGGCGTTCACCAGCAAAATTTCCGTCTTGCCGGGGTTCGGGTCCTCTTTGGCCTGTTCGCGCAGTTCCTGCATCACGTCATCGGTGGCGAAGTTGGCGATGTCGTCCAGATCGCGGCGGTCCCACGAGCTCTGGAGGCGGGTATAGGCCGCCTTGGCTCCGCGCAGGAACTCATCCTGATCGAAATCTGCGGGAATGTCGGCCGCAGTCTGCGCGGCTTCCTGCGCCGGGGCCTGAGGCGCGGAACGCAGGCTGTCCCACGCGCCGCCGGCCTGACCGTAGGGCTGCGAACCTGCGGAAGTATCCTGATAATTCATGCTGCGGGGCACCTCACGCTCCTCGCGGGAAGATTCCTGCCCGCCGCGGAAACGGCGGAACAGACGCACGCCGAAGTACACGAGAAGGCCGAGAAGAAGCAGGTTCATGAGGCCGCCCACCATGCCGCCGCCCATACCGGTGCCGCCCAGCAGGGAACCGAGCATGGTACCGGCCAGAAGGCCGCCGAACAGACCGCCGAAAAGGCCGGTTTTGTTGTTCGCCATGGTGGCCGCGCCGCCGTTGGCACGGCTGGAGGCAAGGGGAGCCTGACGATTCACGGAAGAAGAACCTCCCTGAAACGCTCCGGACGGAGGAGTGGCCGGGCGGCTCATTATGGAGGAGCTGCCGAAACTGCGTCCTTTGCCGAGACGGGCGGCGTCCGCGAAATCAGGCGCGGCAAGGGTCAGCGAGGCAAGACAGGCTGCGCAGAGGGCAAGGGTTTTCCACTTTTTCATGTTCTTTCCTTATGGACTGGGTTAACAACCGGCCCGCCTCTCGCAGGCCGGGTACAATCGAGATTACCATAATCATGAAAAGCGAAAATGGGAAGGGGGGAAGAAAAAGTTTTCCCGGAAGACTGTACAACAAAAAGTCATCTCTTCCATGGCTTTTCACAAGTCTTGCTGCAACATGCTCCTTTCCGGAGCGCGGAGTTTCTCCTCTCTGGAAAAGCATGCCGGAAAGGTTGGTTGTGCATTGCTTCCGGTAAAAAGAACAGGGACTCTCCCCCTTATATCGGAAAGATGAAGAGCGTATTTTCTGCACAACACGTCTTTTGCACAGGCATACTCCCCTTCCCCTGCATACGAAGCGCACGCCGCAGAGGCATGACGGAAAGAAAAACGCCGCCCGGCGTCTGATATTCCGAAGCGGCCCTGCCGCCCCTGTTCCCGGGCGGCTCTTTTCTCAGGGGATTTTCTGCGCCTGCACTGCGCCCCGGCACGCTTCAGCATACCGGAAAAAGGCAAAAAAAAGTGCAGTCTGCAACAGACTGCACCGAAACCATGTCCCTGCAGGGGGAAAGCCCGCGACCGGGCCGCAGAGAGGAGCCGGGGCACGGCTCCTTGACATGCCTGTACGGGGCCGTGCTGCGGCAGAAAAGCCCTCCGCATCCCCCGCATGGAGGACGCGGCACGCTCCGGCGGAGCTTCTCCGCTTCGCCTGGAGCCGCACGGCCTTTTCAGACTATTCCATGGCGCGGAGGAAAAGAATGACGGCGGCAAGGGCGAGAAAGGCCAGCACGATGCGCTGGAAAAGCTTCTGATTGATGCGGCGTCCCATGCGCACACCCATGACCTGCCCCACCAGGCATCCGGCAAAGCCGACGAGGGAAACCTGAACGAGCGTTGTGGTGTACAGCCCCGCAAAGGCCTGGGAAGCCACGGAGGCAATGCCCGTGAATACATAGAACACGCTCATGTTGCCGCGGGAACGGTCGGGCGACCAGTGCTTCATGAGCACATAAATGCCGAGGGGCGCGCCCACCATGGCCACGGAACCGCTCACAAAGCCGCAGATGAGGCCCGCCGTGAGGCCGATGACGGTGGAATCGGGCAGGCGGTAGGTGGCGAAGCGGTGAAAGCACTGCATGACCACAAAGCAGGCCAGCATGGCGCACACCATGAGCTGCAGCACCTGCATGGAGGCGATGCGGAGGATGAGCGCCCCCAGAATGCAGCCGGGAATGGCCCCGATGACCAGATCGCGGATATCGCCCCAGCTGCAGGCCTTGCGGTAGGAATAGGCGAGATGCACCGTGCCGAACAGGCCGGTAAGGCAGGAAACCAGCACGGCGTCGCTGGGAGAAAGCACCGCCGTGAGCAGCGGCATGGCGATCATGATGGTTCCAATGCCGGTGGCGCCGCCGACAATGCCGCCGAAAAACCAGCCCAGCGCAACCATGGAACAGGTCCAGACAAAATCCATAGGAGACTCCCGTAACACATCGAGCCGGGCGCGGGCCTGAAGCAGGCATCGCGGGAACATGTCCTGCGCTTTTCCGGCACACCGCCGTCATGCAAAAAAGAGAAAAAAAACACTTTGTTTTGCGTTATACGCCGCGACTCTGGCCCTGTCCAGAGAAGTGACGGTGAAAGAGACAGGAACAAGGTGATAAAGAGACGGAAACAAGGTGATGGCCACCGCACCTGCGCTTTTCCGGGCATGAAAAAAGGGCGGAAGCCTGAGCTTCCGCCCTTCCGGCCGGGGCGCGGCGCGCCCCGGCTTCTGTCTGACGATTTACTCTTCTTCCCACTTGATGAAGCCGGGCTTCACGTCGGTCATGGCATTGACGATGAGTTCGACAAGGCCGCCGTACTG
>NZ_CALUWY010000051.1 GCF_944324615.1 uncultured Mailhella sp.
CAGCGCCTACTTCTGCGACCTCTCCCGTGACCTGCAGAACGACGTCATCGCCCGTACCGAACACACCGATATGTAAGAAAACCGGGAAGCGGGAGCCGGAAGGCTCCCGCCCTTCCTGAAAACCCCGGAGCCTGCCTCCGATTGCGGATTCCCCTTTCCGCAGCGGGGCATGAACCGGATACAGAACCCATAAGGCAGGGGGCAGGCCTGCGCAGGCCCCCTGCTTGTCTGTGTCTTTTTGATAGCAAATCTCTGGACGTGGAAAATCAGAACGGGTATATTGGCAGGGCCACCGTCAGATACCGCGGAACCACGACCAGGGAACGGAATTTCCCGGATATTCTGTCCATGCAGCATGTCCGGGCCGGTGACGCGAGGAAGTCCGGCATCTGCCGTTTTTCCTTCGTTGCCACGCCACGTTGAGGCCCGTCGGTGCACGACGTGCCCTGTCACGGCCTTGCGGGCGCCCGCCTTCCGGGGGCAGAGGCCGTCGGGGCTTCCCTTCGGAAGCGTGCGCCGGGCGAAAAGTCGTGAAAACCGGGTTCTCCCGGCGGGAGGCGCGGGGCGCTCCGGCATGTTGCCGGGCGGATTTTCACGCAGGGTTCCTCTTCATGATCGCGCCATGCGCGGCAAGCCTTTTTCCTGAGGAAAGGAGTTAAAAATGCAGTTTGGTTTTATCGGTCTGGGCAATATGGGCGGCGTCATCGCGCGCAACATTCTGCGTGCCGGTGAAAAGGTCAAGGTTTTCGACCTCAACGTGCAGCGCGCCGAAGAATTCGTGGCCGACGGGGCCGTGGTCGCGCATGACCGTAATGAACTTGCCGATTGCGACGTGCTCTGCACCAGCCTTGCCATGCCTCAGCATGTGACCGGCACCGTGCTCGGCGAAGACGGCCTGTATGCGAAGATGAAGGCCGGCGCCATCCACGTCGAATTCAGCACCATCGACCCCGGCACCGCCAATCAGATGGCCGAAGCCGCTCATGCCAAGGGTATCGCCTACATCCAGTCCACCGTGGGCAAGACCCCGCAGATGGCCGCCAAGTGCGAAGAACCCCTGTTCATCGGCGGCGACCGCGAGGCCATTGATAAACTGATGCCCCTCTTCTCCAAGATCGGTCAGCCCCGTGACGTGAACACCGTCAACGCCTCCTGCGCTGTGAAGCTCCTCAGCAACCTGATCGGCATGTCCAACCTTGCCGTTCTTGCCGAAGGCATGCGCATCGGCGCCCTGGCCGGCATGGAACCCCACAAGCTCATCGAACTGCTTCAGGACACCGGCGCGCGCAGCTTCCAGCTCGACGTGCGCGGCCCCTGGATCGCCGACGGCGACTATGCCGCCCGCTTCGGCGTGAACCTCACCGCCAAGGACCTGCGCCTCGGCTGCGCCATGGCCCGCGACTGGGGTTATGAACCCAAGATGATCGAACAGGCTTATGCCTACTACACCCAGGCCAGCGAGGCCGGCATGGGCATGGAAGACTCCTGCGCCGTCTACAAGATCACGAAGTAAGGCATGCGAAGGGTGGCGCACGCCACCCTTCCTTCCGTATGGCCGTAAACAGATTGTTACAGGTCGCAGATGTACCGCCTCGATATAAAAACAGAGCGGTAGTTGCGCCTGTACGGTTTGCTTTTATTGGTTTCATGCGGAAGATATAGTGTACTATGGCATGTGAATAAAAGACCAGTATTTTAACAAAAAAGATATATACAGGAAAAATACATCTAAGCATTTGTTAATAAGGATAAAATATTCTCTGATGAGGGTATTTGCATTTGCTTAATTATTGAAAATTGATATGCTTCGTGACGAGAATATGACTATGCCGTCATATATGGTGATGACGGACGTGAAATGGATATCATCCATGGAAGTGCCGTTTCAGCCGGCAGGCGGTATTGTTTGAGGCAGGTCAGAAAGGCGCAGTCGCCTTTTGAAGTCAAGATTATCTGGAGGGACACAATGTCTTATACCGTTCGCAAGCCCAGGCTTGGTGTGCTCGCCCTGGGTCGTTCTACGTTTGATACCGAATTTGCCGCCAAGGTTCATGCTCAGGCTCTGAACACGCTCGCCGCCATGGACGCCGAGCTTATCGGCGGCAAGGAAATCCTGTACGACGCCGCCGCGCTCGAAGCCGCTCTGCCCGCCATTGAAGCGGCCGATGTGGACGCTCTTCTGGTCATTCAGGTGACCTTCACCGACGCCGAGAGCACCGTGGCCGCCGCCCTCAAGCTGGGCAAGCCCGTCATCATGTGGTCCTGGGCCGAAGCCCGCACCGGCGGCCGTCTGCTGCTCAACTCCTTCTGCGGCGTCAACCTGGCCTCCCATGCTCTGAGCCGCCACGGCAAGAGCATCGTGCATGTGCACAAGGATTCTTCCGATCCCGAAGCCGCCACGGAAATCTTCCATGCCGCTCAGGCCGCTTCCGTGCTCAACCAGCTCAAGGGCCAGAAGTTCCTGCTCATCGGCGAACATCCCGACGGATTCGACGCCTGCAACTTCAACCCCAACGATCTGTTCCGCCTGTTCGGTATGACCACCGATCATATCGACATCCTTGATTTCATCAACGAAACCAAGGCTCAGCCCGACAGCGTGGCCGACGAACCCTATGCCCGCCGCGCCGCCCAGTTCCCGAACCTCGGCGAACTCGACCACGACGCCACCATCAAGACCTGCAAGATCTACGCCCGCATGCGCGACAAGGCCGCCGAACAGGGCTATCTCGGCATGACCGTGCGCTGCTGGCCCCACTTCTTCACCCATTACGGCGCGGCCGCCTGCGGCGCCATGGCCATGATGAATGAAGACGGCGTGCCCTGCGGCTGCGAAGGCGACCTCTACGGCGTGCTCACCGCTCTTCTGCTCACCCGCCTGCAGCATTCCGGCGCCTTCAACACCGACCTTGTGGACGTGGACGTGAAGGACAACACCGTGGTGTTCTGGCACTGCGGCCAGGCCCCCATCGACATGGCCGATCCCGAAGGCCCCATCCGCGGTACCATTCATTCCAACCGCAAGCTTCCCCTGCTTTCGGAATTCTGCCTGAAGCCCGGCCGCTTCACGCTGGCCCGCATCAGCCAGGGCAAGGGCAAGCTGCGCCTGCTCATCGGCGGCGGTGAAATGATCAGCCGTCCTCTGGCCTTCTCCGGCACCGCCGGCGTGGCCCGCATGGACATCCCTGCCGAACAGTTCATGAAGAACCTCATTGCCGAGGGTATGGAACATCATTCCGGCATCGTGTACGGCGACTGCCGCGAACAGCTCAAAATGATAGCCGAAATGGTCGGCCTCGAAGTGGTGGATCTCACCAAGGCGTAATACAGGGAACGGAGGCGGGCCGTAACGGTTCGTCTCCGTTTTCGTATCCGACTGTTTCCCTATTTCCGAAGAAATTTCTTTGCAACATCAGTCATAGCAGAACAAGGCAGAGCACTATGCAGAAATTTGAGAATCTATCCCCATGCAAGGGGCTGGCCCTGGCTTCTCTTGCCGAGAACAAGGCTGTTTTTTCCACCGATGTCGGAAAGCTTGAGGTCACGGTGTATGCGGAAGGCTGCTTCCGCGTCCGCCTCGGCGACGCTGAGGTCAACGATTACGGTATTGTATGCGCCAAGGACGAACGTCTGGCCCTGAATGTGCTGGAAAGCCAGGATGATGTGCTCTGCTCCAGCGGTGAATACGCGCTTCGTCTGACCCGCTCCCCCCTGACCTACAGCCTGGAAAAGAACGGCAAGGTCGTGCTGCCCGTCACCGAAGACAGCCACTTCGTCCGCAAGTTCCGCCTGCCTCCCGTGGCCGCCACGGAAGAAGGCTGGTTTGCCGCTCTGGGCCTGCCCTTCGGCGTGGCCGTGTACGGCGGCGGCGAGAACTACGCCGGGCTGAACCGTCGCGGTATGCTGCTGGACATGTGGAATGAAGACGCCCTCGGCGTGAACAGCTCCGTCTGCTACAAGAACTGCCCCTTCGTGTGGTCTCCCGAAGGTTACGGCGTGTTCGTGAACACTCCCGCCTATGTGCGCATC
This sequence comes from uncultured Mailhella sp., assembly GCF_944324615.1. Taxonomy (GTDB): domain Bacteria; phylum Desulfobacterota; class Desulfovibrionia; order Desulfovibrionales; family Desulfovibrionaceae; genus Mailhella. The sequence goes on from NZ_CALUWY010000051.1 coordinate 4,030, forward strand.
GGCGTCGGCTATCAGCAGTGGGCCAACCAGAGCCTCTGCCTCGACGTGAAGGACGCCGTGCTCGATCTGTTCTTCCTCTTCGGCGATACTCCCGCCGAAATACTGCGCCGCTACACGCACCTCACCGGCCGTTCCGCCAAGGCCCCGGTGTGGAGCCTCGGCCTCTGGCTCTCCAAGGCCTACTACCGCGTGCCCGCCGAAACGCTGGAAGCCGCTTCCAAGATGCGTGAGATGGACGTGCCCTGCGACGTGATCACCATCGACGGCCGCGCCTGGCAGGATACCGACACACGCTTCGCCTTTGAATGGGACCCCACCCGTTACGACGATCCCAAGGCCTTCTGCGATTCCTTGAAGGCCATGAACTACAAGATCTGCGTGTGGGAATATCCGCTGGTCTCCATCAAGAACAAGCTCTTCGGCGAAATGGCGGAAAAGGGCTGGCTGCTCCGCGACAAGGACGGCAAGGCCTATGAATACGCCTTTGATCCCGGCCCCTTCGGTCAGGTCCTGACCCAGCTGCCCAACAGCGGCCTTGTGGACTTCACCAATCCCGAAGCCTGGGAATACTGGTGCGGCCGCCACAAGGAACTGTTTGATGCCGGTGTGGACTGCATCAAGGCCGACTTCGGCGAACAGGTGCTGCCCGACATGTACGCCTGCAACGGCGACGACGGCATCCGCATCCACAACGTGTATTCTCTGCTGTACAACCTCTGCGTCTACGAAGCCGGACGCCGTTACTATGGCGAAAACGCACTCTGCTGGTCCCGTTCCGGCTGGGCGGGCAGCCAGCGGGCTCCCATCCAGTGGGCGGGCGACTCCCAGTCCAGCTGGGGCGGACTTGCCGGTTCCATCCTCGGCGGTCTTTCCTGGGGCATGAGCGGCGTTCCCTACTATTCCTCCGACATCGGCGGCTTCTACGGCGATCAGCCCACGCCCGAACTGTTCGTGCGCTGGACCGAAGCCGGAGCTCTCGGCTCCCACATGCGTTTCCACGGCATAGGACCGCGCGAACCCTGGGCCTACGGCGCTGAAGCGGAAGACATCTGCCGCCGCTGGGTGCGTCTGCGCTACCGCCTCATCCCCTATCTGTCCGACGCCAGCGCTCAGGCGGCCGCCACGGGTATGCCTCTCATGCGCTCCATGGTGCTTTCCTTCCCCGATCAGCCCGAAGTGTGGCCCTTCGAACTTCAGTACATGCTGGGCGACAGTCTGCTCGTCGTGCCCGTGGTCCGCGAAGGCGGCAAGGTGCGCTATCGTCTGCCCAAGGGCACCTGGTACGACTTCTGGACGGGTAAGGCCGTTGCCGGCGACCGTACCGTGGAAGAAACCGTCGCCCTCGACCGCATCCCCGTCTTCGTGCGCGAAGGTGCGGTGCTCAAGCTCGGTCCCGTGGTGAATCACACCGGTGAAATCGAAAATGGAAAGCGCGTCGCCGCCGTTGTTTCCTTCGGCGGAGTCACCGAGCATTCCTGCGCCTACGACGATGAAGTCGCCTTTGAGAACGGAAAGCTTGTTCCCGCCGCTCATGTGAGCGTCGTGGAACCGGAAAAGCTTCATGAATATATTTTTTCCGGAGGGAATATATGCTGAATATGCTTGACAATCTGATCAGGCGGATCAACGGCGTGGCCGTCAAGATCAGCACCGTGCTCATGGCGGGTATGCTGGCCGTGGTGACGCTGAATGTTATTCTGCGTTACTGCTTCGGTTACAGCATCACCTGGACGGAAGAGAGCGCCCGCTTCATGATGGTGTGGATCACCTTCCTGCTCTTCCCCTATGCGCAGCAGCGCGGGGAACTGGTGGCTCTGGACTTTCTCGTTCAGCGTATGCGTCATACCTTCACAGGCGTGGTGCTGGCCCTCGTTACCGAAGCTCTGGCTCTCCTTGTGCTTTCGGTGTGCGTGTATCAGTCCTACTTCTACATCCAGCGCTCCTTCTCCGCCGTCAGCATGGCCATGCAGCTGCCCATGTGGATTGTTTCCATCGTGCTGCCCTACAGCTTCTGCATGACGTTTCTTGCCAGCCTGCTGTGGTTCCTCAAGCTTATTCCCTGCCTCGGCAACCCGGACAGGCTGAAGGAACTCGATGAAAGCCGCGCGGCTTGATTCAGGCGGCGTTACTGCTGAAATATCCATGATTTCCGGAGTTTTTCATGAATATCATTGCTAAGATCGCAGCACTCAAAATGTTTTATCTGGTCTACTTCCTCGGTCTTGTGCTCATAGGCCTCCCCATCGTCTATGTGCTTCTGCTTGCGCCGGGTATCGACCTTGCCCAGAACGGCCAGTGGGCCTTCTTCCCCCTGCTGATGCAGCGTCTGTGGAACGGCGTTGACAGCTTCGCCCTTATGGCTCTTCCCTTCTTCGTGCTTGCCGGTGAACTCATGAGCGCCGGCGGCGTGACCGTGCGCATCGTGACCTTCGCCGAAACTCTCATCGGGCATTTCCGCGGCGGTCTCGGACATGTGTGCGTGCTCGCCTCCGTCATGCTTTCCGGCGGTTCCGGTTCCGCCGTGGCCGACGCCTCGGCCCTGGGCGGGATGCTCATTCCGGCCATGAGGAGAATGAAGTATCCTGACGGCATCTCCGCGGCCATCATCGCTTCCGCCGGTATCCTCGCCCCCATCATTCCGCCGAGCGGCCTCATGATCATGTACGCCTTCGTGGAAAACTGCTCCGTGGCGGCCATGTTCGCGGGCGGCATCATTCCCGGTCTCATGATCGCGGGCGGCCTCATGTCGGTCATCGCCTTCCGTGCGCGCTCCGGCGTGTTCCCCGATCCCAAGCCCCGTGCGAGCTGGGCGGAACGCGGTCAGGCGGCCAAGAAGGCCATTCTGCCCCTGGGTACCCCGGTCATCCTCATGGGCGGCATCCTCGGCGGCATCATGACGGCTACCGAAGCTGCGGCCATCGCCGCCTTCTATGCCCTGCTGCTCGGTGTGTTCTACACCCGTGAGATCAAGCCTTCCCATCTGCCCCGCATCTTCGCCAGCTCCGCCATCGCTTCCGCGAAGATCCTCATCCTCGTGGGCGCGGCCGTGGCGTTTGCCTCCGTGGTAAGCCTGCGTCATACCCCGCAGATGCTCGGTTCCGCCCTGGTGGCCCTCACGAGCGATCCGCACCTGCTGTTCCTGCTTGTCAACATCACCCTGCTTCTGGTCGGCTGCATCATGGACGCCGGTCCCACCATCCTGATCCTCGGCCCCATCCTCGCTCCCGCCATGGAGGCCGTGGGTATCGATCCCATCCACTTCGGCGTGGTCATGGTCATCAACCTCACCATCGGTCTCATCACTCCTCCCATGGGCCTGGTGCTCTTCGTGACGCAGGGCATCAGCGGCGTCAGCCTGGACAAGCTGGTCAAGGAAATGTTGCCCTTCTTCGCAGTGCTTGCCGTTCTGCTGTGCGTCTTCAGCTACTTCCCCGAAACCGTTCTGTTCCTGCCCAAGGCCTGGGGCCTCATGTAATCCGTGCGGACGGCCCGCACGGGCCGTCCGCCTTCAACCATGCATAGGAAGGGCCGTTTATCCAAGCGGTTTCCATGGCACATAAACCTTTAACGAAAGGATACCCCTATGAAAGGCTTTGTGAAGTCCGTTGTGTCCCTGTCCCTCGTGCTCGGCCTCGCCTGCGCCGCCGAGGCCAAGACCGTGCTGAACCTCGACTTCCTTTCCAATGAAGGAACCGCCGAGCACGCTTCCACCCTGTTCCTGAAACAGTATGTGGAAAACCGTACCGGTGGTGAGCTGCAGATCGACATCTATGCCGGCGCTCAGCTCTGCGGCAACCCCATTGAATGCTTCCAGTCCCTGGAAGCCGGCGTGGTGCACATCTACCCCGCCACCGCCGGCGGCATCGCCGTGGTGTATCCCCCCATCGCCGCTCTGGATATCCCCTACATCATGCCTTCCGAAACCGTGGCTCAGAACGTGCTCTCCGGCCCCTTCGAAGACAAGCTGCGTGAACTCATTTACAAGAATACCAACGGCAAGCTGCTCATGATGAGCCTCTCCAACAGCGCGGGCTGGAGAAACTATGCCAACGCCAAGCATCCCGTGAAGAGCCCCGCCGACCTCAAGGGCCTCAAGCTCCGTACCGTGGAAAACAAGGTGCAGCAGGAACAGGTTCGTCTGAACGGCGCTTCCCCCACCCCCATCCCCTTCATGGAAGTGTATGACGCTCTGAGCAAGGGCGTGGTGGACGGCACCCTGAACTCCATCACCGACCTCACCGCCGTGCGTCTGCATGAAAAGGCCAAGTACATGACCCTCGACGGCCACAACTTCATGTTCTCCGCCTGGTTCATGGATGCCAACTACTTCAAGAGCCTGCCCAAGGAATTCCAGGACGCCCTCATCGACGGCTTCAAGCTGATGGGCATCGTGGAAAACGGCGTGCAGATGGATATGGAACGTCCCGCCTACGCTGCCTTTGCCAAGGCCGGCGGCCAGACCTACTTCCCCACTGCTGAAGAAAAGGCCCAGTTCATCGAAGTGGTGAAGCCCCTGCGCGACATGTACCTGCAGGAAACCGAAGGCGGCGCCGAATTCCTGAAGGAACTCGATGCGGCCATCGCCAACGCTTCCAAGTTCGAACAGAACCGCCGCGCCTCCTTTGACGCTCTGAAGTAATTCTGTAATCCTTCCGGCCGGGGGGATGTTCCCCCCGGCCTCCATGAGGATTTCTCCAAGCGCCCAAGCGGGTGGGCGTTTGGACAAGCCCGTCATGGAAGGCGCTTCTGCGCCGAGGCGGGAGGCCGGTCACGCCTGCCGACCCTTTTTTTTTCTCTCTGTTACCCTTTGCTATTGTGGAGAATCATCATGGCTGTCAGTGTCAAACCTTTCGGCAGATTCTGGAATCAGGATATCAATGCCACTGTGCTGTCCAACAAGAACGGCATGGAAGTGGAAGTGCTCGATTACGGCTGCATCATGCGCCGCCTCGTGGTGCCGGGCAAGAACGGCCCCGCCGACGTGATCCTGGGTTTCGACAATCTCGCCCAGTATCTCTACGGCCATCCCTGCTACGGCATCCTCGCCGGTCGTGTCGCCAACCGTATCCACAACGGTGAATTCACCCTGAACGGCAAGACTTATCATCTGCCCTGCAATGAAGGCCCCACCGGCCAGCATCTGCACGGCGGCTTCCGCGGCTTCGACAAGTTTGTGTGGTCTTCCGAAGCGGAAGAAAAAGACGGCGTGTCCCGCGTGGTGCTCCGCAGAACTTCTGAAGACGGCGAACAGGGCTATCCCGGCGAACTCGACGTGGTGGCCGAAATCAGCCTCGACGAAGACAACGGCGTGGCCCTGAACTTCACCGCCACCGCGAAGGATCAGGACACCATCGTCAACCTTGCCAACCACAACTACTACAACCTTGCCGGTCACGATTCCCCCAGCATCGAAGGCCATGAACTGCGCCTGTATGCCGATGCCTACACCCCCGTGCAGAGCAACATGATCCCCACCGGCGAAATCCGCCCCGTGTCCAAGGATCCCGCCTATGACTTCACCTCCATGAAGCGCATCGGCGATCAGATGGCTCTGCCCGGTCTTCCCGACCGCATGTTCGACGTGAACTATGTGCTGAACGGCACTCCTTCCTCCGAAGCCGGCCTCACCCTCGCCGCGGAACTGCGCGATCCGGCCTCCGGCCGTACCATGACGGTGTCCACCGATCTGCCCGGCATCCAGTTCTACAACGGCTCCAAGCTGAGCCTGCGTCACTGGGAGGGCAAGGACGGCGTGGTTTATCAGGCCTTCAACTCCCTGTGCCTGGAAACCCAGTTCTTCCCCGATGCGCCCAACCAGCCTTCCTTCCCCTCCATTGTGCTCAAGGCCGGGGAAACCCGCACCACGCACACCATGCATCGTTTCAGCTGGTAAAGTAGAAACGGGGCGGGACGAGTGCGTTTCCTCCCGCCCCTCGCCGTTATCCCTTCACCCATTTAACCCCCTGCGAGGTTCCCCATGCCCTTTTATACAATGAACGAACTTCTTGCCCTCGACCCCGCCAAAGACTGGTGCGTCGGTCACTTCAACGTGCACAACTACACCACCCTCGGCGGCGTGGTGAAGGCTGCTGAAGAAATGAAGGCTCCGGCCATCCTCGCCCTGGGCGCTCAGGCCTACAAGCATATCGGCATGGAAAACATCATGGCCCTGTGCTTCTCCGTCATGGAACAGAGCAGCGGCCGCTTCGCCCTGCACATCGACCATGCGCGCGATCTCGGCCTCATCCGCAAGGCCCTGCGTCTCGGCGCTTCTTCCGTGATGTTCGACGGCTCTTCCCTTTCCTTTGAAGAGAACATCCGCATGACGAAGGAAATGGTGCAGATGGCCCACGACTACGGCGCGAGCGCCGAAGGCGAAGTGGGTGAAGTGCCCATGCCCGGCGGCAGCCGCGCCGACATCATGTACACCGATCCCGACCAGGCCGCGGAATTTGCCGAACGCACCGGCGTCGACTTCCTGGCCGTGTCCCTGGGCTCCATCCACGGCATGAAGACCAGCTCCATGGATCTGGATCAGGACCTGCTCCGTCGTCTGAGCTCCATCGGCGTGCCGCTGGTGCTGCACGGCGCTTCCGGCGTGACCGAAGACGCCATCCGCACCGCCACCCGCAACGGTCTGCGCAAGATCAACATCAACACCGCCCTCAAGGGTGCTGCCGTGAAGCGCATCCGTGAACGTCTGGCCGTGGAACCCGACTGCGACCTTCTCGCCCTTCTGGAAGACGGCCGCGAAGGCGTGCGCGCCCTTGCCGCCCACTACATGGAACTGTTCGGTTCCGCCGGCCGCGTGAAGGACTGCACCGTCACCGGCAACAGCCTGCCCGAACATCTGCTGCAGGGCGAATAAGCCTCCCCGCTTCCGGCCGGGGCCCCGGCCGGAAGCTTTTTTTTCACCACAGACGGGCGGACAGCCGCTCGCCCATGAGAGCCTGAATATGAATATTGTCTGCATCGGCAATCTTTTTCTTGATCGCGTCTATCAGGTCTCCGAACTGATGAGCCGCCCCCAGAAACTGGGCACGACCAGCGTGACCATGCGCGGCGGCGGCCCTGCCCCCACCGCGGCCATTGCTGCTTCGCGTCTGGGCGTGAAAACGGCCTTCTGGGGCCGCGTCGGCGACGATGCCGAAGGCCGGTGGCTTAAGGACCTTCTGGCGGGCAAGGGCGTGGACGTCTCTGGCATGGTGACCTGCCCCAATTCCCGCACTTCCTCTTCCTGCATCATGGTGGATCCCGCGGGCGATCGTCAGATCCTCGCCTATACCGACCCCGCCATGGACATCAGCGCCGAAGCCCTTCCCGTGGATACGCTGGATTCCAATACCCTCATTCTGAGCGACATGCGCTGGCTTTCCGTCATGCCTCACGTCATGGACGAGGCGGAAAAGCGGGGCATCAAGGTGCTGCTCGACGTGGACGTGGTTTCCGATGATCCCAGATATCTGGCCTGTGTGAAGCGTGCCGACTATGTCATCTGCGCGGATCTGGGCATGAAGAAGATGCTGGGCATGGACGACACCATGGAAGCGCTGACCGAACTCGGCCGTATCTGCAAGGGTGTTGTGGCCGCCACTCAGGGTGTGGAAGGTTCTCTCTGGAACATTGACGGCGTCATCAGCCGTGTTCCCACCTTCCCCGATGTCCCCGTGACCGACAGCACGGGCGCCGGCGACGTGTTCCACGGCGCCATGGCCGCGAGCCTTGCGCAGGGCTACGGCGTGCTGGAAGCCGCGCGCCGCGCTTCCGCCACCTCCACGCTGCTGTGCCGCAACGGCCACGGCTGGGACGGCATTCCCACCAGCGCGGATGTGGATGCCTTCCTTGCGGAAAGGGACGCCCGCGCATAACGGACTTTTGGAGGAGCCGGCATCCTCGTGTCCCCCGACCTTCCCCGGTACACAAGAGCAACAGCCGCGGGAACGTGGGAAACATGTATGCAGCCTGCTGTAAGAAAGGTTTTTTACAGCCATGTGTTCCCGGGGGCGGGTCCTTGCAAAGGACCCCGCGCATGAAGGGACGCCGTCTTCCTTGAAGATGAAGGGGATTCACCGCATTGCGGTGAATCCCCTTCATGTTTTAACGCCGGAACGCTTCTGTAGGATCAGCGGAAGCGTGACGGAAAAAACACGTCTCCCGGACGTTTCGCCGTGCAGGCTGCTTGCGGCGACAAGGGCGGACGCATGCCGGAGCATGCAGAAAGGGGGGCAACATCCCGACGGGGAGTGTGACGGCATAAAGAGAGTGCCCGCAGGCCGGGAATGGGGCTGCGCTTCGGTGGTGCAGCCCCTTCTGTGCTTTTGCCATGGAAAGGAAGGGGAGGGCGTCCTGTTTTTCCGCGCTGCGGCGTTTTTCTGCCGTTTCGGGAAAGGGAGGCCCGTCACGGGGCCTTCAGCCTCTTGACCATGGCCGCCGGAAAGCGGAAAAAGACATCCCGCCGGTATCGTTCTCCCGGTGCGGCATGGTGCCGCCTGCCGCAGGCACGGCAAAGCGCAGCTTCTCCACGGGGAGAAGTCATCTTTGCGCCTTTTCGGCTCTGATTGCCAAGATGGCCGTATTTTATTATAATAAAAGGAATTTCAACAGCACAGGGGCGGACCATGTTGCAAAATCACATCGATCAGCTTCTGGACGTCTTCAGCGACGGCGTCTGCGTGACGGATACGCAGGGCGTCGTGCTTTTCGTCAATGCCATGCATGAGGCCCTCACTGGTGTTCCGCATGACAGCATGATGGGACATAATGTGTTGGAGTTTCTTGGGAAGGGCGTTTTCGACGTCGTCCTCAATCCCGAGGTGCTCCGCACGGGGAAAATGGTGACCAAGGTACAGACGCTTTCCAACGGTCGCCGACTTGTGCTGGAAGGGCATCCTCTTTTCGACAAGAACGGGCATGTGGCCTTCTGCGTCACGCTCATGCGCGACGAGAGCCGTCTTCAGGAGCTGAGGGGCAAGGTGGCCTTTCAGAAGGAACTGCTGGACGTGTTTTCCAAGCTCAGCAATTCCTCCAAGCAGGAAAGCCGGATGCCGGAAATCGTATACAGTCAGGCCATGGTGCGCCTGTACAGCAAGATCCGCGTGCTTGCGCAGACGGATGCGCCGGTGCTCATACTCGGGGAAACGGGCGTGGGCAAGGACGTGCTGGCCCGCCGCATCCATACGGAAAGCGGGAGGGCGGAGCGGCCCTTCATCAAGGTGGACTGCGGCAGCATTTCCCCTCAGCTCATCGAAACGGAGCTGTTCGGCTATGTGGGGGGCACCTTTTCCGGAGCGAACAAGAACGGCAAGGTGGGGCTCATAGAGGCCGCCTCCACGGGTACGGTGTTTCTCGATGAAATAGGGGAACTGCCCATCGCCATGCAGACGCGCCTTCTGCGCTTTCTTCAGGACGGCGAAGTGCTGCGCGTGGGCGCGACCACGCCCCGGAAGCTGGATGTGCGGGTCATTGCGGCCACCAACCGTGATCTGGAAAAGGCCGTGGCCGAGGGCGAGTTCCGCAGCGATCTCTACTACAGGCTGAAGATTGCCGTGCTTGAGGTGCCCCCTCTGCGCGAAAGGCGCGACGACATCCTGCCCATGGCGCAGGTATTTCTTGATTTCTATGCGCACAAGTACGGGCGCAAGCTGTCGTTTGCTCCCGAGACGGAAAAGCTCATGCAGCATTATTCCTGGCCGGGCAACGTGCGGGAACTCAAGAATACCATACAGGGCATTGCCGTGCTCTGCCCGGAAGAAGTCGTGCAGCCCTCCCATCTGCCCTTTGCCGCCTCCATGCCCGGCTATGCCACGGAAAACGACGCTTCCTCGCCCATTGTGTTCGACGGGCGCAGCTACAAGGACATCATGAAGGATGTGGAAAGCGTGGTGCTCCGGGCGGCCATGCACAAATACGGCAGCATTGCCGGGGTTGCCCGGGAACTGGATGTGGACCGCAGCACCATTTTCCGCAAGGTCAAGGAGCTGGAGAAGCGGGGCGTCACCTTCGACTGACACGCCTTCAGCGTCTGCACGAAGCGGCGCAGCTCCGGCCTGTCCGGGCAAGGTCGCTCAGGGTCACACTGTCGGCATAGCGTTCCATGCATGCGCCGAGTCCGTTCCAGAAATGCACGGAGGCGCATTCCTTCCGAAGTTCGCACTGTGCTCCGTCCGGGGCGAGACAGTCCACCGGCGCCAGGCTCCCTTCCACGGCGCGCAGAATATCCCCCGCCGTGCACCGTTCCGGCGGGAGCGCCAGGCGGTAGCCGCCCTGACTGCCGCGTTCGCCCTTCACCAGGCCCGCCTTGCTCAGCGGCACGATGATCTGTTCGAGGTACTTGAGGCTGATGTTCTGGGAGGCGGCGATATCCCGGAGGGGCGTGTTGCCCTGATCATGATGCCGGGCAAGTTCAATCATCACGCGCAGGGCATAACGGCTCTTGGTAAAAAATTTCATGATCTTCTCCTGCCGGTTTCTGCCGGAACCCGGGAAGTGTTCCTCTCTCGGAACATGCCGGGATTCCACAACGGGCCGTCTCTCTGCCGTATTCCTGCGGAGGAGGCCCCTTGCGGAATGTTGAGGGGGCAAATAATGACAACCATGCCAGATCGGCGGTGAAAGGTCGAGAAAAAAGGCCGCATTCTGTCTTTCTGCCGCATTTTTTATGTCCCGGGGCGCATGAGACCATGCCGCGCCCGGCATGCACGCGCGGCCTTCATGGTGAAGCGGGGAAGGGGGGATGCGGAACTGTCGCCGGAGTCCGGAAAAGGACTACGGGGTGTTCTTGATATACCGTCCCGCCCGGTAGCGGAAGCTGGAGCGGGCCATGCCGCAGCGTCTTGCAGCCTCGGACGTGTTGATTTTTCCCTCTTTCCACAGCGCATACACGCGCGAGAACGCCGAAGGCAGCGGGCTGGGTTCCCGGCCGAAGCGTGTGCCGCTGATCTTGGCGGCGGCAATGCCCTCGGCCTGTCGCCTGCGGATGTTTTCCCTTTCGTTCTGGGCCACGAACGACAGAACCTGGAGCACCAGGTCGGCAATGAACGTGCCGAGAAGGTCCTTGTCCCTCCGGGTGTCGAGCAGCGGCATGTCCAGCACCAGAATATCCACTTTTTTCTTCTTGGTGAGCATATGCCACTGTTCCTTGATTTCCTCATAGTTGCGCCCGAGCCGGTCGATGCTCGTGATGCAGATCTGGTCTCCGGGTTTCAGACGGCGGAGCATGGCCAGATACCGGGGGCGGTGAAAGTCCTTGCCTGAAAGTTTGTCGATGAAGAGGTGCTCGTCGGCAATGGCTCTTTCCTGCATGGCCAGACGCTGACGGCTTTCGTTCTGGTCGATGCTGGATACGCGGATGTAACCGTAGGTTTTTCCCATGGGTTTTCTCCCTGGCTGAAGGTGGAACTCCTGTTCTCGTCACGGGGGGACGAGTCCGGCTTCATGGAAAAGCCGGATGTTAATGGTTGAACCTGAATTCTTCCTTCAGCCGGCAGGATACGCAAGTCTTGGACCGTATTCAGGAATCTTCTTTTCCTTCTGCAGAGCGCCTTCTGGAAAGGAGCGGTTCTGCCCCATGCCTTGCAGGCCTTTTCTGCGCCGGAAGAAGGGCCGGAGCGGGGCGTTTTTCCGCAGATATCGGAAGGCCGGCAGCAGAAAGCGCGGGCACGGCCGCTGCGTCTGCATCCGCAGTTCAGCATGGGGGAGAGCTGCGGCATGTTTCACAGGGCCTTGTTTTCATGGAACATAAACGGCATTCCGGTGCCTGCCCTGCCGGTATAGGCATGGTTTTTCTGATGATGCAGCATGCCTTCGTTCGCAAACAGAAGTATTTTTTTCTTTTTTATGTGAGTCCTGCTGTTGCAGGAATGAAGAATATGTTAATATCATGTCTCAGTAATATTGACATTGCAGGGGGATGATCGTAGATTTCTCCAAAAAAATATGGAGGTTAATATGAATAAATTGTGCATGTTAACGTGTTCTCTCGGGATTCTCCTTTCTGCTTCGGCCTGTGTCGGCAATACTCAGAATCCTCTGGATAGCTTTGTGAATTCGACGAAAAATACGTTCATTGCCATGACCGGTTCGGCATCTTCCGGGATAAATTATGCTGAACCTCAGGGGTTTACAGCGTCGGTTAATGGCGACGACTATTTTCTGACGATATATAACGGCAGGGTGCATACCCTGTTCTATATCGGCGACGCAGAACCTGCTCTGCTTTTTAAAATTACGAAGAGCGATGCCGGTTCTTTTACTGCTGAATGCGTTGCTGATGTGTCCTTTGACAAGTGGAATGACAAGCATCCTTCGGGGACCATCTCCGGTAAGATGTCGGGGGATGATCTTGTCATCACCTTCAGTAATGACAATATGGATGTTACCGGCTATAATCTTAAGTCCCTGACCTTGAAAAAGGTCAAGGATGATGTGACGGGCTTTGTGCAGAGCAAGAAAAATATTTTCGATAAAAAGATATAATAATACCGATGTTGCTTCATTCATGTCCGTGCTGCGCACAAGGCACAGGCATGCATGCTTGAATGAACACCATGACTGCCATGACGGGGTATGGAAGAGACAGATCCTGTCTTATGTCTGTGTTTTCTCGTCGGAAGAAAGCCGCTGTCGCATACGATGTTCCGCGACCGGACCGGCTGCGGTCATGTTCTGACCTGGGCATGAAGGTTTCATGGAGTTCATGCCGTGTGCGGCGGTGAAGCGTCCTGCAGAGGATGCGCCGCGCAGACAAGGCATAAAAAAATGCTCCCCGGCTGCAACCGTTCCGTGTCGCAGCATGGGGAGCATATTTTTTAACCCCTTCGGGGTTTGTCGACTTTTCTGGTGGAGGCGGGGAGAGTCGAACTCCCGTCCGAGAAAGGTCCACGCAAGGCCTCTACAGGTATAGTCTGCGTATGAATTTTCGCCTCAGGATTTGCCCGCAGACGGGCATCCGTCAGTTATCCCGCCGTAGAGTCTCACGCACGCCCCGGAAGGAACAGACGTACGCCAGCCCGATGGATTGGCGCCTCGGCGACGTATCGGGCGTCGGCCGCTTCGGCGTGACGGTCTAGGCCGTCAGGGTGCCCCGCCGCTTACGCAGCGTAGGCGTATTCGTAATCGTTGTTGGCAATTACTTTGTTGCCGCTTTTTACGAGGCCAGCGGCGCCTCGACCTGCAACCATGGCTTCCAGCATCCCCGTCGAAACCAATGCGCCCCCATGACGGAGGCCTTTGCTGACATGGGTCAGAAAGACCAGCCCGCGCTTCAAGCGCGAAGCATTATTAATATACGCAGGAAAGGCCGTTTCGTAAAGAGGGGCGCCGCGCGGATTCTCCGGGAAAAGGGCATTGTTCCGGAAGTTCCCCCGGGGGAGGCGTTCCCGGGGAGCGGAACGGCGCGGGGAAATCGCCCGCGAGGGGCCGGGGGCCATGCGGCGCAGCATGCCTTCTCCGGGCCTTTCTTCAGGGCTTCGGCAACCCAGGGGGGGCTTTTTCGGGCATGGAAAAAGGGCCGGAAGGGGCAGGGGCTTTTCCGGTCAGTCGAAGTCGGCCAGAAGCGGAGCCATGCTGAAGGAACCGAGCCGTATGCCGCTGCATTCGCGCCGCATTCTTGCCATGGCCTCGTAAAGATGGGGGGACCCCATGCCGTTATGGATGGAACTGTAGGCCTCGATGAAGGCAGCCAGTGTGTCGCAGGCCTTGATGAGCTGCCCGTCCTTGGGGTCGTACTCGTCGCGGTTGAAGTTTTCCTGCAGGGCGGGGAAGCCGTCCTGTTTCAGAATGGTTCCGTCCACGCGGCAGGTGTCGCTGAATTCCGACTGCGAGGCCAGGCCGAGATAGTAGGCGAGCCGTTCGCGGATATGGCCGCAGCCTTCCTGTTCCAGCGGATCGAGAATTTTGCTGTGCAGCTCTTCATCCTCATACTGATGGATGATTTCCGGCAGCTGTGCCACGGAACGCTTCACCGGGGTGATGATGTCGCGGGTGAGCAGCTCCGCGAGGTCGTGGAACAGGCCGCAGTAGAAGTCGTTGATGCGCCGCTGGGCGCATCCGTCAAGGTACAGGCTGAAGAGGTAGGCATAGACGGCCACGATGAACATGTGCCCCAGCACGGAGGTGGCGGGCACGCGCGGCGTCTGCGCCCAGCGTATCTGGAAGCGCAGCTGGCCGCAGAGATTGGCCATGCGGGCAAGCGCCGTGCCGGAACCGGCCAGCAGCTCGTTCACCCCCTCCACGTCCTTCAGGGCCAGCAGCCGCCTGTTGAAGGAGGGACCGATTTCCTTGATTTCCTCATCAAAACCGTTGAGCGGTTCGATGAGGGAAAATTCCCAGCGCGAGGCGTACATGTGCGCGGCGCTCAGAATGCGGTCGGAAAGCCGGTTCGCCTCTTCGGCGGGCCGCTGGTGATAACGCACGAGCCTCTGCCAGAAATCCTCGTCCAGCGGACGGATGCGCGGTTCAAGTTCCTTCAGCGCCCAGGCGGTGAGCTCGGCATAGTGTTCCTTGTTGGCCTTGATGCGGTAAAAGACGGGCGGCTTGATGTCGGTAATGATAAGCCTGTAGAAATAATCGAAAATGCCGCCTTCGATGATGTCGATTCCCATGCGGCGGTGCTCTTCTTCCGAAAGATGCGTCGCATTCTGCTGCCAGAGGAGGAAGGCCACGATCATCTTGTGGGCCTGCTTGTCCAGCTCGAACAGTTCCACGGGCCGGAGCTTGTCGTTCCAGCGCCGCATGTTCGCACCGGAGAAAATAAATTGAAGAAGGCTTTTTCTTATGCTCCGCATGGCCGATTCCTCACTTGCTTAATCTTCCGTTTTATGGCAAATACCTTCTTTCGATTGTTCTGGCAAGGGAACGGCGGTCTGGTAGCCGCTCCCAAGGTGCGTTTCGCCGGCTCCCCGTTGCGGGTGGGACGTCTCCGGTTTCCCTGCACAAAGGAACGAATGTAACGAGGAATGTGCTTCTTCGCCCCGGCGGGCGGGAAGCCTTTTTGTGACTACGCCTCTTCAACGGCACACTCATGCGGTTCCGCTTTCTGCGGGACAGGAGATATTTTCATGAAAACTTTCAGCCCGACCCCGGCCGACATCGACCGTCAGTGGTATCTGGTTGAC
>NZ_CALUWY010000052.1 GCF_944324615.1 uncultured Mailhella sp.
GTGTCCATAGAGAAGCGGGTACACCCGATCCCATTCCGAACTCGGAAGTTAAGCGCTTCATCGCCCATGATACTGCGTATTCTTGCGTGGGAAAGTAGGCCGATGCCAGCTTTATTTTCAGCCCCTGCGACAAGCGCGGGGGCTTTTTTTTGACGTTTCCCATGAAGATTGATCTGACCCGGGGCAATCCCCTGAGAGGCATGGTGCTTTTTGCCCTGCCCATTTTTCTCGGCAATGTGTTCCAGCAGGGCTATCAGATGGCCGATCTCGCCGTGGTGAGCCATGTGCTCGGCGACGACGCCCTGGCCGCCCTGGGCTGCACGGTGGCGGTGTACATCGTGGTGGTGGGGCTTTCCTCCGGCCTTTCCAACGGTTTTTCTCTGGTGGTGGCGCGCTGCTACGGCAGCCGGGACAGGGAAACCATGGGTCGGGCCGTGACCGCCGCACTGTGGCTCTGGGCCGGGCTTTCCCTGTTCACTTCCCTTGCGGGCCTTCTTGCGGTGGAGCCGCTGCTTCGCGCCCTGCATACGCCGGATGCGGCTCTGGACATGGCGGTTTCGTACCTGCGCGTCATTTTTCTGGGTATGCCCGTCCTTCTGGCCTACAACATGCTTTCGGGGCTGCTCCGCGGCATAGGCGACAGCCTCATGCCCCTCATGTTTCTTCTTGCGGCGGCGCTGTGCAACATCGGGCTTGATCTTCTGCTGGTGGCCGGCTTCGGCATGGGCGTTTCCGGCGCGGCCGTGGCCACCGTCATTGCCGAAGGCTTTTCCGTGCTGCTGTGCCTCTGGTATATGGCCGTGCGCTGCCCGGAGCTGAGGCCCGGCAGAAGGCAGGGCGGGGAGAAGGCCCTTTCGCGCTGGCTGCCCGACAGGAACGTGTTCTGGCAGATGCTGGGCACGGGGCTTTCCATGGGGCTCATGATGTGCTTTGTGGATATCGGCATCATGATCCTGCAGTCGGCCATCAACAATCTCGGCACCGGCATCGTGGGCGGATATATCACGGCGCGGCGCTTCCACAGCGTATTCATGCTGGCGCTGGGCACGCTGGGCGTGACGGCCTCCACCTTTGCCAGTCAGAACATCGGCGCCGGTCAGTGGAAGAGGGCGCGGCAGGGCGTGCGCCATGCGCTCTTCCTTGCTCTGGTCTGGGTGGGACTCGTCAACGTGGTGGTGTGGCTCTGGGCCGAGGATCTGGTGCGCCTCGTCACGGGTTCCGGGAATGCGGAAGTGCTGTATGCCGGGGCACAGTATCTCAGAGTGGACGCCCCCTTCTATGTGGGCATAGCCGTGCTCATCGTGCTGCGCTGCGCCCTGCAGGGCATGGGCGGAAGGCTGCTCAGCCTCGGCGAGGGCGCGCTGGAGCTTTCGGGCAATGTCGTTTTCGCGCTTTTCGTGGTGCCTTCCATGGGGTATATGGGCGTATGTCTCTGTGAACCGGTGACATGTACGCTGTGCGCGTTGTATATCAGTGTGTGTTACATGGTCGTGGTGCGCCGCCGGGAAAGGCGCATGGCGGAAAAGAGCGGTCGGCCCGCATGAAAGGAGGCTTTGTATGGAAAAGGTGACCAAGGAAGTGATGGGCGCGGTGTTTTTTGAACAGGGCCGCATCCTCATCATGCGGCGCGCGCCCTTCATGAGCTGTGCGGGAAGCTGGGAATTCCCCGGAGGCAAGCTGGAAAAAGGGGAAACGCACGAACAGTGCCTTGCCCGCGAGCTGAGGGAAGAGCTGCACATTGAGGCGAAGATAGGCGGATTCCTTACGGAAAACAGGCATGAGTACGATTTCGGCACCGTGCATCTTTGCGTGTACCGCGTGCTTTCCTGGAGCGGAGAGATGGCGCTTACCGTGCACGACGATCTGCGCTGGGTTCCTTTGCGGGAACTTGCCGGTTTTCCCGGGCTGCTGCCCGCCGACCTGCCCGTGGCAAGAGATCTGGAAAAGATACTGGGCTGAGTCTGGTCTGAGCCCGAAGGCCGCGTTTTTCTGAAAAAGAAAGACGCGGCTTTTTATGCGCTTTTCCGAAGAACGGGCCGCCTGCCCATGCCGGAAAAGAGGGCGGAGCGGCATGAAACGACACGGGGCGGAAGCAAAAGCTCCCGCCCCGCAGAGAATGATGCCCGAAACTGCCCGGAGGCGCGATCAGGCCTGTTTTTCCGCGCAGTCGATGCAGAGCCGGCGGCCGCCGACTTCGCGTATGCGCGAGGCCATGACGCCTTCGCCGCAGCCTTCGCACACAATGGTGGGAAGCCGGCGGGCCATGGGCGGCATGTCGAAGGAAGGTTCGCCCACGACGAAGAGTTCCTCAAAGGGCGCGGAAAGAAGAAAATCCATATCCTTTCTTCTGAGTCTTTCGCGCTCTATTTCCAGTTTGGTGCGTATCCATTCCGAAAGATTCTGCGCCGTGAGTTCCCTGCGGATTTCCTGCATGCGCCGGGAAATATCGTCGTCGCGGACCTTTTCCACGATACGGACTTTTTTCCCGTCGCTGCGGCGGAAGAAGGAAAAGGCCACCTTGCCGCGGTCGCGGAAGATGAGATTCCCCTTGCCGAAGGTGCAGCCCACAAGGGCCTGTATGGCGTCCACCGCGCACATGTCGGTTTCGGTAACGGCCACGATTTCCTCATCCGCAGCGGTGCCCATGTTTTCCATGACCCATGCGGCCACGCGGATGCCGCGGCTGATGCCGGGGCACCAGTGGCCGTGGAAGGCCACGGCCTTGTCGATGAGTTCCTGTGTTATGCCAGAGGCGTACATGCGTTCTCCTTCATGGTGTTGTTGGTAGCTTTGCATTAAAGCCTTTTCGCGGCGCATCGTCAATCATTCCGCCGGGGGAGCCGTGCCTGGCCTTTGTGCCGGACAAGGCCGGAGGGGCGTTTCCCCGCCGCGTTTTGTCAGGGCCTCTGCGGGCATACCATGTCCATGGAGGCGGTGGAAAGGCGCACGCATTCTCCGCCGTAGACCTTGCTGAGCGTGTCCTGCGCAAGAGCTTCCCGGGCCGGGCCTTCCACAAGAAGGGAGCCCTGATGCAGAACCGCCGCTCTGTCGCAGAACCAGAGAATGTGATTCGGATCGTGGCAGCAGACGAGTACGGCCACGCCCTGTTCCGCCACTTCCCGGAGCACCTTCCATACGGCGAGCTGATTGCGGAAGTCCAGGGCGCTTGTGGGTTCGTCGAGCAGGATGAGCGGCGTCTGCTGCGCCATGGCCCTTGCGATGAGCACAAGCTGACGCTGTCCGCCGGAGAGCTGATTGCAGGCCGTGTCGGCCAGATGGCTGATGCCGATGCGCTCCATGGCGCCTGTTGCAATGTCGAGATCGTTTTTCTTCACCGGAAAGCAGCCCGTCATGTGCGGGGAACGGCCCATGAGCACCATATCCCGCACGAGAAAGGGGAAGGGCTGGCGGTGTTCCTGCGGCACATAGGCCACATGACGGGCCAGTTCCGAAGGGGGCATGTGGGCGATGTTCACCCCCCGGACGTGAATATGGCCTTCCTGCGGATGCAGAAAGCCCATGCAGCAGCGGAACAGTGTGGATTTTCCGCTGCCGTTGGGGCCGAGAAGACCGCAGATTTCTCCCGGGCGCACCGTGAGGCTCACCTTGCGGAGTATGCTTTTTCTGCCGTAGGAAAAGGACAGACTGCGGATGTCCAGCGCCGCATCGTCGGAAAAGAGGCAGTCCTCACGCTGTGCGGTTCTGCCGTGGAAAAGACGGGAGAACAGGCCCCGGCCTGCGTCGCCGTGAAAGAGAAGTCCGGGAAAGAGGCCGGTGAGGGAAGCGGCAGGCTCATGCACCATAAAGTTCCCTTCCTTTTGCGCGGAGCAGCCAGAGCAGATAGGGTGCTCCCACGATGGAGGTGATGATGGCGATGGGGATTTCCGCCCCGGTCAGCGTGCGCGCCAGGGTATCGCAGCAGAGCAGGTACAGCGCGCCGAGTATGGCGGAAGCGGGGATGACCCACCGGTTGTCGGGGCCGAAGAGCATGCGGGCGGCATGGGGCATCATGAGTCCCACCCAGGCGATGATGCCCACGGCGGACACGCACACCGAGGCGGCGAGGGTGGCCAGAATGATGAAGAGCGCCCTCAGCCTGTCGGGGTGCACACCCAGACTGCGGGCCTCCTCGTCGCCCAGGGAAAGGATGTTGAGCTTCCAGGCCAGGGCAAAGAGGAGAGCAATGCAGGGCAGTACCGCACAGGCGCAGATGAACACGTCCTCCCATGTGGCATAATAGAAGCCGCCCATCATCCAGAAGGTGATTTCCCTCAGCTCCACGTCGGAAGCGAGGTATTTCATGATGCCGATGCAGGCGGAGAAGAGCGAACCCACGATGATGCCGGAAAGAACCAGCGTGACGGGAGGCGTTTCTCCCCTGTTCCGGGCAAGGAAGAAGGAAAGAAGCACGGCCGCCGTGCCCATGAGAAAGGCGGAAAGCTGGCCGCCGGGAAAAATGGCCGGAAACACGATGGCAAGAGCCGCGCCGCAGGAAGCGCCAGCCGAAACGCCCAGAATGTACGGTTCCACCAGCGGGTTGCGGAAGCACCCCTGATACACCGCGCCGGAAACGGCCATGGCCATGCCCGTAAGCACGGCAAGCAGCAGCCGGGGGAGGCGTATGCGCCAGAGGATGATGTCGTGCGTTTTCTGCACCGTGCCGTCGCCAAGGCCCAGATGCGCGGCAAGGGTATGCAGCGCGTCGCTGATGTCGAGGGCGTATTCCCCCGCGAGCAGGGCGTGGAAAAAGGCCGCCGCAAGCGCGCAGCAGAGAAGAACGGCAAGGGGAATACGGAATGTTTTCATCGTGTTCCTTCTACGGGAAAAAGTACGGACTTTTTGCCGGGGCCCCGTGCTTTCCCGGGGCGCGGCAGAGGCGGCCTAGAAGCCGCTTTCGGCCATCCAGTCGAGAAGCTGCGTGCTGCGCAGCCCCCGGGCCGTTTCCTCGCTCACGCCGTAGATGTCCTGATAAAAGCGCAGGGCGAAGTCGTACACGCTGATGTCGGCAAAGCGTTCCGGGTAGGCGGCCTTGGCAATGATGAGCATGTCCAGCGGATATTCCACACGCCTTGAGGCGTTCATGGGCGACCAGGGCAGGGCGTAGACACGGCCGTTTTTTACGGCGCGAAGTTCCTGAAGGTTTTCATAATAGGGCGCTTCGCACAGTTCCTGCGGGGGGTGGTAGCCGTTGGCCGTGGGCAGGATGATGACGTCCGGGTCGCAGGCATAGACCTGTTCCGCGCTCATGGGCACGCCCGTGCCGTTGCCCTGAAAGGCGTTCCGGGCATGGACGATCTGTTCCACAATATAGGATTCCGGTGTGTCTCTGCCGTGCACGGAACCGGCTCCGCCCTTTTTCCGCACGTCGGGGCGAAGCCCGAGAAGCAGCACGGAAACTTTTTCCTCCTCGGAAACGGAGGACGTGCGCCGGCGGATCAGATCTTCCGTTTCCGCCAGCCTGTCGATCAGGGCCTCGGCCTTTTCCTTCTGCCCGAAGAGTTCCCCGATGATGCCGGCTTCCGTCTTCATGCCGGACAGATCCGAGGATCGGAACCATGTGGGGGAATAGAGCACCAGGAGCGGAAGGCCCAGAGCCTCTATGGTGTCCGCCGTTTTCTGTACTTTTTCCTTGTCCGTGCCCACGGTGGTGTCGCCTGCGCGCAGAAGCACCACGTCGGGCGCGGCAAGGGCCAGCGTTTCATAGCTTATGATGTTTCCCTGCGGGGAATTGACGCAGGGAAGGTCATCCAGCCAGGGATGCAGATATTTCATGGTGTTCCATCCCCGGTATTCACGGCTTTCGCCTGAACGGGAGGGAATGGTATAGCGGTAATCCCTTTTCATGGACCAGGAGCCTATGACCTTGACGCGGTTGATGACCCCGAGATGCGTCATGACGCCCTCGATGAATCCGTCGTCGATGGTGGCTACGGAGGCGGGATTGTCGGGAACGGTCACGGCCTTGCCGCGCATGTCGACAATGACTCTGGCCTGTGCTGTGGAAACAAGCAGGGTCAGTGCCGCTGCCGCAAGGGAAAGGGGTGCTTTCATGCAGTCTCCTGGAACAGAAATCGTAACACGAAAAAATAAAGCGTGTTACGAAGAGGGAGTAACACGTTTTTTAAAAAAATGCCATGAGAACTTCGGGCACCAGAAAGCCCGCGGAAGGCGCGGGCTTTCCGCCCCGGGCGCCGTTCGCGGGCTGTCGGAATGTGAGGGCGCAGAAAAGCGCAGGCTTTCGCCTGCGCCTCATGCTGCACGGGATTATTTCTTCAGGAGTATGGCCTCGTCAAGGGTGATCTTGGGCACGCAGTGTTCGTCGTTCTCGTCGCGGTAATAGGTGAGTTTGCCGTCGCTTCTGCGTTCCACGATGCGGCGTTTTTCATCCGCCTCGCCCAGGGCCAGCACCAGTCTGACCTGCATGCCTTCGGGCAGGCCGAGCAGGGCGGCGGCCTCTTCCTTCTTCACCGCGCCGATCATGCAGCAGGCAAGACCCGCCTCGCAGGCGGCAAGGTTGATGCTCTGTGCGGCGATGCCCACATCCATCATGGCGAAATCATCCATCTTGTCCGGCCCCGCGATGACGATGAAGCCCCCGGGGTGCTGCCTGTCGGTGGCGCGCTGTTCGGGCGTAAGCGCTCCGCCCATGACCACAAGGCTGTTCAGGCGCTCGCAGTTTTCCCTGTCGGCAACGGTGATGAAGCGGATGACCTGCATGTTGCGGGCCGAGGCGGAAAGACGGGCATGATCCACAAGTTCCGCCAGTGTTTCGGAGGAAAGGTGTTTTTCCCCCTTGAAGCGGCGGCAGGTGCGTGCGCTGGTGATGAGTTCCTTCAGTTTCATACAAGACTCCCTGGAAAAAAGGCACGGGCACGGGCCCGGAAACAAAGACACCCCTCCATCATACGATGAAGGGGTGTGAACGGCAAGGGAGGCGGAAAACGGGCGTTTTCCTGTCCGGCTCAGCGCCAGCAGCCGTGGCGGCCGTGGCCGTGACCGTAACCATAGCCGTATCCGTCGCGGGAACCGTGCCAGGCGCAGCCGTAGTCGCCGCAGGGCAGGCCGGCCTTGGACATGTTCGCGTAAAATTCATCGTTGATGGTGCGGATCTTTGCATGCAGCGAGGCGATTTCGGCGCTGAGGGCCTTCAGTTCCTCGGGCTTGACGTTGGGATTGGGGGAAAGGGCCCGCAGTTCCAGTCTCTTTTCCATGAGCTGATCGTACAGGGGCGCGACGGCGGCGCGGTGTTCTTCATGGAACTTGTCCATCTGGGCGATCTGTTCCTGGCTCAGGTCGGCCGCCGGGCAGGAGGCCATGCGGTGATAGCCGTAATGTCTGCCGCCGTCGTCATAATGGGGACGGGCCGAGGCAACGGCAGGGACGGAGGCGAGGAGGGCCAGGGAGAGCAGGGAAAGGGAGAGGGTTTTCTTGTTCATGGTATATTCCTTTGTGCAGGGGTGAGAGGTGCGGTATGGATTCATCTATAGGCGGCAGGGGAATGTTTGTCACGTTTCAAACTGTTGCAGCAGAGGGATATTTTGCAATATGGGGGTGAGAATCCGAAACCGCGTTCCCGGAAGACGCGCTCATGCACTGTGGGGAAAAAGTTCGAGCAGCGTTTCCCGGAAGGCCAGGGCAAGGGCGGCGTGATCGTCTTCATTGAGATGCATGCCGTCCTCTCCATGGGCTTCACCGAAGGGCTCGCCCCCCAGCACATGGGCCGCGTCCACAAAGGTTGCGCCTTTTTCTTCGGCTATCTTCCGGTACAGGGCCGCAAGGGCGCGGGATTTTTCCGGCGCGCCCCGGTAGCGCTCTCCGGCAAGGCTCATCTTGCGCTCGCCGATATAGGGGGGAGAAACGATGATGAGGGCGGGGTGAGGGTAGCTGAGCACCTCCTCCCAGGGGAAGGAAAGCACCAGGTCCACAAGCTTTCCCATGCCCTCGGCAATGCTTTCCGCCGTGCGGTTCAGGGCGCATTTCATGTCGTTGCTGCCCAGCATGATGATGACGGCGTCGAGAGGCAGGTGCGAGAGCAGGCATGCGGGCAGATAGTCTTCCGCGCAGAGTCCCGCGCCGGGTACGGCGAGGCCGCTGCCCACAATGAAATGATCGCGCAGGGTGCGCCCCCCGAGTCCTTCTTCCACCACTTCCCAGCCGGGGCCGAGAAGGTGGGCAAGCCTCCCCGTCCAGCGCAGGGAGGGAGGATAGCGGCGCGCGGGTCCCTGAAGTGAGGCCTTCCAGCCGTAGGTGTTGGAATCGCCGAAGCAGAGCAGACGTTTTGTGGTCATGAAAAAGTTCCCCGGGCGGCGCAGGCCGCTTTCGTTATCAGTGCGGAAAGACGAGCTGCACCAGAAGCATGTAGCAGAGGGTACCGCCCGCAATGGTGAGGGCCATGTTGCGTTTCCATAACTGAAGCAGCACGGTTGCGGCGGCCGCAAGCACTTCGGGCACGCCGCTGCCTGCCCCGGTCAGTGTTCCGTTGCGGAAACAGTACACCACAAGCATGCCCCAGATGGCCGGGGGCAGTACCGTGCCGAGATAGAGAATGAACTTCGGCGTTTTCCGGCGGAAAAGCAGAAAGGGCGTCCAGCGGGTGATCTGTGTGGCAAGGGCGGCGAGGGCCACCATGACGGCTGCCTGAAGAGTGGTCATGCCTGTTCTCCGGCGGAGGAAGAGAGTTTTCTGCGGAAGAGAAGGAGGAAAAGAACGATGCACGCCATGGACGGCAGGAGAAAATATTCCGGCCCGAAGGCCAGCAGGCAGACAAAGGTGATGGCAAGCCCCGCCAGAGTGGGGGCATGATGCGTTTCCTTCTGCCAGCTTCCCGTGAAGATGGCGAGGAACAGGGCGGGAAGCACGAATTCCATGCCTTCGGTGCTGAAGGGCAGGGAGCTTCCGAAAAAGGCGCCGACGGCGGTGGAGCATACCCAGTAGGCATGGTTGAAAAGCGTGACGAAGAAGTAATACCAGCGCCTGTCTATGCCTTCCGGCACGGGTTCGGAACCGAGGATGGAAAAGGTTTCGTCGATGAGCCCGCAGATGAGGTAGGGCTTTCTCCAGTCCTTCGTCTCACGATACGGTTCCAGCATGGCGATGCCGTAAAAAAGGTGCCTTGCATTGACCACAAGGCCCACGGCAAAGGCGGTGAACGGGGCGAAGGGGCCGGTGAGCATGCCGGCCATGATGAATTCCAGAGAGCCCGCGAGAATCACCGTGGCCATGATGACGGGCACGATGGGAGCAAAGCCCAGAGAGTGCATGTAAAGCCCGTAGGAAAAACCGCAAAAACCGAAGCCCACCAGTATGGGCAGGGTGACGCGGAAGGCGGCCCATGCCGCGGCCCCCTTTCCGGAGCGGGTGAGTAAAGACGCCATAGTACCTCCTGCACAGGTCTTCTGCTGTATCACCCCGGAAGCGGCCCCGCAAGAGGGGCGCAGAAATGCCTTCAGGCATGCGTGCCGGGCATATTTTTCTTGCAAGGGGGTATGCCTCGGGGTATAGATGAGGAAAATCATGTCAGGGGAAACCATGTTCGCAATCGGGTATACAGAGCGGATATTGTCCGCGTCTTCCGCAGAAGTTTTCTTCTGCGGCGGTACCTGACGCCCGGGTTCGGCGGAACTGGAAGTTCCCTGGACTCTCTTCGGGCGCGCATGACGTTTTCCGCCTGAATCAAGGCTCTTCCTTCCGCCGCCGTGCAGGGTACACGGATGACGCCGCACGGGATTGCGGCATGGCAGTTGTGACACATTCTTATGGAGGAGCCTTTCCATGAACGGCAAGAACCCCTTTGCCAGTACGGCCGGCATCATTGTTGTCGGCGCGATCATCGGCGTTGCAGCCATTCTGCTGCAGAAATTCGGCAATCCCGCCAACATGGGCATCTGCGTGGCCTGCTTTGAACGCGACATCGCGGGCGGTCTCGGCCTGCACCGCGCGGCCATCGTGCAGTATATCCGCCCTGAAATCATCGGCTTCGTGCTCGGTTCCCTGGGCATGTCCCTGGCCGTGGGTGAATTCCGTCCCCGCGGCGGTTCCTCGCCCCTGGTGCGCTTCGTGCTCGGCATGATCGCGGCCGTGGGCGCGCTGGTCTTCCTCGGCTGCCCGTGGCGCACCATTCTCCGCCTCGCAGGCGGCGACGGCAACGCGCTGTTCGGTCTTGCCGGTCTTGTCTGCGGCATCGCCGGGGGTACCTTCTTCTTCAAGCGCGGTTATTCCCTGGGGAGCAGCGTGAAGCAGAATCCGGCCGCAGGCTGGCTCTTCCCCCTGATCATGGCGGGCATGCTGGGCCTTTACCTTGCCTTCCCGCAGGTGCCCGGACAGGCGCAGAGCGGCCCGCTCTTCTATTCCCAGAGCGGCCCGGGCGCCGCACACGCGCCCTTCCTGCTTTCCTTCGGCGTGGCCCTCGTCATCGGTGCGCTGGCGCAGCGCAGCCGCTTCTGCACCATGGGCGCCTTCCGTGACCTCATCCTCTTCCGTTACGCGCACCTCTTTTTCGGTGTGGCGGCCATGTTCGTGGCGGCCA
This sequence comes from uncultured Mailhella sp., assembly GCF_944324615.1. Classification (GTDB taxonomy): domain Bacteria; phylum Desulfobacterota; class Desulfovibrionia; order Desulfovibrionales; family Desulfovibrionaceae; genus Mailhella. The sequence goes on from NZ_CALUWY010000052.1 coordinate 10,526, forward strand.
TCGTGGCCAACATGCTCACCGGCGGCTTCCATGCCGGGTTCGAGAATCAGCCTGTGGCCCATACCGACGGGCTCTGGAACTTCCTCGGCATGGTGACCGCGGGCCTGGCCTTCGCCCTTGCCGGCGGCTGCCCCGGCAGACAGCTCTTCATGGCCGGTGAAGGCGACAGCGACGCCGCCGTGTTCGCCCTCGGCATGCTGGTGGGCGCGGCCATGGCGCACAACCTCGGTACGGCCAGCTCCGCCGCGGGCATAGGCGCGTACGGCGCGCAGGCCACCATCATCGGACTTGTTCTGTGCCTGTTCATCGGTTTTGCCTTTTCCAGAAAGGCCTGACAACAAAAGGAGACAGCTATGCTCATTGATACGCGCGGGCTTTCCTGCCCCCAGCCCGTTCTTATGGTCTATCCTCATCTTTCCGGCTCGGAACCTGTGGACGTGCTTGTGGACAACACCACAAGTCAGGAAAATGTGAGCCGTGCCGCAGCCAAGAACGGCTGGAAGGTGGAGGCCCGGGAAGAAGGCGACGGCATCGTCCGTCTGGAGCTTCGCAAGTAATGCTTGAACGTATCACCGGCTGGTGGAAACGGCGTGGCGGCAAGGCCCCGGAAGCTCACGGTGTGGAAAAGGGCTTTCTGGTCTTCCAGCATACCGGAGAGGTCATACAGGCGGAACGCCGTCTCCAGGCGGCCGGTTTTCCGGTGGAGGTCAAGGGGCCTCCGCCGGAACTCCGCACCGGGTGCGACATGGTGGTGACCTTTCCTCTGCTCATGGAATCGGCCGTAAGGCGTGTTCTTGAGGGGGAAAGGCTCAGCCCCATGGCCGTGGTGCCTGTAAGCGGCCCCATGCTGGAGCCGGTTTCCCTTTTTCGTGTGAAGGATTACGGCGACTGGTTCATGGTGCAGGCCGCCAATGTGAAGATCACCGTGGAGCGCTCTTCCGGGCGCATCGTCAACGTTTCCGGCGGCGGCTGTCCCGACGTGCCCTATCTGGCCTCCCTGCTGGTGGGGCAGGACATACGCGGGGCGGAGGAGCCGCGCGTTCAGGGGCACACGCTCTGCGCCTATGCGCTGCAGAAGGCCTTTCTGGAAGCGCGCCGCCTGTGGAATAATGCCGGGGGAGGTTCGTCATGCGCTGGCTGATATGCGGTACCGTGCCGGATGACGCCTTTCCTCTGTGCATGGGCACATGGAAGGTGGAAGGGAACATGCTTGTTCCTGAAAACGTGACGGTGTGCGGGGAGGAAGCGTTTGTGCCTTCCGTGCCCGTGGAGCGGGGAACGCCCGCCCTTGCGGCGGCGGCCGTTCTGGCCCTTGAGGCCATGGGAGGGGAGCCTCCTTCCGTGCTGCTTGCCGGAGACTGCGGTTCCTCCACGGGAAGCGGAAGGCTCTATGCCTTTCTTTCCTCGTGGCTGCAGAGCCCGGACTCCGCGGATCTGGCCGGGCTTACCTTCCACTATCTTTTCCCCAGCGTGGACGGGCACAACCGCATACTCATGGCGCTGGAGGAACGCGGAAGGCCCGTTCCCGCCCTCATTGCGGATGCGGGCTTCATGTACGCCGCGAAAATGAGCGGCTATGCCTCGCGCTACGACGTGTTCACGCCCGATGCCGGGGAACTGGCCTTTCTGGCGGACGAAAAGGCCCCGCACCCGTTCTATACCCGGGGTTTTCTTCTTGCCGGGGACAGGGATGTGCCGGAACTGGCACGCCTTGCCTGGGATCACGGCGACAGCGCGCGTTTTCTGCTGGTCAAGGGGGCCGTGGACATGGTGGTGGAGGAAGGCCGGGTATGCGGCCGTGTGGAAGATCCCTGCCTGCCCTTCATGGAGCCGGTGGGAGGCACGGGCGATCTGGTCACGGGGCTGCTCACCGCCTTTGCCTCGGCCGGGGTTCCCCTGAAGGAAGCCTGCCTTCTGGCCGCGCAGAGCGCAAGGCGCACGGGAGAACTCACGAATCCCACGCCTGCGACGGGCATTGCCGCCTTCATGCCCTTCATAGGCGGGGGACTGGCAAAGCCCTGCTGAAACATCATGGACGTTGCGCGCCTTTCCCTTCATGAAGGCGCGCAGAGAGCGCTTCAGGAACATTACGGGCCACGCCGGCCGGAGCACGGGACTCCGCGCCGGAAAACGGCCTGCAAAGGAGATCCCATGGCGACATACTGCCTTATGGACAAGACGAAGGGCGCCGGCTGAGCGGCGAAGGCTTCTCCGGCGTTGCTGGAGCAGATACTTGCCGACATGACGCCGCCGCCCGACAGGGAAGGCCGCATTCTGCACGGTTTTTCCAACAATGAGGATGCCGTGCTCATCAAGGCACCGCCTGCAGGGCTTGCGCTGGTGCAGACCGTGGATATTCTCGGCCCCATCGGCAACGATGCGCGCCTGTTCGGGCAGACGGCCGCGGCCAACGCCCTTTCCGACGTGTACGCCATGGGCGGTCAGCCCTGGTCGGTCATGAACATCGCGGCCTTTCCTTCGCCTTCGGCGGAGTCGGATACGCCCATGTCCGTGCTGGCGGACATTCTTTCCGGTGCCATGGAAAAGGTGGCCGAATCCGGAGCCGTGCTTGCGGGCGGGCATACGCTGGATGATGAATGGATCAAGTTCGGCCTTTCCGTCACAGGTGTGGTGGACCCCGGGCGCGCCACGAAGAACGACGCGCTGCAGGTGGGGGATGCGCTCATTCTTACCAAGCCCCTGGGCACGGGAGTGCTGGCCACGGCCATCAAGGCCCGCTGGCCCGGCGGCGATGAGGCGGAACGGGAAATGTACCGCTGGACCACGAGACTGAACGCCCACGGTGCGGAAGTGATACGCGCCATGGGACTGAAGGCCGCCACGGACATCACCGGTTTCGGCCTCGGGGGGCATGTGCTGGAAATGGCCCGGGGTTCCCGCGTATGCGTGGAGCTGGAAACCAGTCTTCTGCCGTTCATGCCGCAGGTGGAGGATTTCGCCTCCTGCGGACTTATTCCCGCAGGCACCTACCGCAACCGCGATTACTGCGCCTGCCGCACCATCGTTTCGGAAAATGCCGACGAACTGCGCGCCACCCTGGCCTTTGACGCCCAGACTTCCGGCGGGCTTCTCCTGGCCGTGCCCGAAGCGCGGCGCGAGGAAGCCTGTGAACGCCTTGCCGCTCTGGGGGAACCGGCCTTTTTCGTGGGCCGGGTGCTGCCCCTGCGGGAGGGAAAATCAAGGCTCATTCTGGCGTAGGAGAAAAAGAAGCGTAAAAAAAAAGCCCTCTGCCGCAGACAGGGGGCCTTTTTTCGTGCCGGAAGAAGGAAAAACATGCGGGCCGTTTCACGACGCGCGTGTTTTCAGAAGGGAGAGGGCGCGTTCCCGCTCCTCAGGGGTATTCATGTTCAGAAAGGCCGTTTCGTCGGGGCAGGGCACAAGCAGACTGCTCCCGGCAGGCAGGGCGCCGTATACGCCGAAGCGCCCCCGGCACAGCGCTTCTTCCAGATACGGAAGCGCCGGGGCCTCATAGATGGCCGCCAGAGGTTCCGCGTGCCCGTCGGCATGAACAAAGGTGGTACGCAGAAGGCCGGGCATGCTGTTCCGGTTCAGGCACTGTTCCCTTGCCCGGAGCAGTACGGAAAGAATGTCCGCCCGCATGAGGGGCAGGTCGCAGGGCAGGACAAGCAGGGCGTCCTTTGTGGTTCTGAGTGCCGCCACAAGTCCGCGCAGGGGGGTGGGATCGCCGGAAGCTTCATCGGGAATGAGCGGAATGCCCGTGCTCTGCAGCTTCTGCACCTGATCGGGGCGGCAGGAGATGGCAACGCGCTCCGTGTCCGGCAGAGAATCCAGCAGCGAAACGGTCCACAGCAGCATGTCTTCCGTTCCGCCGTGGAGCACGGCGCGGGATTTGTCGCTTCCGAAGCGGGAGGAACGCCCCCCTGCCAGAACAAGACCGGTCATCGCATACCTCTTTCTCCGCCGGAAAGGCGGAGGCGTTCATATCGTTCCGGGCGGCCGCCTGAGGCAGCCGCCGGAGAGGCCTGTTATTTACCGAAGCCGCATTTGGGGAAGGTGCACACCGGGCAGGTCAGGCAGTAGCCGCCTTCTCCCATGCGCGCAAGTTCCCCGCGGGTGATGCGCCGGCCCGCCAGAAGGCGGGGCAGGAGCAGGTCGAACACCGTGTTCTTGAAGAACAGGGCGCAGGCGGGAACCCCCATGACCTGCACGTCGCCCGCCGGAGTGACGATGCGGCCCACCATGGCCATGGCTCCGGGCAGAACCGGCATGCCGTACAGCATATCCGTAAGCCCCGCATCCAGCAGGGCGGGCCGGGTCACGTCGCCGGGGTCCACCGACATGCCGCCCGTGGTCACAAGAAGATCCACTCCGGCATCCAGCATGTTCTTCACTTCGGCGGCAATCTTTGATCTGTTGTCGGGAACAATGGCGGTACGCAGCACGTCGCAGCCGTACTGCCTGGCCTTTTCGCTCATGACGGGGATGAATTTGTCTTCAATGAGGCCGTTGAACACTTCCGTGCCCGTGACCAGTATGCCCATGCGGGCGCGGCGCAGCGGCGTGACCGTGAACAGAGGCTCTTCGCCGAGCACGGAAAGGGCCTGCCCCATGTGTTCCCGGCTGAGGAACAGGGGAATGGCCCGGGTTCCGGCAATTTTCTTGCCTTCCTGTACCAGCGTGGCGTCCTGCCGGGAGGCGCACATCACCTCGGGCACGAGGTTGAAGCGCTCCAGCTTCTTCACATCCACGGAAAGCAGACCGGAACAGTCGGCCACAAAGTCGATTTTCCCTTCGCGGGGGGGCAGGGCATAGCGTACGCCGGGCCCGGCCATGCGGCGGGCAAAGGCTTCGGCGGCCTCGTTTTCATGGGCGGGCGCGCCCTTCGGCGAGGGGGCGGCTTCCTCATCCACCACGGCCACGTCGAAGCGGCCTATCTGCTGAAGCCGGCACAGGTCGCCGGGGCTCACCGTCTGTCCGGCGGTGAAGGCGCTGCCCTTGAATTCGCCGGGCACGATGCGCGTCATGTCATGGGCAAGCACCTTGCCCACGGCCTCTTCCGCGGAAACCACGCGCACCCTTGTGGAAGCGGCGCCTTCCGCTTCGGGCCTGCGTCCGGCATCATAATAGTTTTCTCCCTGACAGGCGCGGCAGATGGGACCGTCGGCAGAGGGGTAGCCTTCCCCGCATACGGGGCATACGGATACGGCGCCGGTAGGCGCGTGACCCAGAAGCCCGGAATGCACGGTCACTTCTTCCACGCGGCAGATGCTGTCGCCCGCATCTTCTATTTCCAGAAGAAGCTGTTTTTCATCCTGCTCCTTCTTGGGCTTTTTCTTCATGAGCCAGCTGTAATATTCCGGCCAGGCTTCCAGTTTTTTGAGATCCACGCTCACGCGCACGCCCTTGCCGGTGTACTTGTCGTACAAGGTGACGGCATAACGCCCCAGATTGCGCACCTTGACCCAGTTGTTGCCCATGCTGCACAGGGAAAGCAGCTGTACCGCATCGGGCAGACATTTGCGCGTTTCGGAAATGGCCTCGAAGAGCGTGCCTTCCGGCAGATGCTTTTTCGCAAGCGCCACCATGTAGCCGCCCAGAAGCAGGCCGGGGGCGGCGTATCCGTGGAAGCGTTCCGCCAGAGACTTGAACTCGTTGAACGTATGATTGCCTATGTTCATGATGCATCCGTTTCGCATGGCCGCTTCTTTTCGCAGGCGGCCCGGTTGATGATATTCCTATATTAAGGATAGGAAAGGCGCCGCCCGGCTTGTGGGCGGCAGAGGGCAATGGTGCAAGATAGCATGTTCCGGGGAGTCCCCCAACAGAGTCCTTTTTTCTGGAAAATCGTGATTGCTTCTGATAGCCTCGCGGGCGGAGAAAAACGATGCCGGAAAGACAGGAAGTGTTTTCCGGGGGAAGCGTTCCTGAAGAGGGGCAGGTAAGAGCCTTTCTTCAGGCCTTCTACCGGTGGTATGAGGGGGCCGGAAGGCCCGTGCAGCAGTGCTCGCGTTCAAGAGTGCTGCTGGTGTGTCTGCTTGTCCGCGTTGCGGGGCTGCGCCTCGGGGAAGCCCTGGCCGTGGACGATACGGCCGATATCGACGGATCAGGCGGCCTGCTTCATGTGCGGGGCAAATGGGAAAGAGTGGTGCCCCTGCCGCGTACCGGGCTGAAGAAAATTCTGGAGCTCTGCGAAGCGCCCTGCAACGTGCGGGAGCGGGGCAGGCTCTGCCGGCTCGATCAGGGCTATGTGCGGCGTATTTTCACGCTGCGGGCGAAAGAGGCCGGACTCTGCGGCATGAACCCCACGGACATACGCAATTTCCGGGAACAGGAACTGCTGCGTCAGGGCGTGCCCCTTCCCACGGTGGAGCTTTTTCTCGGCCGGGGAGGCGGGTGGAAACTCGGCGGAAGGGAGACGGAACAGCTTTGCGATGCGTTCCGCCTGTGGGAGGATTCGCGCCAGACGGGGCGGCACAACATCGTGAGCGGAAGACCGGTTCTTGTCCGCAAGGGGGAGTTTTCCAGCCTTGTGGACATCGTCGCTTCGTCGGGCATCGCCTTTGCGGTACGCTGTTCCACCCGCACGCTTGCCCGCATGAAGATACCGGAACTCAGGGAAGTCTGCGTGTCCGTGCGTTCGCTGCAGGTACAGCTGCTGCCGGAACGGGCGGAGGAGGAAAACTGTTTCTGCGCCCGTATCGTCGATATTCTCAGAAGCGGCGACGAGGCCCGCGTCATGGTCAGGCTGGAGAAGGGCGGACATGAATTCTGCGCCGTTCTTTCCGGAGAACGTGCTGCGGCACTCGGCGCGGAAGGGAAAAAGGCGGTATGGGTGTTCATCCGCCCGGAAGATTTCACCTTCTGTCCTCCGCCGGTTCTCCCGGCCTGAAACGATGCGGGGGCTTCACAAACGGTGCGAAAAATGATAGGGTACAGCCAAGCGGCTCCCTTTGTCGGGTTCAAGGGGGAACGGCGTTGAAAAATAAGGCCCCTGCGTGAAGCGTTGTTACGCGAACTTGACAATTCGGGAACAAGTGGATAAACGACGTCTAACAATTTTCCACCTTTATTTTTCAGGAGAATGTGTCATGGATATCAAGCGTATTCTTGCCTGCTTTGCCGTTGCTGCCCTCTGCCTTACCGGCACCGCCTTCGCCGCTGAAAAAGCCAATCTGAACAGCGCCACCGAAGAAGAACTCGCTGCTGATCCCAACATCGGCGCCGATCTTGCCAGAAAGATCGTGGAATACCGCGAGAACGTCGGCGACTTCGCGAGCTACGAAGAGCTGAAGGAAGTGGAAGGCATCACCGACACCAAGATCAAGCAGATCAACGAACACTTTGAAATCGAAGGCGTTGCCAGCTTCGACTGCAACTGCTGATCGCATCCTCATCTTCCCCTCCGCAAAGGCGCGGAGGGCTGAATTTACTGTCAACATTCCGGGATTTCATGGGAAATCGTTGTTTCCCGAACGGCGTGTCTGCGAGATGGCGCAGAACGTCTCTGTAAATGTCGCCTTCGGGCCGGAATGTATCATTCCAAGGAGTTCTATATGAACATGAGTGCTCTCAAGGGCCTCGGCAAGCTGTCTCTTGCTCTGCTGCTTGCCGCAAGCCTGAACGGAGTAGCTCTGGCTGGAGTGGCCCCTGCCGACGGCAGCGCGGCCATGAAGTCTCCTGCGAGCAACGCCGCCGTGGTGGCCAAACTCATCGGTCTTGTGAACAACCGTCACGAAAAGACCATGCTTGGCCTCGAACGCACCATCAACGACGGCATTGTCATTCGTCAGAGCTACATCAAAGACGGAAAGATCATCATTCCTTCCGAAGGCCTGTACACCACTGCCCGTTCCAGCAACTGGTATCCCTTCGACAATGAACCCATCACCATGGCCGGCGACACCTACCGCGTCATCGTGGACCGCTATGTCCGCGACATCGTGCGTGATGTGGTCATGAAGAAGGGCGACATCATCACCAGCAACGCGGACAAGTCCCGCGGCTGGGAACTTTCCTCTGTGGAAGGGTGGACGACCTATGGTCTGGCCGACGGCAAGGAAGCCGTGTTCAAGGTCGTGAAGACCACCGGCAACTACTACGGTTCTTCTTTCCCCGTGAAGGTAGGCACCAGCATCACCAATGATGCCGCCGACGGCGGCCTGGTGAAGGGCTCCAACCAGCCCGTGGGCCATACCGTGCCTGACGAAAAGAACAACCTCTCCCGCTTCGACTACGGGCACAACGTGTCCAGCGTGGGCCGCACCTGGGTGGTCGTGGACAAGATCGACGCCGACAACAATGTGCATGTGCGCGAACTTGCCACCGACAGCTGCACCGACATCTATATGTCGCCTGCCAAGCCCGTGGTGGGAACCTACGGCAACAACGCCACCTTCAAGGTCGGCGACGCCAGCGTGGCGGTGAAGAACATCGGCAAGGACAGTGTGGAA
>NZ_CALUWY010000053.1 GCF_944324615.1 uncultured Mailhella sp.
TTCGAGCTGGTCCAACAGGGGGGTTGCATGTTTCGCCATTGCCTTACCTCCACATGGTTGATTATGGGTCTGTCGCTTTGCCAACCAATGAGACGGAAAAACTTTCCGTTCAGACAGAGCGACCCCTGATACACCAATACTGGGCCGGATGTGCGAGGGCACAGTACAAGTCCCGGCCTTACAGCGTGTAACTCCGTTACTACCCTATTTTATGGGCGAGCACAATAGCTCCGGTTCTGTTCACAAGCCAGTCGTGCGCCCCGCGCCGGGAAAAAAGGTGAAAAAAACTGTATTTTCAATAAGTAAAGCATAAAAAGGCTTTTTTTTCAAGTGCCTGTGGCCGCCGGAGTGGTTCCAGAAAGGAACGAGCGGGCGGAAAGTGAGGCTCCGCTTGGCACAGGCGGATTTATAATGGCTTGAAATGTCAAAAATTATTTTTTCCGCGAAAAAAAGAGGCCTGCTCCGTGCCGGAAAAAACCAAGAGAAAAAAAGAACAAGTCCTGAAAGAGGGGGCAATTTTTTTAGGCGCTTCCTTCTTCCCGGAGGGCGCGGATCAGCGGAAAATTTTGGAGCGGGCATCATACTTTATTTTTCCTGTTTTAACAGGTATGATGATCCATCCCTGAAAAGAGGCCTGTCCGCACGGACGGCCATACGGAGGTACAATGAATCTTTTCAAGAAAAGTTCCGAGCGCAGCCTTCATCTGGAAGAGAGGGCCGAACCTCAGCTTTACCGCGAACTTTTCCCCTATACTCGGATAGGGCGCGTCGGGTTCGACGGCACCATCATCGCTCCGCGTCCGGCGGATCCGTGCTTCATCACCGACACCACCTTCCGCGACGGGCAGCAGGCGCGACCTCCGTACACGGTGAAGCAGATCGCCCATATCTTCGACCTCTTGCACAAGCTCGGCGGCAAGAGCGGTCTGATTCAGGCCTCGGAATTCTTCATGTATTCCGCCAAGGACCGCAAGGCCATAGAAACCTGCCGCGCGCGCGGCTACCGCTTCCCCCGGGTGACGGGCTGGATACGCGCCAAGGAAGAGGATCTGCGCATTGCAAGGGACATGGAGTTCGACGAGGTGGGGCTGCTCACCAGCGTGTCGGACTATCATATATACCTTAAATTAGGCAAAACCCGGCAGCAGGCCATGGATGACTATCTGCGCATCGTGGAACGCGCCCTGGAATGGGGCATCGTGCCGCGCTGCCATTTTGAAGATGTCACCCGTGCGGACATATACGGCTTCTGCCTGCCTTTTGCCGCGCGCCTCATGGAACTGGCCCACAAGGCCTCCATGCCGGTGAAGATACGCCTGTGCGACACCATGGGCTTCGGCGTGCCGTATGCCGGGGCGGCGCTTCCGCGTTCGGTGCAGGGCATTGTGCGCGCCTTCACCGATGAGGCGGGCGTGCCCGGCCAGTGGCTGGAATGGCACGGCCACAACGACTTCCACAAGGTGCTGGTCAACGGCGTCACGGCCTGGCTGTACGGCTGCGCCGCGGTGAACGGTGCGCTGCTCGGCTTCGGGGAACGCACGGGCAACACCCCCGTGGAAGCGCTGGTCATGGAATACATCTCCCTCACCGGCAACGACGATGTGGCGGATACCACGGTGATTTCCGAAATCGCCGAATATTTCGCCAAGGAGCTGGAATACGTCATTCCTCCGAACTATCCCTTCGTGGGGAGCGACTTCAACGCCACCAGCGCGGGCGTGCATGTGGACGGCCTTGCCAAGAACGAGGAAATCTACAACATCTTCGATACGGCAAAGATACTCAACCGCCCCGTGCCCATCATCATCACCGACAAGTCCGGCCGTGCCGGCGTGGCGTACTGGATCAACAGCAACATCGAACTCGACGAAAGCCGCCACGTCACCAAGAAGCACCCCGCCGTGGGGCAGATCTACAACGCCATCATGCAGGCCTACGAGGCCGGGCGCAACACCTCCTTCTCCAACAAGGAAATGCTGGCCCTCGTGCGTCAGTACATGCCCGAGCTCTTCGTTTCCGAACTGCAGAAGCTCAAGAGAGTGGCAAGCCGCCTTGCTTCCGGCATCATGACGCGCCTTGCCGAGGCCTGCCGCGCCAGCGCGACGCAGGAGGAGCGCAACAAGGCGCTGCAGACCTTTGCCGATCACTACCCTTATATTCAGTTCATCACTCTCACCGACGCGCAGGGCAAGCTGCTCAAGGCCGTGGTGGCAGATGAGGCCAATACCGGCAAGTACGGGCATCTGCCCGATCCGGGCTATGACTATTCCGACCGCGTATGGTTCAAGATGCCCATGCAGGACGGTGAGCTTCACGTCACCGACGTGTACCAGTCGCAATATACCGGCGCGCTCATCCTTTCCGTTTCCCAGGCCGTGACGGATGAGAAGGACGAGATTGTGGCCGTGCTCTGCGGCGACATACAGCTTGAGGAGATCCTCAAGCATACCGACGACCTGGAAGCTGAGGAAAAGAACAGTTCCGATCAGATGTAGGTTTTCTTCCCGGGGGAGCTTCGGCTCCCCCCTTGTTTCTCACGCCTTCCCGCCGTGTGTTCCGGCGGGCGGCTCTGTCCCGGCGTCACAAGGATGCCCACCGAGGATTGCTTTCATGCGGCCCATCACCACGTCGATTTTTTCCCTGTTCAAGGTCGGACCCGGTCCGTCGAGTTCGCACACCATAGGCCCCATGACGGCGGGCCGTCTTTTTGCCGCCGACTGCTCCGGGCTGCCCCGCGAGGTTCTGGCCCGGGCAGCGCGCATACGGGTGCGCCTTTTCGGTTCCCTGAGCGCCACGGGAGAAGGGCACGGTACGGATGCCGCGGTACTGGCGGGTATTCTCGGTGTGCGCCCGGAAGACTGCCCGCAGGGCTTTCTCTCGAAGCTTTCCGCGGAACCGGCCAGAGAATACCGGGTGGAACTCGGCGTGGGGAGCGCGCTTGTCTCCCTTTCCGACATCGTGCACGACGCCATCGTGCACAACTACCCCTACAGCAACACCCTCCTTGCCGAACTGCACGATGCGGAAGGCGCGGTGCTTTTTGAAAAGGCCTACTATTCCGTGGGCGGCGGCTTCGTCCAGTGGGACGGCTGGAAGGCCCCGGAACTGGGCGAGCCCGTCTATCCCTACGGCAACATGAAGGAACTCAGGAACATTGTCCGCTCCCAGGGCCTGAACATCTACGAAATCATGCTGGCCAATGAATCGGCCATCACCGGAGCCTCGCGCACCACCATCATCGACGAGCTCAACGAGCTTCTGGACAGGATGGAGGAGTCGGTGACGCACGGTCTTGCCGGCAGCGGATATCTTGCCGGGCCGCTCAAGGTGGAACGCAAGGCGCATATGCTCCATGAACGGGCCATGGCGCTTCAGTCCTCCCCGGTGAAGTTCCTTGCCGGGCTCAACGCCTACGCCTTCGCCGCTTCGGAAGAGAACGCCTCGGGCGGCGTCATCGTCACCGCGCCCACCTGCGGTTCCGCCGGCGTCATGCCCGCCCTGGTCTACGCCATGCGGCATGATATGTTCATCGGCGACCGGGCCATACGCGAGGGCTTCCTCGCGGCGGCCGCCGTGGGCTTCATCGCCAAGCACAACGCCAGCATCGCCGGGGCGGAAGTGGGCTGTCAGGGGGAAATCGGCGTGGCCTCCGCCATGGCGGCCGCCATGTTCACCGACGCGCAGGGCAATCCTTCCCGTTATGTGGAGAATGCCGCCGAAGTCGCGCTGGAACATCACCTCGGCATCACCTGCGACCCTGTGGGCGGCTATGTGCAGATTCCCTGCATAGAACGCAACGCCATGGGCGCGGTCAAGGCCTTCAACGCTTCGCTCATCAGCACGGGCACGCGGCCCGAAGCGCACCGTGTTTCCCTGGATGCGGCCATCGCCGCCATGGCGGAAACCGGCAGGGAAATGAGCCACAAGTTCAAGGAAACCTCCATGGGCGGGCTTGCCGTCAGCATGGTCACCTGCTGACGGCAGGGCGGAACTTCTCCTGCTCCTTCTTTTGAAAAGCCGGTGTGTTCTGCGGGAAACATACGGCAATATTTCGTTGTCTTCGTCTGTCTTGTCAGGCTGAATTGAAAAAGATATAGTCGCGCAAAAGGAGCTTACCATGTCTTTTTTTCGCCATATATGTTTGACCGTTGCCTTTCTTTCCGGGGCGCTCATGGCTGCCGGAGACGCCTATGCGGCTCCCGCTTCCGCCCCTGCGGCCGATCCCGCCGCACAGCTTGAGGCCCTTCTGGACGAGCATCCCGAACTTATCCTGAACGTGCTTAAAAAGCACAGCGAGGAAGTGCTCGACATCGTTCAGATGGGTTCGGACAAGCGGCGTCGTACCGTGCTGCTTGAACAGTGGAAGAAGGATATCAACGAACCCAAGCAGGTGGCTGTTCAGGGGCGTCCCGCGGGAGGTCCCGACAATGCGCCCGTGACCATCATCGCCTTTTCCGATTTCGTCTGCGCCTACTGCCATCAGGCCGCCTATACCGTGGGCAACCTCATGAAGCGCTATCCCGGCAAGATCCGCCTCATCTTCAAGCAGATTCCCAAGACGGAATCGGGCCGCATGGCCGCCGAGTGGTTCATTGCCGCCTATCAGATGGACAAGGTCAAGGCCTGGAAGATGTACGCGCTGGTGTTTGACCGTCAGAAGCAGGTGGAGGACAACGCCCTTGCCACGCTTCGCACCATTGCCGCGGAAGTGGGCTATGACGCAAAGGCGCTGGAAGCCTCCGTCAAGAGCAAGGCCCGGGAACTTGATACCATGCTCGCCGGCGACGCCGCCGATGCCAGCGCCCTGGGCTTTGTGGGAACGCCGTATTTTCTTGTGAACAACATGGTGCTGCGCGGCGCTCTGCCCATGGAAAATTTTGTGGACGCCGTGGAAATGGCGCTTGCAAAGACGAATACGGCGGCCAAGTAATCCCATGCACACGGCTTCCGATCCGAAAACGCTGCGCGCTCAGGCGGCGTGGGACTGTTGCACGGCCACCGTCGGCAACTTCGACGGTGTCCATCTCGGCCATCAGGAACTTCTGCGCCGCACGGTGGAGCACGCCCATGCCGCAGGCATGCCCGCTGTTGCCGTCACCTTTGATCCGCATCCCGCCTCCGTACTGTGCGCCTGCGCTCCCAAGGTGCTCTGTTCCACGGCCCAGCGTCTGGAATATATGGAAGCGCAGGGCGTGGATGCCGTGCTGCTTCTGCCTTTCAACCGTGAACTGGCCTCTCAGGGCGCGGGCGACTTCTGCCGCAACGTGCTTCAGCAGGATCTCTGCGTGAGGGATCTGTTCATCGGCTACGACTTCCGCATGGGCCGCGACCATGCCGGGGCGGATCAGCTGCGCGCCCTGTTCCCCCACGTCACCCGTGTGGAGGCTGTGGAGAAGGACGGCGGCCCCGTAAGCTCCACGCGCATACGCAAGGCCCTTGCCGAAGGCAGGCTGGAAGAGGCGAACCGCCTCCTCGGCAGACCTTTTTCCGTACAGGGAGAGGTGGTGCACGGAGAAGGGCGGGGCGGGCCGCTTCTGGGCATTCCCACCGCCAATCTGGATGTGCCGCATTCCCAGGCCATGACGGCCCCCGCCGTGTATGCCACCTCTGCACGTCTTCTGGACGGAGAAGGCGCGGGTAGGTGGCACATGTCCGTGACGAGTTTCTGCAAGAATCCTACCTTCGACGGTTCCGTGCTGACTCTGGAAACCCATATCATGGATTTTTCCGGGGATATCTACGGGCGCGGGCTTGAGGTGCGTTTTCTTGCTCTTCTCCGCAGGGATCGCCGTTTCGACGGGCTGGACGCGCTGAAAGCCCAGCTGCATGCCGATATGGACGAGAGAAGAAGCCTGCCTCTGTAGGCCGGAAAAAAGGCTTGCCCGAGGGCGGCTCTTCATGTAAAAGACAAAGACGTTCCACGGAAAGGTAGCGAAGAGGCCGTAACGCGCTCGACTCGAAATCGAGTTATCGGTGATGAGCCGGTACGTGGGTTCGAATCCCACCCTTTCCGCCATACTATGATTGCTGTAGGGCTTCGATTGTCGTTAGATGTAATCGAAGCCCTTTTATTTTAGCTAGTTACGTGTATTCATGTGCTGCTAGTTGTCTCTGTTTGTGGTTGGTTGTCATTGTCCAACGGTATGTTTTTCGGTATGACTGAGGCGAGGAGAGGCGTTTTCAGGCCTTTTTGAGTCATACCATTTCGCGAAAAAGACATACCAGGCGAAGGGCAACAGGGTGGAATCATGGCAGAAGCGGCGGAAGGCAAAAACAACAGGCTGAGCGCGTCGGAAGTGGGCAAGGCTTTGCGTGCCGGGAAACCTGTCACGCTCAAAGACGGCGGATCGCTTTCTCTTATCGTGACCGGCAAGAACGCGGGGAAGTGGGTATACATAGGGCGTAAATCCGGAGACAGGACCAACATCAAGTTGATCTGCGGTTATGCTCCTGAGACGGGGCTTAGCGCGGCAAGGGCAAAGAGGGATGAATACAGGCTGCTTTTGAAGCAGGGGATCAATCCCAACGAACAGAGACGGGAGGAACTGGCGGAGGCGAAGAGGAAGAAGCAGGAAGCCGAGAAAACCTTTTCCGTCGTTGCCGGTGAATATTTCAGGATTCGCAAGGATATGACCGAGAAGACGCGCCAAGGGGATATGGGGCGCGTCGAGAACCATATCAACCCATTTATCAAGAACATCCCTATTGTGGACATACGCCGGAAGGAACATCTCAAGCCGATAATAGACAAGCTGGTGGCGAGAGAAGCCCATACTCAGGCGCGGCGTGTGGCCGGTCTCATAGAAAGGATTTTTTCCTATGCCGTTGACGCCGGATACATACAAGGAACCCCGGCGGATCACCTGACAAGGCTTGTGCCGAGGCAGGGAAGGGGAGAGATGAAACACCACCCCGCCATTACCGGCAAGGAAGAGGCTGCGGCCATGTTCCGCAAACTGTGGGCTTACATGGAAAGCGGGAGAAGCGGGCCGTCCATTGTGGCCGCCATGCGCCTGTCCTGTTACCTGCCGGTAAGGAACGGGAACATGATCGCGGCAAGGTGGGAAGATATCGACTTGAAGAAAGGCCTCTGGACGTTCTCCCAGACGAAGAACGGGCGAGGCTATACCGTCCCCCTCTCCCGGCAGATGAAAGAGGTGTTCGCGGCGCTGGCCATGTTCCGCCGTGGCGCGTGGTGTTTTCCCAGTGGCTCGAATACAGGCCATGTATCCAACGGCGGATTGATAAAAGTCCTTCGGGCCGCAGGCATACCACAAGGGGAACATTGCCTGCATGGATTCCGCTCCACCTTTGAGACTCTGGCCCTTGAAGCAGGGATACCAAAGCTGATCTGTGAGCGTGCTCTATTCCATGTTGCCGGAGATTCTACGGAACAGGCATACAATCGCGCCGAATACATGGAGCCGCTGGGGCTGGTGCTCCAGTGGTGGGCTGATACCGTGGACGCGCTGAGAGATGGCGAGGATGTGCCGCCCATGCCGGAAAAGCTGATTGCGGCCTATCGGTAGATCGGGCCGTATGGGCATATTTCCGCGTTAGAGTGACTGCGACATTTGCGACAACTGCGACACTTTTCAGGATACACACCTAATCCCTAATATCCCTAGAATCCCTAGAATTGGGAGAAGGGCTTGCGTTGTATAAGTCAATGGCGTATATTCTCCCCTATGAGTACTTCATTGATGACCGTGGTTGAAACTCCGTCGTTCCTCCGCAAGGCAAAAGGGCTTTTGTCAGAGGAAGAGCGCGCGGATCTTGTTGCATTTTTGGCGGAGAACCCGCAGGCGGGCGTGATCATGCCGGAAACCGGCGGAGTGAGAAAACTGCGCTGGGCGAGGCCGGGACAAGGAAAGAGCGGCGGTTATCGGATCATCTACTACTTTCATAACGACGCCATTCCTCTTTTTCTTCTGACCCTCTACGGAAAGAGTGAGAAGGCGAACTTGACCACGGCCGTAAGAAATACGATGCGCCAGTTGACCGCCAAGCTGGCAGAGTATGGGAGAAAGGAACATGAGTGATATCGGCAAGGAAATACTGGAAGGCTTGAAGGATGCCGTGGCCTATATGGATGGGACGGTGGATAGGGAAGATTTCGCCGTGACGGAACTGCCGCCCGCCCATGCGCCCGCCTCTATAGACGTGAAGGCTATTCGGGAAAGTATGGGGCTTTCTCAGGCTCGGTTTGCTTCCGCGTTCGGTCTGTCTCTGTACACGCTCAGGAACTGGGAACAGGGAAGGAGACAACCGGACCCCGCCGCCCGTGCGTACCTCAAGGTTATTTCCGCCGCTCCCGACGTAGTGAGAAAGGCGTTGATGGTATGATCGCTTCCGGCATGGTGACAGGATACAGGGCGACAGTGTGACCATCATTTCCCCGGCATAGAAAAAAGGCCCTACCGCTTTGAGGACGGGGACGCCTATATCGTAGACTATCAGGATTATCACTAGGGGGACATATGGAACGTACAAGAAAGCCGTCCATGCCGGGAGAGGTGCTGAAAGAAATGTATCTGGAACCGCTGGACGTGACGATTACCGACTTTGCGGAACGTATAGGAGTATCCCGCAAGACGGTTTCCGCTCTTGTCAACGGGCGTGCGCCCGTAACGGTGGACATGGCTATGCGTCTGTCCGTTGCTTTGAACACCACGCCTGACTTGTGGCTGAACCTGCAGAGGGCCGTCGATCTTTGGAACGCCCGACAGGAAAAGGGAAGCTGGACGCAGATTCAGCCTCTTGTCATGCAGACGGCATAGCATCCATTTCCCCGGCTAGGTGTGGCGTCATGAACCACGCCGAAAAGCGGCAACTCCTACCGCCTGCCGGGGTTCCATGAAGGAGCGCACAAGGGAGAGTGTGGCGAGATATGGTTGATAGAATATCATGGCACTATAACGAAAAAAAAGAAGTTGTTATAGATAATTGCCCAAATGGAGAACTTTATCCCTTTTCGCTGGTTATAGATTTTTTTCCATATCCTTCTTCATGGTGGTACAAGACTATTATATTAGATAAAACCGTATCAGTTGTATTGAACGGTTTTGTTGATGTTTCTGCGGAAGATGAATTTGAAAGAGTGTTGTCCGGCGAGGTACATCAATCAAAAGCGATATCATTTATGATGACCTATTGCCATATGTCACGCAGGGATATGCAATTTATTGCTGCCATGACGGACAAGGAGAAGTCGGCGCAAGGCACCTCCTCCCCGGAATGGCTCGCCATGCAGGAGAAGGTCGCCGCGCTGGAAGCCGCCCTTGCCGATTCCAGGGCCGAAAACGACAAGCTCAGAGCCGAGAATGAGGAATTGAAAAACGCGCCTCTACGTGGCGGTGAGGACGGGAAAAACGGGCAAGATGAAGAGTTCCCGGCGGAGTATGAAGACCACGGGCTTTTTACCGTGGTAGCCAAGCTGGTTTACGCCCGTGCCCCTGTCTCCGAGATCATGGCCGCGTTGGACGAAGAAAAAGAATTTCTGTCACAGAGGGAGAACGGTTATTTCTTTCACCCTAACCCTGCCGGAAAGTCTCCCTTCACCCTGCGGAACTCCGTAAAGAACACGTTGAAAAAGCGGGTAGCCAAGGGTAGCCAATAAAAAGTGTTGGCTAGCCACTCAAGGGGCTTTGGCTAGCCAATGGCTAATTGGCTACCTTGCGTTGGCTACCCCGTGCCGCGCTAACCTCCTGTGCAAACATAGACAACGGAATGTCTGTGAATGTATCAGGAGGTTTTTTATATGCCTAATATTCTTTCCCCCCGTATGCGTGCGCCGGAAGTGTGCGCCATGCTGCTGTGCTCCCGTGACCACCTGTACAAGCTTGACCGTCTGGGCAAGCTCAAAAAGTACCGTGAATCCGTCCGCTTCGTGTACTGGCTGCGTGAAGAGGTGGAAGCCTACGCCAAAGGGCAGACCGTCACTTCTGCCGGTGAGGGGGAGGCAGTATGCTGAGCATAAAGAAGGCCCCCGCGCAGGCTGTATCAGGGGAAACCAACGCAGGGGCACCCGAAGGAATGAGCAATTCTATCCGTTCTTCCGCCTTCTGGAAAGTCCCCGCCCGTGTGATTTCCTATCAAAAAGCCACTTGCCAAGGCTCCATTGTGGTCTATGGCGGTCTATTGTCCTTGACTCATGGCGAGGGATGGGGCATGGTTGAGGCCCCTAAGTATCTGTCGAAGGTGAGCGACACCTTTTCTACTCTCCCAAGGGGTAGAAGAACATTCGTGCGCAAGTCTTTTGCTATCAAATGTCCTGCCGGTGGTGTATCTGCTGGCGGTGACTTTGTGCATATTGGCGGCAACGCAAGCTCCGTATTCCGAGAGGGTACGGCTGCCTTCGACAGAGGCAGGGGAAAGCAGGTGTTGCCGCCTCTTTGCGTTTAATTCCCAAAAGTCTGTCGAGGTATTTCCCTATGATTGACGCCAAAACTCCCGCGTCCCGTTCCATCCGTTCCCTGACCACCGAACAACTCAACCGCTCCATTGAACTGCTCGATCACGTCGAGGC
Source organism: uncultured Mailhella sp. (assembly GCF_944324615.1). Classification (GTDB taxonomy): domain Bacteria; phylum Desulfobacterota; class Desulfovibrionia; order Desulfovibrionales; family Desulfovibrionaceae; genus Mailhella. The sequence continues at coordinate 10,529 of NZ_CALUWY010000053.1, forward strand.
ATTGCAGGTGCAGATATCCAGACAGGCCCGATCCTGGCCGGACATCGTTTTTCACCTGCTCAACGGTAACCAGCTTGCACCAATGGACGCCAACGACACCCGCGAGGCTTTGGGTCATGCGCTTCTCCCTGGATACCGCGTGCTGGCCTGTGCCGAAGCTCTTAGGCATGAGCTAAGGCACCAGCGGGCCGTGCTGCTGGCGGTGGAGCGGCTGATTGATCTGAACTGCCGCGATGATGAGGAGGCCGGCCATGCGTAGAGCTCTCCGTTTTCTCCGTCATGTGCGCCGTGCCGAGTCCGCTGCTTCCTCTCCCGAGTCCTTTTCTTCCATTCTGCCGGAAACCATGTCCCTGCGCCGCGTGGATGCTCTGACTGCGTACCGGCATGAACTGATCGCCTTCCGGGACGACGTGCTGACCCGTGCCCGCGAGCTGGACGCCATGCGCCGGGAGGCCGTGGGCCGTTCCTGCTTTGACCTTGTGGACACTGTGCCCGGTGGCGGCATGGCCCTTCATACCGTGGCCGAAAAGCTGATGTATGGCGCCGCCCTGTCCCTGCCTCTCCGGCGGGCGATTGATGAGGCGGAAACGAATCTGCTTCCCCTGCTGGCCGTGGCTCGTGTGCTGGACGCTCAGGAAGCCGGGGAGGTGCGCCATGAGTAGGACGAACCTTTCCATTTCTGCCGGATATGCTGTGTCCCGCCGCCGTGAGGCTCTCAGGCTTTCGGAACGCGGCAAGCTGATGGTTGGGACGGCACTTGTTCTTCTGGAGCTTGTGGCCGTGGCCGGGCTGTTCGGCTGGCTGGACCGGCAGGACGATGAACTTTCCCATGCCGGAATCAACTTTGAAGAGCTGGCCGGGGAGGTACGGTGATGAAGAGCCTGAACCGATTGAAAAACCATCAGGATATGGCGGCGCTGGCCTATGCCGTGAGCGCTCTGCATCGTGATGCTGCGCAGGCGGATGATGACATGGTGGAATGTATGTTGAACCGGGCCGCCGCGATATGCGTATTTCTGCTTGAAGAGTTGACCAGAGAAGGACGCCATGAACATATTTCCCATGACTGAAGAATACACGCCGTTTGACCTTGCGGAGAAGGCCCGCCGCACCCTTTCAGACGCCGGGCTGGTGGTGGAAGAGGTGGACCTTTCCGGGGAATTGGTGACGTGCGGCACCACGAAGAAGCCGTGCGGCACCGACGGGCGGTACGCCGTACACCTCGACTTTCCGCCCAACGTATGGCTGGTGAACTACCATGAAGGAGGCGAGGGCCGGACGGTTCCCCTGTATGACAAGGGCGCGCTGAACGCCATGACAGAGGCCGAAAGGGAGGAAATGCGGGAGAGGATCCGGCAAGGCAAAGAAAAGGCTCTGAAAGAGAAGGAGGAGGAGCGCAGGGCCGCCGCTGAGAAGGCGAACAGCCTCTTTCCAACCTTCCCCCTTGCCGGAGAGGATAACGCCTATCTGAGGCGCAAGGGCGTGCTTCCCCGTGGCGATATGCGACAGGACAAGGGCGGGCGGCTGGTGCTTCCGGTGAGGAACGCGGAAGGCCGGCTTGCAAGCTTGCAGTTTATCGATGGGACAAAGACGAAGGACAACAAGCGTTTTCTCAAGGGCGGGGAAAAGAAAGGCTGCTACTTTCCCATACCGGCAAAGAATGGAAGGCAGGACGGGCCGCTGCTCATTGGTGAGGGCGTGGCAACGCTGCTCAGTGCCTGCATGGCGACGGGGTACGGCGGGCTTACTGCGTTCGACGCCGGGAACCTTGAACACGTGGCCAGAATGGCGCGGGAGAAGTACCCGGACAGGGAGATAGTTCTGCTGGCCGACAACGATATCCACGAGGACGGAAGCCGGAATACCGGTGTAGAGGAGGCGACGGCGGCGGCGCAGGCCGTGGGCGGCAAGCTGGCCGTGTGTCCGGCAATAAGGGGACGCAAGGCAGATTTCAATGATCTGTTCACGGATGATCCTGAGAACGGGCCGGAGAAGGTGCGCGTGGTGATTGAGAAGGCCATACGAGAGTGCGGGGAAACTCGCTTGCCTGCCGGTTATTTCATCCGTGCGACGGGAGACAAGGCCGGGTTGTACAAGCTGGAAGAGAAGGGAGACGATGTGCAGGAATACAGACTGGGGCCGCCTCTCCGTGTTCTGGGAAGAACCAAAGATGAACACTCCAAGAACTGGGGCTTTCTGCTTGAATGGCGTGACCCTGCAAACGTGTTGCACCGTATGGCCCTGCCGGAAGAATCATTACAAAAGCAAGGCCGTGAATGGGCGTCTATGCTGGCCGCTGACGGATATAGTGTTGCCCCCGGCATGCATGGAAGATTCGTGAACTTCCTCTACGGTATCCAGACAAAACGCATGATTACCAACGTGTCCAAGGTTGGCTGGTTCAACAAGGGAGACGTGAAAGCAACGACGGAAGATGAATATTGCTTTGTCCTGCCTGATGTAACTATCGGCGCGGAAGATGGCATTGTCGTATTGCAGACGCTGGACTTCGTGCGGAACGCATACCAGACGGGCGGAAGCTTTGAGAAATGGCAAGAGATGGCGGCCTTGTGTGCGGGCAATTCTCGACTCTCCTTTTTCCTGTGCGCTGGTTTCGCCGGTGCTCTGCTCAAACCGGCAGGCATGGAAGGCGGCGGTTTTTCCATAGAGGGGGATTCCAGTTGCGGGAAAAGCACCTGTCTCAAGGTTGCGGCCTCCGCTTGGAATGAATGCGAAAAGCTCCGCACTTGGCGCACTACTTCAAACGGCCTTGAAGCTGTAGCTACCATGTTCAATGACGGCGTTCTGGTGTTGGATGAAGTCGGAGAGGTTCAAGCGCATGACTTGTCAGAAGCGGCCTACATGCTTGCCAATGGTTCGGGCAAGACTCGTGCCGGACGTAGTGGCGGCGCAAGGCAAACGGCGTCTTGGCGTCTGTTGTTCCTTTCCAGTGGTGAGGTTGGCTTGAAGGATAAGCTTGAAGCAGCAGGAATAAAGCCAAGGGCGGGGCAAGAAGTCCGCTATGTGAACATTCCTATTGATGCTTCAATGGTGAGCGAGTTGCACGGGTTCGATGATTCCGCGTCTCTGGTGAACCATATAAGGAACCTGTGCGAAAACAACTACGGCCATGCGAGCAGGGCTTTTCTTGGCTGGTTGGTGAAGAACTACAACGAAGTTCAAAGCACACTCGGCAAGGCTATCCCCTGCATAGAAAACAAGCTGTGCCCCTCTGATGCCGGAGAACAGGTGCACCGCGTGGCCCGCCGCTTTGCGCTGGTTGCTGTGGCGGGAAACCTTGCCAAGGCCGCCGGTATTATCCCTGATGCCGTAAATCCCGTGTGGGCCGTGCGTTCCTGCTTTGACGGCTGGCTTTCCATGCGTGGCAGCGCGGGGGCTTCCGAAGATGCGGCCATTCTTTCGACTGTTCAGCTTTTCATTGAGCGCAACGGGCAAAGCTGCTTTCAGGACATTGACCATCCCGACGCCGTTTGCATCAACCGCGTAGGGTTCCGGCGGAAGGTCGGAGATAACCGCTATGAATACATCGTGCTGCGTGAGTCCTTCAAGAAGATGATCGGAGATTATGGAGTCAAAAGGGCATTAGCGGTGCTTGAAAATCATGGCTGGCTGAAAGTTGAGGCCGGGCGAATTGATCCTAAAGTGTCGCTTCCCGGACTGGGAAGGCCGCGCGTGTACGTCCTGACCATGCCCGATGACTCCGAAAACTGAAACAAACTTGTTTTTTTCGTTGGGGCAACTGGGGCAGATGGGGCAGTTCATATATTTCAATGAGTTATCTTGAAAAATCCTGCCCCAAAAGTGCCCCAAGTGCCCCGAAAAAATGGGGCAGGCAAGAAATTGAAGGCTTGCAAAATTTGCGGGGTGCCCCAAGTGCCCCAAAATAAAAAAGCGTTTGGGGCAGGCAAAAACGGCTGAAAACCGTTGTGCCGCAACGGGTGCCCCAACTGCCCCAAGTGCCCCAAGCAAAAAATCATACTTGTTTTGTTTTTCAGGCGGTGAGGCCATGAACGAAAGCGAAATGTTCGGCTTGATGATGGGCGATATGTATGAATCCGATGACCTCGAAAAGGGGCAGGCGGAAGAACGGGTAGAGGAAAAGAACGCGGGGGAACCGGCAAAAGATGAGCTTCCTACACTGCCGGAAGAAAGGCCCCTTGCGGAGCCTGTAGGGGCCGCTGGTGAGGCCGAGGCTATGGGATGGGGAACGGAGTCGGGCGAGGCGTCGGAAGTCGGCGCAAGGGCGCGGGCGCGGTTCCATGAGCCGCCGACGGATCGGCGAGGCTTTCCCGACTTCCCCACGTTCTGCGCCGGGTATGGGAAGAGCTGCAGCAAGTGTCGGTTCTTCCACGAGGGCAAGGGCCCCTTCTGCCTTGTGTGGGGTGAGGCGTGGCCGGACTTCCAGAGGGAGGCCGAGACGGATACGGCGACATGGTGAGGGCCGTCTGTGCTCTTTTTGGGGCATGGAGCATCCATCAAAAAAACGAAAAACGCGCCTCTCCGTGGCGCAGGCGGGAGAAAAAGTAATGCTTGAAAAGCTAGATGTTGAATACGTTGTAAACGGTGAGACTTGCCTTGTGGATGATAAGAAGTTGAAGGTTGCCTATATGGACGAGTTCCAAGTTATGGACGCCTTGCTTCTTTCTGCTGACAAGATTCTTGCAGAGAGGTGGAATCTTGGGGCGGTCGGTCTGCTGCTGAACGCTTACCAGTGCATAAAAGAAATGCGCGAACTTCTTGAAACTGGGGAAACTCCTGAAGAGGTGCAGGAGGCGAAAGAGTGAAAATCATCATAGACACGCGAGAACAACGGCCGTTCGCGTTCCTGGGACAAAACGGCGACATTGAAACGGAGCGCGGGACGCTGTCCCTGGGAGACTATTCCCTTGCCGGGCTGACTGACCGCGTGGCCGTGGAACGAAAGAGCCTTGCTGATCTGGTCATGTGTCTGGGGACTGAGAGAGAGCGGTTTCAGCGGGAACTCATGAGGGCGGCCGCGCTGGAAGCCTTCTGTGTCGTGGTAGAAGCAAGCTGGCAGGAGTTGGCGGCGGGCAAGTATCGTTCCAAGCTCTCCCCTGCGTCCGGCATGGCGTCGGTGCTGGCCTTCATGGCACGGCACCGTATCCCCTTCCTCTTTGCCGGTAATCGTGCCAATGCGGAGGCCGTGACGGCTGGTTTCCTCCGGCAATATGTGAAGGGCAAGGTGCATGAATTGAAGGCCGTACAAGAGGCCGTGGGCGTCCTGTAAAAGCAGGTCGGAACAGGGGTCGCCTACTACGGAAAACTAGAGGTGCGCAAACTGTCCCTACCTGGTAAAACTTGGGAAAGCATCGAGAGGCCGGTGCGCGGGGGCCGTTCCCGGGAGACTGGGGCGGCCTCTATTCGTATGCCGGGGCGCGGTGTGTGCCGCCGGTGTGCGATGGCGTAGAATGGCGAGTCCTTCAGGCCATGACAGGGAGGTGAGGCGGTGAACGGTTCCATGCGTCTATGCCGGTATTGCGGCGGTCCTCTCCCCGACGGCTCGACAAGGCATAGGCTTTACTGCTCCGATCATTGCAGGCGGAAGTATCAGGACGCAAGGCGCAAGGCTGAACGGGACGAGTTGAAGGCAATCCGGCATGAAGACAAGGCGGGGGACGTGTGGCTCGATCCGTGGTCACGGTGCGACGTGGACGATTGGACGGCGGAAGAGATACTTGCCAACGCCCTTCTTGACCCTCTCCCCGCCGGACTGGGATGGGATGACGCGGGCAAGGTCAAGGTTACGTCAAGGCCGGGGAACCATGAGGGAACCATGAGGACGGGCAAGGACAACGAGGTTACGGCGAGGTTGGCAAGGCGGAAGGCGCGCAGGGAAAGCCGCAGGGAGAGGCGGAGGGCTACAAGGTTACTGCAAGGTTTGGGGACGGTAAGGTTACGGTAAGGTAGCAGGCCGGTAGCAGGTGGCAACCGCAAAAAAAAGAGGCCGATAAGTTGACGGCTGGTTGACGGCGTAAACCACAAAAAAAAGAGAGGGACCAGGCGGAACGTCAACGGCAAGTCAACGGTGTTGACCTCAAAAAAGGAACCGGCAAGGGGTGAGGCTGGCAGGTACTCAGCTCAAAGTTGAGCGCAGTGGAAAGCGTAGCAAATGTCGCACAAGTCGCAGTTGTCGCAGGGGTGCCAGAACAGAAACAGGGCTAGCAATCGGCCTGCTATCCTTCCTTACCTGCCGGTACTATCCCCAAACTTGGGGGCAGTGAGCCGGCTCATATCTGAGCGCGCCGTCTTCCTTACCTGCCGGAACTCGCCACAAGGCCGGAGAGGCGCGGAACGTGGACGCCATACCCACACAACAGGCCGGGCGGTAAACGTGTCTCTCCGTGGCGCGTAGTGGCTTGACGGGGTATGTCCGGCATGAGAGAGTGAACGCGGGGACAACGGGCGATTCATGGGAGATTCCGCCTCCAAGGTTGCGGGCCGTCTGGGAAACTGGGCGGCCTTTTCTTGTGGGCTGTGACCTTGCCGGTAAAAATTAAGCCATATCCGGGTAATACTTGTTCCGTAAGGTTAGCTTGAAGTCTCAACCTACAACCTGAGAGGATATCCATGTCCCGCAAGTTCCTCCCCTTGATGATGGCTTTATTTCTGCTCGCGTCCGTCGTCGTTCTTGGTGAAGGTTTCGCCTCTTCTTTCCCTTCTTTTGGCGCGTCGATTGACGCGGGAATCGCGTATGCGGATGATGATGGCGACGACTGGGATGACGATGATGATCGTGACGATGATGACGACGATGATGACGACGATGATGATGACGATGATCGGCGACGTGGAAGACGGCGTTATTGAAATGTGAATGTACAGGCGGGGGCTTCAAATGGGAGTGACCCCGCCTAGTGGATCATCGTCTGAAAATGGTATGATTTTTGGTATGGTTTTTGTGAAGTGAAAACTATTGAATTGTGTAATATCAATATGTTACAAGCGTAGTTTGGTGGCCACCCTTTCCGCCAGTTTAGATGCTGAGAAAGTCCCATAAGGTACATAAACCCTTGTGGGACTTATTTTTTTTAAAAAATTATAGTCCCGCATAATCCAGGAAGCAACATGGACATACCCCCAAAATTGGGGGTACATTTGGGGGTATCTTGCGAAAATATCGGATGGCCCCTTTGAAAATACCCCCAAATGGAGTAAATCATGCGTAAAGTCAATATGTTATCGGCTAAAGAAGTCGAAAAAGCCAAGCCTCTGGAGAAGCCCTACAAGCTCATAGACGGAGAAGGTCTCTACCTGTATGTCACGCCTGCCGGAGGCAAGTTCTGGAGGTTGAAATATAGAAGACCTGATGACAAGGAAGACACTTTGAGTCTGGGTATGTTGGCTCATGTCTCGCTGAAAAAAGCGCGTGAGCTTAAGCTGGAAGCCAAAAAGAAACTGGCCGAAGGGATTGACCCGAAGGAAGAGCAAAAGCGTCTGAAAAGCGGCGCAGAGGCTGAGAAAAGGAAAACCGTTCTGACCTTCGAGAGGATAGGTCGGGAATGGTTCGAAAAGAGGAGCCTCGATAAACAGGAAGGGTATAAGAAGCTTCTGAAGAATCGACTGGAGAATCAGCTTTTTCCCGCCTTTGGCTCTATGGCTATGGAAGACGTCGACGCGCCCGTCATTCTTACGGCTTTGAGGGTAGTGGAAAAGCGAGGTGCCTATGATATGGCTAGGTTCAGGACTCATTAAATATAAAAGATGACAATGGCAGCGAGACAAATGGCCGAAAAGAACGTGTGTGCAC
>NZ_CALUWY010000054.1 GCF_944324615.1 uncultured Mailhella sp.
TTCCTTCATGGCATCCTCCCTATGCCGACAATAAGAACTTTTTACCCTTTTGGCAATTAATGAGTCCTGAGCCTAAAAGAAAAAGAGCGCCTCCTGTGGGGAAGCGCTCTTTTCATGAATCAGACTGCAGCCTGCTTATTCGGCGGGAGCGGCAGGCTTTTCCGCAGCGGGAGCCTCGGCAGGCGCAGCGGCCTGAGCAGGAGCTTCCGCAGCAGGAGCGGGTTCTGCCGCAGCAGCAGGAGCTTCCGCCGCAGGGGCGGGAGCCGCGGCTTCAGCAGCGGCAGGCGCAGCAGGAGCCGGAGCAGCAGGAACCTGAGCCGGGGCGGCGGGCACTTCTTCAAACTGAACATCAAGCACCGATTCCTGGGAAGTGCGGGTGGAACTGGTCATGATGTTGTACCCCAGAGAGGTGCAGATGAAGATAACGGCCAGGAACGTGGTCAGCTTGGCGAGGACGCCGCCGGCGCCGGCGCTGCCGAACACGGAACTGTTGCCGCCACCACCAAAGATAACGCCCATACCTTCACGGCCGGACTGCAAAAGAACCAGCACGACAAGGATGATGCAAACGATAACATGAAGGGTCAGGATGGCTGTCTGCACGCGAAATGCTCCTTACTACGCATTGATACTAGGCATTGATGATCTGAGTGAAACTATCAGCCTTCAAAGAAGCACCTCCTACCAGCACACCGTCCACATTGTCAAGTGCAAGGATGCTGCCGGCATTGGCGGGCTTCACGCTGCCGCCGTACAGCAGGGGGGTCTTGTCGGCCTTGTCGCCCAGAATTTCGCGCATGAGCTCACGGCAGATGGCGTGGGTTTCCACGATGTCGTCGGTGGTGGCAGTCTTGCCGGTGCCGATGGCCCACACGGGTTCATAGGCGATGGCAAGGGATTCCACGGGAGTATCGGCGGCAACGCCCTTCAGGCCCAGCTTGAGCTGACGTTCCAGCACGTTGCGCAGAAGACCGGCTTCGCGTTCTTCCAGGGTTTCGCCGATGCAGAGCATGACGCGCAGGCCGTTTTCCAGGGCAAAGGCCGTCTTTTCACCCACGAAGCTGTCGCTTTCGCCGAGGATGTGGCGGCGTTCGGAATGGCCGGTGAGCACCCAGGAAGCGCCGCAGGCCTTGATCATGGAAGGAGAAATTTCACCGGTGAAGGCGCCTTCCAGGGCGGGATACACGTTTTCCGCACCGGTGGAAGCGCCTTCGATGGCACCCATGGCCTCAGAGGCCTTTTCCAGAGCGGTAAAGGGCACGAACACAATGATTTCACGGCCTTCAGGGGCCTTGCCCTGCAACTTTTCAGCCATTTCCTTCACCGTGGCAACGGCTTCGGTTCCGGTCTTGTACATCTTCCAGTTGGCGGCCATCAGCTTCTTCATAGGAACAACCTCGCTAGAACTAAAATGGGATGGGGAAAAACTACGCTTATCGGGCAAAAATACAAGCCCTGCCTCACTCATTCCCGGCCGGAGAACGCACGGCGGCGGGACAGTGGGAACGCACGGCGCGAATCTCCCGGGCAAGGCCTGTGACATCGTCGATGTCCAGATAGGCCCCGTTCAGGGATACGGGGCCGCGCGCGGGCTTGAAGGCATGGGGCATGCGGGTGAGAAAGCGCGCCACGGCCACATCGGCATCCATGCCCAGGGAAGACTGCTCCACCCCGCACATGCCGAGGTCGCTCATGTACGCCGTGCCCCGGGGCAGAATCTGCGCGTCCGCCGTCTGCACATGGGTATGGGTGCCGAGCACCGCGCTCACCCTGCCGTCCAGGGCCCAGCTGAACGCCTTCTTCTCCCCCGTGCTCTCGGCATGAAAATCCACAAGGCGCACGACAGCGCCCTCATCCTCGCCGGCGCATGCGTCAAGCCAGGAAAACGCCGCCCGGAACGGGCAGGCAAGCGCATCCATGAACATGGTGCCCAGCGCGTTGAACACGGCAATCCTGCGGCCGTCCTTCAGCGTATGCACCACATACCCCCTGCCCGGAGAACCTTCGGGGTAATTGGCGGGGCGCACCACGCGCCGGTCCGTTTCCAGGCGGGAAAAAATCTCCCGGTGCCGCCACACATGGTTCCCCCCGGTGACAAGATCCACACCGCAGGAAAAAAGCTCATCCAGCGTCTCGCAGGTCATGCCCAGCCCTCCGGCGATGTTTTCGCCGTTGGCAAGCACCACGTCGGGACAGTATTCCTCCCGGAGCCCGGGCAGAAATTCCTTCACCGCCACTCTTCCCGCCCTGCCTACGACATCGCCGAGAAAAAGAATACGCATCAGCAGTCCTCTTCCCCGGATCGTCCGCACGCATCAAGCAGCGCAAACAGTTTTTCCCTAGCAGGGCGCAGGCGCGGATCGTCCGGCAGGCCCGCAAGCACGGCCTCCATGAGCCCGCTTTCCGCAAGCGCGCGGCGTGTGGCGGCAAAGCGCAGTTCCAGCATCCATGTGCCGAGAAGCAGACGGAAATCGTTGACGAAGCGCAGGTCGGAATAGCGCGCCACACGGCCCGCAAGCACATCGTCGACCACAACCTGCGACCAGCCTTCCGGATTGTCCTGCACATGCAGAAGCACGGCGTCCCTTTCGGGAAGGGCGCTGTGCAGATAGCCCACCATGATGCGGAAAATGTCCAGCTTGTCGCTGTCGCGCACGATGTCCGTGACGAAACGGGCACGGGGGGAAAGAAGCGCAGGCAGGATGTGACGGTTATGCAGAAGCACGGCGCACTGGGCAAGGCCGCGCACCTCCCGCTCCTCCTCATGGAGAAAACCCTCGTCACGCATGGTGCGGAAGCTGAGGATGGCATGGTTCACGGATTTTGCATCCATGAAGGTGCGGTAACGCTGAAACTGGGGAAAGCGCCCGCAATCGTGATACAAGGCGCCGAGAAGCGCCGCGCGGCAGACCTTTTCATCGGCCCTGCCCCTGAGAGAATCCACAATGACCCCGGCATGTTCCAGCACCTTGAAGGTATGATCCACCTTGAGGCGCAGAGGCGCGGCATCCGGCACGTCCCTGAAGCGGCCGACATAGGCAAGAAAGCGCTCGCGGTGCGCGGAAAGATCATTCATCATCGTTTTCCCCCTTCCGCTGCCATTCCTTCAGGCGGCGTTCCCTTTCCTCGGCCTCCTTCATGCGGATGCGCCGGTTGCTCTCATCCCACTTCGGATCGCGGAAAACGCCCCGGGGACCGTAGAGGGCGCGCAGAAAAAATATCACTGCGGCGGAAACCAGCACCATGATGATGACGCCGCTGAGCTTGCCTGTGAAAAGGCTTTCGAGTACCTGAGCCAAAAAAATTCTCCTCCGGAAATTTTCTTTCATAGTACCGTCTGTCCGGGCCGTAGGCAAGAGCCGCCCTCCCCGCTGCGCCGCAGGTTCCCGGCGCGCTCCGCGCTTTACGGAAACAAGGGGCTGTGCTAGCTTATGGCATCGAAAACATTCGGAAAAAACTCATCATTCCTGTACATAAACAACGAATTCACACTCTCCATGAAAAAGACTCATAAATTCTCCATCGGAGACACCGTTACCATACAGGGAAAAGAAGGTGTCATTTTATGGATAAACAGCCGTCACGAATACTGCATACAAATTGATTCTTTAAAAAATGTCTATATCTATCAAAATAAACAATTCATTACATTAGAATATTTTATGTCTCAGAAAAAATATTTACAGAAAAAAATCAATTATCAACAAAAAGATATCCCATGTAAAAAATTTTACCATGTCAATAAGACTCAAAAAAAGAGAAAGAAAAAACTGACTCTTGAGCAATCTATTGAAGATTATTATACAAAACAGCGGAAAACAGAAGATTTATTCACATTGTGGGCACGACTTCCAGGAAGTTATGGGTCACGTCAATAAATTTTCTGCATGTGGATAAAAAATCTATATGATATTGCGAGAAAAATATTTTGACTTCCTTGTTCTTTTTATATATTCTGATATGCTACGCTGACATCTCTCCGTGTTCCCATTGACGGCATACCGCTTAGACGGTAACGATATCACCAGACTGTGCCGACTCTGGGCGAAGGTCATCCAAGCAGACATCGTACCCCGCGGCTGCTTTCCCTCTTTTTCTTTGTAACAGTGTCAGACAGCAGCGGAAAAGCTTCTATTCTCAACGTCAACCCTTAAGGTCCTCTCTCAACGCGGGCGATCAAGAACTCTCCCGGAGAAATCATGTCGGATTTTGTGCATCTTCACTGTCATACGGAGTTCAGCCTGCTGGACGGAGCCATCCGCGTGGGCGATCTGGCCCAGAAGGCCAAGGCCCTCGGCATGCCCGCCGCGGCCATCACCGATCACGGCAACCTGTTCGGCACGGCCTATTTCTATTCGGCCTGCAAGGACGTGGGCATCCCCCCCATCATAGGCTGCGAGGTCTATGTCACCCGCGACCATACCGACAAGACGTCCGACTTCGCCCGGGTGCGCCATCACCTCATTCTGCTGGCACAGAACCCCACGGGCTACAAGAATCTCATGCATCTTGTGAGCCGCAGCTGGCTCGACGGCTTCCACTACAAGCCGCGCATCGACAAGAACATGCTGAAGGGCTGCACCGACGGTCTCGTGGCCCTTTCCGCCTGCGTGGCGGGCGAAATTCCGCGCACGCTTCTGGGCACCAACAAGCTCATCACCGGCGGCGGCACCTTTCAGGACGCGGTGGAGATAGCGAAGGAATATTCCGCGCTCTTCCCCGACCGCTTCTATCTGGAAGTGCAGGCCAACAGCCTGCCGGAACAGGCGCAGGTGAACGAAGGCATCATGAAGCTTGCCGACGCCACGGGCCTGCCCCTTGTGGCCACCAACGACTGCCACTACCTGAATGCCGACGACGTGGAGGCCCACGACATTCTGCTCTGCATTCAGACGCAGGCCAAGGTGGACGACCCCAAGCGCTTCCGCTTCGAGGCGCGCGACCTCTACTACAAATCGGAAGAGGAAATGCGCGCCGGTCTTGAGGGGGTTCCCCGCGAGGCCATGGAAAACACGCTCAAGATAGCCGACCAGTGCTGTCATCTTGAAATACAGCTGCATGCGCCGCCCTATCACTTCCCCGTGTACGAACTTCCCGAGGGCATGACCCTGGCGAGCGAATTCTGCCGCATGGCGCGGGAAGGTCTGGAAAAGCGCCTGGAAAAGCACCCGCACCGAGACACCATCAACGCCCAGGAATACCGCGACAGGCTGGAAATGGAGCTCAAGGTCATCTGCGACATGGGCTTTCCCGGCTATTTCCTCATCGTGCAGGACTACATCAACTGGGCCAAGAACAACGGCATCCCCGTGGGGCCGGGCCGTGGTTCGGCCGCAGGTTCCGTGGCCGCATGGGCGCTGCGCATCACGTCCATCGACCCTCTGCCCAACAAGCTCTTCTTTGAACGCTTCCTCAACGTCGAACGCGTGAGCATGCCCGATATCGACGTGGACTTCTGCGAAGACAGGCGCCTGGAAGTGCTGGACTACGTCACCAGAAAATACGGCAAGGACAAGGTCTCGCAGATCGCCGCCTTCGGAAAGATGAAGGCCAAGGCCGTGGTGAAGGACGTGGGCCGCGCCATGGGCATTCCCTTCAACGAGACGACGCGCATCGCCAAGATGATTCCCGCCGATCTCAAGATGACGCTGCAGAAGGCGCTCGACACGGTGCCCGAGCTTGCGGCGGAGTACAAGACCAACCCGGAAGTTCACAAGCTCATCGACATTTCCCGCCGTCTTGAAGGACTCACGCGCCACGCCTCCACCCATGCGGCGGGCGTGGTGGTTTCCGACAAGCCCATGGAGGAATACCTTCCGCTCTTTGCCGGGCGCAAGGGCGAACAGATCGCCGCCTTCGACATGAAGTTCGTGGAAAAGGTGGGCCTTGTGAAATTCGACTTCCTCGGCCTGCGTACCATGACCGTGATTTCCAACGCGGTGAAGAACATCGTGCGCCAGGGCAAGGAAGCGCCCGATATGGAGAACCTCTCCACGGACGACCCCAACGTGTACGACCTGCTTTCCCGCGGCGACACCGACGGCGTGTTCCAGCTGGAAAGCACGGGCATGCGCAAGTATCTGCGCATGCTGAAGCCCTCCGGCTTTGAAGACCTTGTGGCTATGCTCGCGCTCTACCGTCCCGGCCCGCTCAATTCGGGCATGGTGGATGAATTCATCAAGCGCAAGCACGGCGAAATAGAGGTGACCTATCCTCTGCCCGAACTGGAACCCTGCCTGAAGGACACCTACGGCGTCATCGTCTATCAGGAACAGGTCATGCAGATCGCGCAGATCACCGCCAAGTACACGCTGGGCGGCGCCGACCTGCTGCGCCGCGCCATGGGCAAGAAGAAAGCCGAGGAAATGGCCAAGCAGCGCGACATCTTCCTCAAGGGCGCTTCCGAACGCGGCGTGGCCGCAAGCACGGCCAACGAAATCTTCGACCTCATGGAAAAATTCGCGGAATACGGCTTCAACAAGGCCCATTCCGCCGCCTATGCCTACATCACCTACGGTACGGCATTTTTAAAGTATTACTTTAAGGTTGAGTTCATGACCGCGCTGCTTTCCTCGGAAATCGGCAACCAGGACAAGATACTCAGCTACATTGCGGCCTGCCGCGACATGAACATCGACGTTCTGCCCCCCAACGTACAGATCAGCCTCAGGGCCTTCACGCCCAGCGGGGAATCCATCGTGTACGGCCTCGGCGGCGTGAAGAACGTGGGCGATGAAGCCATCAATGAAATCGTCCGTGCCCGTGAGGAAGGCGGCCTCTACAAGTCGCTTCTCGATCTGTGCACCCGTGTCAACCTGCGCAAGGTGACCAAGCGCGTGCTGGAAAGCCTCATCAAGGGCGGCGCATGCGACTGCTTCGGCGTGAGCCGTGCGGGCATGCTTGCCAGTCTCGACGCCGTGGTGGCCCGCGCACAGAAGAAGCAGAAGGAAAAGAACTCCCCGCAGATTTCCCTGCTTGCCCTCACTCCCTCGGTGGAGGCGGCCCCTCTGCCCGGCATCGGCTTCCCCTGCGAGGAGCAGGATATTCCGGAATGGGAGGATGACCAGAAACTGGCCTTTGAAAAGGATTCCCTGGGCTTTTACCTCACGAGCCATCCGCTTCAGCCCTTCCGGCGCGACATGCAGAGACTCGGCCTGCTCACGCTTGAGGAAATAGGGGAACTCGGCAAGGGCGCGGTGAAGACCGGGGTGCTCGTCACGGCGGTGAAGGAATTCATCACCAAGAAAGGCGACAAAATGGCCTTCGTGCAGGTGGAAGATCTGACCGGGCACGCAGAAGTGACCATTTTCCCCAAAACCTACGCGGCCATCAAGGAGGCGCTGCACGCGGAACGCCCGCTCATCGAACTTGCCGGCACCATCGACGTGAAGGATGACGATGATGACGACGACGGCGAGGATGAGGAAAACCGCGTCAAGGAAATCAAGCTGCTGTGCGACTCGGCGCGTCCGCTGCTCGAAGCCTGCATGAGCAGCGATCACCCCGTGGTGGTGCCCTACCCCGTAAGCTGCACCGGCGATGCGGATATTGAGGAGTTCAAGGCCATACTGGAAAAGCACAAGGGTTCCTCCTCCGTGCAGATACAGTTTGAACTGAACCACAAAAACTGCATCATGGAACTCGGCCCCCGCTGGAGGGTGCAGGCCAGCCCCCAGCTCAACAAGGATCTGGACGCCTGGGCAAAGGCGCGCATGGCCCTGCACCGCTAGAAAAAGAAAATAACGGGGCAGAGCTGCGAAGTTCTGCCCCTTTCCGGCACGGCTCTTCCGTATACAGAGCTTTGCCGGAAGCGTGCGCTGCGGCAAAGCCGCCCGAAGCTGAAGCCGGGGCAACGTTAAAGAACGACCCGGCTTTTCCGGAGAAGCGACATTTCCGGAAGGGCCGGGTGTGCCCGGAAAAACGGCGGGGCCTTCCGCCTCACGGCGTCAACGCTCCCCGGGGAACAACAGACAACCCAAGGAAGAATCATCATGAAAAAAGCGCTGTGGAAACTCACCATACGCGGCGATTTTGCGGCCGCCCACGCTCTGCGCCACTATGAAGGCAAGTGTGAGGATCTGCACGGGCACAACTATCTTGTGGAAATGGTGGTGGAAGGAGAAACCCTCACCCCCGATACGGAACTTGTGGCGGATTTTACGCTGCTGAAAAAGGAGCTCCGGGCCGAGCTTGCGCTCATCGACCACCGCTACCTCAACGAGCTTCCCCCCTTTGATGTCATCAACCCCTCTTCGGAAAATCTGGCCCGTTACCTGTACCGGAAGATGCAGGAACGCCTCGCCGGCCTGCCTGTACGCATGTACAGCATGACGGTGGGGGAAACGCCGCTGCAGTCGGCCACCTATCAGGAAATCGAAGGGTGAACCTTCTTCTTGAAGGCTTCGGCCGCGCCCTTGTCCGGCAGGCCCTTCCCGTCATGGAGGAAAGGGCCCTCGCCCTCGGCGTCTCCTCCTTCCTGGATCTGGGGCCTTTTCCCCTGCCGCGCCGCACGCTGCCCGTTCTGACCGAGCAGCATACGCAACTGCCCCCGCGCGATTCGCTCTGTGCCGTGACCTGCTTCTGCCTCACCCTGTCTTCCCCTGAAGTCTGCGGGGAAAGGCTCCGGCAGGCTTCGCGCCGTGCGGCATATACCCTGCTTTTCGACTTCAAGGAGCCGGAACGCAACCTGGAATACCCGGCGGCCCTTCTTGCCGCGCCGTTCAGGCGCGCCATGGAAAAAAACAGCCAAAGACAGGGCGGGCTGGAAGCGCTGCTCCACGATGAGGGCCTGCGTCCCCTTTCGCGCCACACGCTGCTTGCGGGCGCGCTCTGCCTGATGCTGCTAAAAAACGGCGAACCTTCCTAAGGCCGCACGCGCTGTTTCTGCGCCTTTTCCTCCGCTCAAGGTTCCGGCACATCCCCCCATCCCCATAAAGGCAGAAAAAAGCCCACCGCCGCAGAGCCTGCAACGCCTCTTGTGTGCCTTATGGCTCTTCTGCCCGCACGCCCAGGCAGGCCCATGTGTGCGCTGATCTCGGCATGTCTGTTGCCGCGGCCTGTAAACGGACTTCCGGAATACGGAAGATACAGCGGCCGCCGGGGTATCCCGGCCGGAGGACGCAAAAAAAGCGTCTCCTCTGAGGAAACGCTTTTCATGACGCCATGCGCCGCCCCTCCGGCCCGGAAAAGGACGGCGCATGAATATCTGCGGCACTAACGCCGTTATTTCTGCGGAATCTCCATGGAAGCGCCCTGCTCCACGGCCGGAGACGGGGCTTCCGGCTCCGCCTTTTCCCCGGGCATGCCCATGAGCGCGCCGAGCTGTCCTTTAAAGATGATATGCGTGGCGGTTTCGTCGGCAAGCTCTCCAAGATCCATGAGCTTTTCCAGAAATTCCAGAATTTCGCCCCGGCGCTCCTCCACCGACCACTTGAAATCTTCTTCCAGATTGCCGGATTTCAGGTATTCTTCCAGTTCGGCAATGTATTTCGCGTTGAGCATGGCCATCCGCATCACTCCCTGTGTCTTGCGCCCGGAGGGCATGGAAAAAAGGCAGGCGAACCTGCCGCATCGGCCTTTCACCTGTCGTCGTGTTCGCGGGAAAGCAGTTCGCTTTCCACCATGGCCTGCCGGGCCACGGCCACCATCACCGGCCCGGCAATGATGCCCACGGCGCCGAACACCGCAAGGCTGCACACGATGGAAAGCAGAAGCACCACCATGGAAACCTCGATGCCGGTCTTGAGAAAATACGGGCGCAGCAGGTTATCCGAACCCGACACCACGATTCCCCCCCATGCCAGGAGCATGAGCCCGGCCCCCAGCGACTGCGTGGCCCAGAGGTAAATGGATATGGGCAGCCATACAATGGCCGTGCCCGCAAGAGGAATGACTGCCGTGAACACGGCAAGCAGCCCCCAGAATGCGGGATCGGGCACATCGAGGAAACGCAGGCCTATGCCGGTAAGCGTGCCCTGAATAATGGGCACGAACACGATGCTGATGAATACGGAACGGCTGGCATTGTGCAGCACGGCGACGAAGCGTTCCACCATGTCCTCGTGCCGGGGCAGCACCTGCAGCACCGCCCGGCGGATGGAAGGGGCGTAGACCACGATGAGGCAGGTGAACACCATGAAAAGACACAGCGCCCATACCATGCCCATGGTGTCGCCCGCGAGGTTCAGCCCCCGGGAAAGCACGTTCTTCAGCACCGCGTTGACCACGGCGTTGAAATCGCTCTCCAGCTTGTCGAGGTATTCCGGGGCGTTGGGCACGTTTTCCACAAATATTCTGTGGGCCTCCCCCAGATAATAGGAAATGGCCGGAGGAATGGCATGCCCCGCCTGCCACCAGGCGCTGAGCCTTCGCGCCCCCTCAAGCGCCTGAGGAATGACCATGACGAGCACGATGGTGATGGGCGTTGCCACGCACACCACAAGTCCCGTGGAAAAGAAAACAATGGCCGAGGTCTTCGACATCCTCGCGCGGAGCCAGCGGTATATGGGCAGGGTAAGCGCGGCGGTGACGGCCGCGATGAACACCGACGTGGGGTATGGGGAAAGCAGCAGAAACCAGATGACGATAGCGGCGACGGCAAGGCAACGAGCCATGAATCCTCCAGAAAATACACGGACAAACATCCGTTTGTCTGGGGCAAGAGTAATGGGGAAAGAAGGCGATGTCCAGTTTTCCCCGCAGACTGGTTGAACAAACAAACGACTTGCCTTTAAGCGTGCAATGAGGCAAACCTGAATCTGTGAAAGGAATCATTCCATGCCTGCCGCGGTCGGAAGTTTCGCGCAGGCGGGGAAGGTTCCTCTTTTTTCCCCGGCCGCGTTCAGGCGCGGCAGACCTGTTTTATGCAGACAAAGACCATGAACATGAAAAGCGTGACCAAAAAGGAAGCCCTGCTCCAGGCGGCCAAGGAGCTGTTCGGCGAGTACGGTTTTGCGGAGACAACCTTTAAAAAGATTTCCGACAGGGCGGGCGTTGCCCTCGGCCTTCTGACCCATCATTACGGCAACAAGGAAAAGCTGTTCTTCGCCGCGGGCATGGACGTGCTTGAGCATTTTCTGCGCGTGCTCCGTTCCGCCACGGAAGGCACGGCCGACGGCCGCACCGGCGTGCTCTGCTTCTGCCGCGCCTACCTTGAGTTCTCCATTGATCCGCACACCAACTGGCTCGTGCTCGTGCGCTGTTCTCCCTACAGCGACATGAAGGCCAGTGAAGACAGGGAGATCATGCTGCGCAAGTTCGCGGAGGTGCATCACCTTCTTGAAGTGCAGCTCCAGCGCGGCATTGCAGACGGCACCATCACGAATCTTTCCCCCGCAAGCACCGCACAGGTCATTGTGGGGCTCATGGTGGGGGCCAACCGCACCCGCGTGCTCACTCCCTATACCTACGGCTCTTCCCAGAATTTCTACACGGAAACCCTCACCTTCGTCGACCGCGCCATTTCCAGCGGCACTTCCAGGAACTGACATGGAATCCCTCCTCACTGCAAGCCTGCTCGGCCTGGTGGAAGGACTCACCGAATTTCTTCCCATCTCCTCTTCCGGCCACCTCATCATCGCCTCGGACCTTCTGGGCTTCGACGGCCCCAGAGCCTCCACCTTCGGCGTGGTCATACAGGTGGGGGCCATCCTCGCCGTGATCGCCCTCTACTGGCGGCGCTTTCTCTCTCTTCTGCGCCCGGACAAAGCTCACGCCTTTTCCGGGCCGCGCGGCATACTGCTGCTTGTGCTCACCACCCTGCCCGCCGCATCCCTGGGCCTTCTGCTGCACGGCTTCATCAAAACGCTGTTCACGCCCCTCACCGTGGCGGCCGCACTGATATGCGGCGCGCTGCTCATGCTGGCGGTGGAAAGGCTGGTGGCGCCCCGGCAGAATTCCATGCCCGTGCAGAACATCGATGAGCTCACCCCCATGCACGCTCTGGGCATAGGCATTTTCCAGTGCATGGCCCTGTGGCCCGGCTTCTCCCGTTCCGCCTCCACCATCATGGGCGGCATGATCCTGGGCGTGCGCCGCGAAATCGCCGCGGAATATTCCTTCCTGGCCGCCGTGCCCATCATCATCGGCGCGGCAGGCTACGATCTGTGGAAATCCATCTCCCTGTTCAGCGCGGCCGATATTCCCTTCTTCCTCACCGGGTCGGTCTTCGCCTTTGTCTCCGCCATTGTCGCCATTCGCGGCTTTATTGCCATTCTCGGCCGCAATA
The DNA here is from genome assembly GCF_944324615.1 of uncultured Mailhella sp. Classification (GTDB taxonomy): domain Bacteria; phylum Desulfobacterota; class Desulfovibrionia; order Desulfovibrionales; family Desulfovibrionaceae; genus Mailhella. The sequence goes on from NZ_CALUWY010000054.1 coordinate 12,227, forward strand.
CGCTGAAACCCTTTGCTATTTATCGCATATTGCTCGCCATTCCCGTTTACTGGTTCATGGTTTCCTGAAAAATTTTTCAAAGTACGAAAAAAATGCTTGCCAAGGTCTCCCTTTTTTTATAAGAACACTCCTGCGCCGGATGTTTCCGGTTTCACGGCAAGGTAGCTCAGTTGGTTAGAGCATACGGTTCATACCCGTAGTGTCGAGAGTTCAAATCTCCCCCTTGCTACCAGTACACATAAAAAGTCCAGGATTTTTCTTGGACTTTTTTTTATGGCTTCCCGCGCAGGAGCCACCCTGCGCCCAACATACCCATTCTCTGGAGTTCCCCCCTATGGCTTCCCCTTCCCGTCCCCAGCGCATTCAGGTGTTCGGCCATAAAAACCCCGATACCGACTCCGTCATTGCGGCCATCGCACTGGCCGAGCTGCAGAACCAGCGCGGCATGCCTTCCAGCCCCAAGGTTCAGGGCAGCCCGAATCCCGAAACCAACTTCGTGATGCAGCGCTTCGACATCAAGCCGCCGCGCATCATGGAAAGCTCTGCGGGACAGCAGGTCAGCCTGGTGGACTTTTCCGACCTCGCGCAGGCTCCCTTCGGCTTTGAAAGCAGCACCATCGTCTCCGTGGTGGATCACCACAAGCTCGGAGATGTGACCACCGCCGCGCCTCTGGAAATGTGGGTCTGGCCCGTGGGCTGCTGCAACACCATTCTCAAGGCCATGTACGATTTCTACGGCGGCTATGTGCCCACCTACCTTGCGGGCGGCATGCTCTGCGCCATTCTCTCCGACACCGTGCTCTTCCGTTCCCCCACCACCACGGATGCCGACCGCCGTGCCGCCGAGGAACTGGCCGAAATCGCAGGCGTCAAGGACATGATGGAACTCGGCATGGAAATGTTCCGCGCCAAGTCCGACCTGCACGATTCCGCCGACAACCTCTTCCAGCGCGACTACAAGGAATTTGAGATCAACGGCCGCAAGGTGGGCGTCGGACAGCTCGAACTCATGGATGCCGGCATGATCGACCCCATCAAGCCCGACCTGTTCAAGGCAGCCCGCAAACTTCTGGAAGGGCACGACTGCCACACCGTGCTTTTCCTCGCCACGGACATCATGAAGGAAGGTTCCCAGATGCTGGCCGTTTCCCGCGACCTCTCCGTCACGGAAAAGGCCTTCAACGTCAAGCTCACGCCCTACAAGATGCCCAAGGTCCGCAATGTGGCCCCGGCCTATGCGCGCGAGGACGAATCGGAATATCACGAGCATCAGAGCGCTTCGGGCACGCCGTGGGCCGACGAAATCGCGGAACACTGGATGCCCGGCATGATGAGCCGCAAAAAACAGGTCATGCCTTTTCTCATGGAGGCCTTCAATTCGCTTGACTAATGCAGGCGGATCGCGTATAGATCTCCCCATGGCAAGGTAGCTCAGTTGGTTAGAGCATACGGTTCATACCCGTAGTGTCGAGAGTTCAAATCTCCCCCTTGCTACCATGAAACATCACCCCGGAAGTCCGCTTCCGGGGTTTTCTTTTTTCCTCTTCCGGCCCCCCCTTCCCCTGCCGGAAGATTCCTTTCTCTTCCCCGCTCTCTTCCCCGCTCTTTTCCGCGCCTGTCCGTGCCGTCTCTCTTTTTCCGGAAAGACGCTGCAGAAAAAATGCAGCCATAAAAGCACAGGATGCGTTTTTTCCGTGTGGAAAAGCGCGCCTTCTCATACGCCGGAACGCACAAGCGCAAAGGCCCCGCCTCCTGTGCATGACTTTTTTCCGAACGCCTTGCCCCGCAACGCTTTTCGCGTGTCGCGCAGGCACAGCTGCCAGAAAAACCATGAAAAACGTCTTCATGGCCGGGGACGGCGCGCCGGAATCCTCTGAAAAAAAGTCCGCTCCCTAAGGAGGGACCGGAATCCGGGCATGACGGCACAGGAATTTTTGCACAAGGCGGCTGCATCATGGATTCAGGCGCATTCATCTTTCCCCCGGTATGCGGAATGCTCCTTTTTTCCGGCTTTTTTCCGGCCGTAACAAAAGCCGCGCCTCTGCCCGAACAAAGAACAGGAACATGTTTTCCATTCCCGCACACCGTTTTTCCGGCATCATCGCCTTCCTCCGCCCCGCCAACAAGAGAGCAGGTCGACATTTTTTTCTTCCGTTGCAAATGGACATGAGCAGTAAAATGAGATACACATGAAGGGAAGAATACATGTGCCTTGCGGCCAGGCGGGGAGCATGTATTTAACCTTTCAGAATTATTTTTTATTCACCTGAATATTTTAAGGAGCAACACTCATGGCGTGTACACGTAGAGGATTCCTTAAAATGGTCGGCGCGGGAGCCATGTGCCTCACGCTGGCTAATTTTGGATTCGACCTGAAGGAGGCGAAGGCATACGCCACGTCCCTGAAGATTGAGGGTGCGAAGGAAGTGACCACGGTGTGTCCCTTCTGCGCCGTATGCTGTCAGGTCATCGCCTATGTGAAGGACGGCAAGCTCGTCTCCACCGAAGGCGACCCCGATTTCCCCGTCAACGAAGGCAGCCTCTGCGCCAAGGGCGCGGCTCTCTTCACCATGTACACGGGCGAGCACCGGCTCACCCGCCCCATGTACCGCGCTCCCTACAGCGACAAGTGGGAGGAAAAGGACTGGGGCTGGACGCTTGAGCAGATAGCCCGCCGCGTGAAGACCGCCCGCGACAGCGACTTCATCCAGAAGAACGCCAAGGGTCAGACGGTCAACCGTCTGGAATCCATTTTCTGCATGGGCACCTCCCATGCTTCCAACGAAGAGTGCGCCGTCATTCATCAGGCGATGCGCAGCCTGGGAGTCGTCCATATCGACCACCAGGCGCGTGTCTGACACAGTCCGACTGTACCGGCTCTGGCAGAGTCGTTCGGACGTGGGGCTATGACGAATCATTGGATCGACATCAAGAATGCCGATGCCGTTTTGATTATGGGCAGCAATGCTGCAGAACATCATCCCGTATCCTTCAAGTGGATCATGCGGGCCAAGGACGCCGGGGCGACGATCATGCACGTCGACCCGAAGTTCTCGCGCACGTCGGCACGGTGCGATTTCCATGTGCCGATCCGCTCGGGTACGGACATTGCCTTCCTGGGAGGCATGATTCATTACATCATTGAATCGGGGAGCTGGTTCAAGGACTATGTGGTGAACTACACCAACGCCACCTATGTTCTGGCCGATTCCTACGACTTCCAGGACGGTCTTTTCAGCGGATACGACAAGGAGAAGCGTACTTACGACCGCTCCACCTGGGCCTTCAAGCGCGACGAGTCGGGAGCTCCCGTGCGTGACTTCACGCTTAAAGACGAGAGGTGCGTCTTTAATGTGATGGCCAGGCACTATTCCCGCTACACGCTGGAAAACGTCTCGAAGATCACGGGCGTATCCGAAGAAAACCTCATGAAGGTCTACAAGATCTTCTGCGCCACCGGCAAGCCGGACAAGGCGGGAACCATTCTGTACGCCATCGGCTGGACTCAGCACACCGTGGGCGTGCAGAACATCCGTGCCTCGGCCATCATCCAGCTTCTGCTGGGCAACATCGGTGTGGCGGGCGGCGGTATCAACGCTCTGCGCGGTGAACCCAACGTGCAGGGGTCTACCGACCATGCCCTGCTCTACCACAACCTTCCCGGCTACCACAACGCGCCTCTGGCCCAGTGGCAGACGCTGGAGGAATACAACAAGGCGAACACTCCCGTCACGCATTTCAAGGACAGTGCGAACTGGTGGAGCAACCGGCCCAAGTATGTGGCCAGTCTGCTCAAGGGCTGGTTCGGCGATGCGGCCACGGCGGAAAACGATTTCTGCTACAGCTGGCTCCCCAAGTGCGAGGACGGCGAGGATTATTCCTACATGTACGCCATGGACAGAATGCTGAACGACAAAATGCGCGGCGGCTTCGTCTTCGGCGTCAACCCCATGAACAGCTTCCCCAACACCAACAAGATGCGCGCCGCTCTGGACCATCTTGACTGGCTGGTGGTGGGTGAACTGCACAACTCCGAAACTTCGGACAACTGGCGCCGCCCGGGCGTGGATCCGGCCACCAAGAAGACGGAAGTCTTCCTGCTGCCCTCCGCGCATCGAGTGGAAAAGGAAGGCACCATCAGCAACAGCGGCCGCTGGCTGCAGTGGTTCGACAAGGCTGTGGAGCCTGCGGGAGAAGCCCGCTGCTTCGGCGACATCTATGTGCCGCTCATCAACACCATCAGGGAGTTGTACAGCAAGGAAGGCGGCGTCTTCCCCGACCCGCTGCTGAAGCTGAACTGGGCGGAGAAGTTCGACGCGTCCGACTGGGCGAAGCGCATCAACGGCTTCTTCTGGAAGGATACCACCATCAACGGGAAGACCTACAAGCGCGGGCAGCTTGTTCCGGCCTTCGGCAATCTTCAGGCCGACGGCTCCACTTCTTCGCTCAACTGGCTGTACACCGGCAGCTGGACGGAGGAGGAAGGCAACAAGTCCAAGCGGCGCGATCCCTCACAGACGGAAATGCAGGCAAGGATCGGCATCTACCCCAACTGGTCTTGGTGCTGGCCCATCAACCGCCGCATCCTGTACAACCGTGCGTCCGTCGACCTTGAGGGCAAGCCCTGGAATCCCGCAAAGGCGGTCATTGAATGGAAGGACGGCGCATGGGTGGGCGACGTGCCCGACGGGCCGTGGCCTCCCATGGCGGACAAGGAAAACGGGCGTCAGCCCTTCATCATGAACACCGACGGCGCGGCGCAGATCTTCGGGCCGGGGCGGCTTGACGGCCCCTTCCCCGAACATTACGAACCCGCCGAATCGCCGGTGGCGGCGCATCCGTTCTCCAGCCAGCTGACCTCTCCGTGCTTCAAGTTCCACAAGAGCGAATTCGACAAGTTCGCCGCTCCCGCCGACCCGCGTTACCCCATCGTGCTGACGACCTACAGCATGACGGAACACTGGTGCGGCGGCGGTGAAACCCGCAACGTTCCGAACCTGCTGGAAGCCGAACCCCAGCTCTATGTGGAAATGAGCCACGAACTGGCCGAAGAAAAGGGCATCAAGAACGGTGACGGCGTCATCATCGAAAGCGCCCGAGGCAGGGTGGAGGCCATAGCCATGGTCACCATACGTCTCAGGCCCTTCACCATCATGGGCAAGACGGTGCACCTTATCGGCATGCCCTTCGCCTATGGGTGGACGACTCCCGGCTGCGGCGATTCCACCAATCGCCTCACCGTGACGGCCTATGACCCCAACACCACCATTCCTGAAACAAAAGCCTGCTGCGTGAACATCCGCAAAGCCGGCAAGCTGACCGAAATAGCCTGATCAGGCGGGGGCGCGCCTTCAGGGCGCGCCCCTCAAGGAGTATGCGATGCCCAAGACATTTCTTATAGACACCACCCGCTGCACGGCATGCCGCGGCTGCCAGATAGCGTGCAAGGAATGGCACAATCTGCCGGCCAATGCCACGAAGCAGCGCGGTTCCCATCAGAACCCCCCGGATCTGAACCCCAACAATCTCAAGATCGTCCGCTTCCATGAGCATCTGGACGAGAAAGGCAACGTGGTGTGGAACTTCTTCCCCGATCAGTGCCGCCACTGCCTCACCCCCATCTGCGTGGACATGGCCAATCTCGCCGTTCCCGGTTCCATGATTCAGGACAAGGACACCGGCGCGGTACTGGTCACGGAACGCTGCAAGGAGCTCTCCCCGGCCGACATCGCAACCATCATCAAGGCCTGCCCCTACAATATTCCGCGCTACAACGAAGAAACCAAGATGCTCACCAAGTGCGACATGTGCATCGACCGCGTTTCCGCCGGCCTGAAGCCCATGTGCGTGAAAACCTGCCCCACGGGAGCCATGGTCTTCGGTGAACGCGCCGAGGTGCTGGAAGAAGCGAAT
>NZ_CALUWY010000055.1 GCF_944324615.1 uncultured Mailhella sp.
GTTGAAAATCGGCTTTCCTTATGCAAACGGGAGCCGAATAAGGCAGAGGCCGACATACCACGCTCATCCTATCCTGAAATCTTTTCCTTTAAAACGACGGCCCGGCGCAGGCCGGGACGGAGTCGGCCACCGCAGGTGGGCGCGGCAGCGCACACCTGCACGGAGTCGGGCCACAGAATGCCGGTACACCGGAACGTTCCGCCTACGGGTTCCGGGCACAGCAGCGAGTCGGAGGAGGGACTTTGCATTCCCGTCCCCTTTCGCCCTGCCAGATGAGGGGGCCCGGGGGGAATCATTCCCCCCGGCGGGGTCTGGGGCGGAGCCCCGGTGCCTTTCCGGGGTGCGGGGCGGGCCCGCGTGCCTTTCCTGCGTTTCCTCTCTTCCTGCTCTTTCAAGGGCTTGACAGAAGGGGGGATTTGCTTCCTTATGGACGGGTATGAGCGTTGCCTTCGGAAGGAAGGCGGCCCGGGGGGAGCGGTGCTTTTCCGGGGCAGGGAACCTTCAGGATACGCATCCAAGGAGTGCGGCATGACGTTTGCCCAACTTGTCTGTATTGCGGCGATCTGGCTGCTCGGGGGCTTTGTCCACGGGGTCACGTCCATCGGCGGCGGCATGATAGCCATGCCGGTGGTCACGTTTCTGACCACGCCGAGGGATGCCATTCTCATTTCCTGCCTTACGGGCTTCATCATGCCGCTGGCGCTGGCCATCATTTACCGGCGTCATATTCTGTGGCGCGAGGTCATCTTTCTTGCGCTGGGGTGCATTCCGGGGATTCCCGCAGGGCTTGTGCTGCTCACCACGGTTTCCGGGCCGGTGCTGCTGTTCGGCGTGGGCGTGATGCTCATCTTCTTTGTGTCGTGGCAGTATCTTTCCCGGCGCATGCGGCCGGCGCTTCCCTATAAGCCTCTGTATGCCTTTATCGCCGGGGTGGCAGGGGCATTTCTCACCTCCTGCACCAGCCTGGGCGGGCCGGTACTTGCGGTGTACGCGGCCTTCCGCGGATGGGAAAAGGAAAACGCGCTGGCCTCCACCAGCATGTACTTCAACTTCCTCAACGTGGGCCTTATTTTCGGCCAGTGGCAGGCAGGTCTGTATTCCGAAAGCCTCATCGGCGCGGTTTCCGTATCCCTGCCCAGCGCCGTGCTCGGCGTGCTCATCAGTATTCCCGTGGTGCGGCGCATGCCTCAGCAGGCCTTCCGTAAGCTGCTGCTCGGCATGATCCTCCTCTCCGGTCTGGTGCTCATCTATCGTTCCATCGTGTAGCACAACCTGAAACACCTGCCTTTCACGGCGGCCCGCCTCGGTGCAGAGACGGGCCGCCTTTTTTCCGCCCACCTCCCCATGCCCGCGCGCAGGAAAAGGCCGCCGGGAGTGCCCCATGCCCCGCGCGCGCAGGAAAAAACCTGAAGGGCACGTCCTCGCCGGGCTTCAGCACGCCATGCCCCGCGCGCAGGAAAAGCCGCGGCAGCCCCGCCCCTTTCCGCCATGCCGGGGAACGGCGCCGATTTCCTTTTCTTTCCCACAGGTTGCGGAAAGACGCCTCCGCCCCCGCCGGGCGCGTTGCCGGGCCTTTCTTCCAAAGCATGACAAAGTATTACACCCACTTGTACGATAACCCGGAACATTCTATCATAGTTGTCTGAATATTTTTCATTATATACAAAGGAAAACGTATGAACATGTCCCGCCGTCATTTTCTCACCCTGAGCTGCTGCGCCGCCGGTGCGGCCCTGTGCCCCGCCTTTACCGCCTCTGCCGCCGCAGCCAATATGAATTCTTCCGAAGTAAGCCGCCTTTTTCAGGAATTCGGCGCCACGAAACGCATGCCCCCGAAACTCGACGCCTGGCTGAACGACCCCGCCTGCCAGAAACGCGCGCCCTACCGTGCCTTTGACAACGTGTGGCAGGTGGGCCTGACCTGGGTTTCGGCCTGGGCCGTGGACACCAAAGAAGGCTGGGTGCTCATCGACACCACGCACGAACCGTTCACTCCCTTCCTTCTGGAAAACCTGAAAACCGTAGGCATTGCGCCGGAAAACATCCGCTATGTGCTCATGACGCACGGGCACTTCGACCATGTGGGCGGCTGCAACCGCCTGAAACCGCTTCTGAAGAACGCCCGTTTCGTGATGACGAAAAAAGGGTGGGAGGAATCCTTCCGTTATGCCGAAGAAAGCAGGGGCACGAAAAACGCCTGGATCATGCCCGAAGGCACGACATCGTGGCCTCGGACGGAGAGCAGATCACCTGCGGCGACAACGTGTTCACCGTGCTGGAAACGCCGGGGCACACCTGGGGAACGGCCTCCTATGTCTATACGGTGCGCCACGGAGAGAGGCGCTGCAAGGCCGTGACCGTAGGCGGGCAGGGCCTGAACGCCATTGAAGGCCCCGAACAGGTGCGCGCCTATATCGACAGCATGAAGAAGCTGGGTGAGGACGCGCTGCACATCGAAGCCGACCTTACGGCGCATCCCTTCAGTACCGGGCTCACGGAAATGATTCCGTCTCTCCAGAGCCTGAAGCCCTCAGACCCGCACCCGCTCATCAACCGGCAGGCCTACCTTGCACGGCTGCAGGGCATGATCGACGGAGCCTCCGCCCGGCTTCAGCTGGAACTGCAAAAGGCCGGACGTTAGCCGCCCCCTTTCCCCTGCCGTGCGACCATAACGCCGTGCGGCAGGACTGCCTGTGCGGGCCTCCTGAAGCCGGGGCCCGCCGCCTTCTTCACACTTCCGCCGCTTTTCCCAACCTGCCTTCCGCCCCTTCCGCCGCTGATTTTCTTTTTTCCCCGCTTCCGCCGCTGATTTCCTTTTTTTCCGTCATTCCGCAGGGTTCACCCCGTTTTTCCCGCCTTCCCCTCCCCCTTCCCTTCTCTGCTTCTTCCCGCGCTTCCCACACCTTTCCTTCCCCGAAAAAGCCGATTTTTCCCCCGGAGGCCGCAGGCAAGCCGGGGGCCTGCGCTCCCCCCCCGCAGGGAGCAGCACGCCCTCTTTACCGCCGCGCTCTCCCCATAAAAAGCAGCCCGCTTCGGCGATTTTCCCCCGCGCTCCCGGCAGATGCCGCACCCGGGCGCGAGGTACGGCAAGGCCCCCGCGGGAGCGGATTTCCGGATCCTTTCCGCAAACAGGCCCTGCGGAATACGGTTTTCCGCCATCTTTGCCCTCATGCACGGTTTTATTCTTCAAAAGCATTGCAGCACAAGACAAAGAAAGGATGCTGCACTTCATGTTCCGCCTTTTCTGCAGGAGATTTTTTCTGTGATACAGATCACAGCGCCCCTGCTGCTGAACACGGCATGCGGTACAGGTCCGGCCACTTGCCGTAAACGCTTAACTTGGCTATGCTTCCCCCTCTTCCGCTCAGAAAAGGGAGCGGAACAGGGAGTACTGCCATGGAACACAACGATACGAAGCCCGCACTTCTTCACGACGTGCTGGGCATGGAGATTCTTTCCGCCTCGGAAGGCCGCGCCACGGCCCGCATGAAGGTGGAAGAGCGCGTCTGTCAGCCGTTCGGCTATCTGAGCGGCGGCGCGTCTCTGGCGCTTATGGAAACGCTGGCCGGTTACGGCTCCATTGCGCTCTGCGCGGCCGGGGAAGTGCCCCTCGGCATTCAGGTAAGCGCCAACCACATGCACGCCGTTCCCCTGGGGGACGAGGTGACGGCCACGGCCACCCTGCTCCAGCACACGCGGCATCTGCATGTATGGAACGTGGATATTCACGACAGCCGCGGCCGGCTCATTTCCTCCGGCCGCGTGACCAACTGCATCAAAACCCTGCCGCACTGACGGGCGCGCCCGTATTCCGGCACCAAGGCCGCCCGCACGGCAAAGGCCCGCCCGGCACCGCCGGGGCAACGCAACCTTTACCTCATGCCAAGGAAGCATCATGAACCAGCGTGAATGAACGACCATCAGAACCTGCGAGGACATCCTGTTTGAATACCACAACGGGATAGGGAAAATCACCATCAACAGGCCGCACCGGCGCAACGCCTTCACGCCCGTGACGGTGGCGGAAATGGGCGACGCCCTGCGTCTGTGCCGGGAAATGAACGATATCCGCGTGGTGGCGCTTACCGGCGCGGGGGACAAGGCCTTCTGCAGCGGCGGCGACATGAACTTCAAGGGCCGGGGCGGCTATGTGGGGCAGGACGGCGTGCCGCGCCTCAACGTGCTCGACGTGCAGAAGCAGATACGTTCCCTGCCCAAGCCCGTGATTGTCGTGGTGAACGGCTATGCCATAGGGGGCGGCCATGTGCTCCATGTGGTGTGCGATCTCACCATTGCCTCGGAAAACGCCCGATTCGGGCAGACCGGGCCCCGGGTGGGCAGTTTCGACGCGGGCTTCGGCGCTTCCTACCTCGCGCGCGTGGTGGGGCAGAAAAAGGCGCGGGAAATCTGGTTCCTGTGCCGCCAGTACGACGCGCAGCAGGCCCTTGCCATGGGCCTTGTGAACACGGTGGTGCCTCAGGATAAACTGGAAGACACCCTGGTGGAATGGGCCGAAACCATGATGCAGCACAGCCCGCTTGCCCTGCGCATGATCAAGGCGGGGCTCAATGCGGAACTGGACGGACAGGCAGGCTTTCAGGAGCTGGCCGGAGACGCCACGCTTCTTTATTACCTTACCGACGAAGCGCAGGAAGGCGGCCGCGCCTTTCTGGAAAAACGCCGTCCCGATTTTTCCCGCACGCCGCTGTTTCCGTAGGTCTGCCATGAAGCGCCTCACCTTATACGGCCAGAGTTTCGGCCCGGAAGACCTGCCTGCCCTGCGCGGCCACGAAAAACGCTGCACCCGTGAAGATCTCGCGGACTTTCTCGAAGTCTGGTACAGCCCCTCCCCCGTCCTTGAGGTGCACAGTTCCGGCTCCACGGGCACGCCCAAACGCATGTACGCCCGAAAGGAACGCATGCGCGCAAGCGCCCGCATGACCCTTGACTTTCTCGGGCTGAACAAAGGCGACACGGCCCTGCTGTGCATGCCGCTGCGCTACATCGGCGCGCAGATGATGGTGGTGCGCGCGCTGGAAGGCGGGCTCGACCTCTGGTGCGAGGAAGCTTCCGGCCATGCGCTGCGCTCTCTTCAAAAGCCGCCGCGCTTTCTGGCCATGACCCCGGCACAGGCCGTTTCCTCCCTGGAAAACGCCCACGAAGCCGCCATGCTCCGGGGCACGGAACATCTCATTCTGGGCGGAAGCGCCGTTCCGGCAGACCTTGCCCGCACCCTCCGCGACTTTCCGCACAACGTATGGTCCACCTACGGCATGACGGAAACCCTGTCGCATATTGCGCTGCGCCGTCTGAGCGGGCCGGAGGCCTCCGCATGGTACTCCCCCTTCGCCGGAGTGCATCTGCGCCTCACGGAAGAAGGCTGTCTGGCCATACACGCGCCCGCCGTGTGCGAACAGGAACTTGTCACCAACGACCTTGCCGCCTTCGACGAAAAAGGCCGTTTCCGCATCCTGGGCCGCAGGGACAATGTCATCAATTCCGGCGGTATCAAGCTGCATATCGAAGAGCTGGAAGAAGCGCTCGCCCTGCCCAGGCCCTTCCAGATCACCGCCGTGCCCGACGGGCACTTCGGGGAAGCGGTCTGCCTGCTGGTGGAACCCGGCGGGGAAGACCCCGCGCCCTTCATGGCGCGCCTGCACCCCTATGCCCGGCCCAAGCACGTTTTCACGGTGGAGCGCCTGCCCTTCACCGGATCCGGCAAGCCGGACAGGGCCACGGCCCGCGCCCTGGCCCAGGAAATCATGAAAAAACAGCTGAATGGAGATTCCGCATGACCGACGCGCCCCTCTCCCCCGCGGCCGACAGCGCCGCGCTTTCGTGGAAGGCCTACGCGGCCCTTGTGCTGACCATACTCTTCTTTTCCGGCGCCTTTGCCGACGCGCCGGGCGCTCTGCGCTGTCTCGACTTTTCCCTGCTCAGCGGTTCCTTCGGCAGGATTGCGGAAGAGTTCACCTTTCTCGGCAGGGGCGGAAGCGGAGCGCGCTACGGATTTCTCTTCGCCCTCTCCCTCGTGCCCGGCATCATGCCTGCCCTCAGCGTGGTGGAGGCCGCAGAACGCATGGACGCCCTGCGCGCCGGACAGAAACTCCTGACCCCCCTCATGCGGCCCCTGCTCGGCCTGCCCGGCTCCGCCGCCCTGGCCCTCATCTCCAGCCTGCAAAGCTCCGATGCCGGCGCCGCCATGACGCGCAGCCTCGCCGATCAGGGCCTTATTACCGAAAAGGAAAAAAACCTCTTTGCCGCGTTCCAGTTCTGTTCCGCTTCCTCCGTAACCGTGTACCTCAGCATGGGTACGGCGCTCTTCCCCTTCCTCTCCGTGCCGCACCTTCTGCCCCTCGGCGTCATCCTCTTCTACAAGGTGGCAGGGACCAATCTCATGCGCCTCTACCTCCACCTCGTGGAAAAAAAGGAGCTCCGCCATGTCCCATAGCCTGTATGCCGCCTTTGTCGACGGCGCCGTCAAAGGCTGGAAGGTCGCTACCCAGAACATGCTCCCCAACGTGGTCCTCGCCTTCGCCTTTATCAGCCTCCTCCAGACCAGCGGCCTCCTCGATGCCGTGGGCAGACTCTGCGCCCCCGTCATGAACCTCTTCGGCCTGCCCGGTGAGTCCGTTACCGTGCTCATCTCTACCTGGTTCTCCGCAGGCGGAGGCGTCGGCGCCGCCGCAGGCCTCTACTCCCACGGTATCATGAACGCCGATCACGTCAGTATCATCATGCCCGCCATCTTCCTCATGGGCGCACAAATACAGTACGCCGGACGTATCCTCGGCGTGGCCGGCGTCAGCCCCCGCCACTACCCCGCCCTCTACGCCATAGGCTTGCTCAACTCCGCCCTCGCCATGCTCACCATGAAACTCTTTTTCGTGTAACTCGCTGAAAAAGAGAGGAAAGGCAGAAAAGGCACGCGGGGCCAGCCCCGCACCCCGAAAGGCACCGGGGCTCCGCCCCAGACCCCGCCGGGGGGAATGATTCCCCCCGGGCCCCCTCATCTGGCAGGGCAAAAGGGGAAGGGAAGGCACAGGCCCTCCTTCGACTCGCTGCTGTGCCCGAAGCACTCAGGGCGTGAAAGCGAATGCTCTCTGTGGGCTGTGGACCGGGAAGGCAGGCAGAGGGCGGAGTTTTTCGGAAGACGGCGCGGGGGCCGCCACCTCAGTGTGAGCGTGCACTTCGTGCCCGCTCACGCAGGCCGCCTGTTTTCCGGCCGTTGCCGGAAAACAGGATCAAAGGAAGGGATGAAAAGATAGGGGGGCGTTGTATGTCGGCTTTTGCGTTATACTGCTTCTGTCTGTGAAGGTCGGCCTTGTATCAACGCTGTGGGAGCCGGTTTGTGAAGGAAAGCCGTGTATCAACACTGTGGGGCACCCTGACGCCTTCAGACGGCCGGGCCGGTGGATGCAAGCAGGCGCGATTCACTCCCGGCGTTAAACGTCATGCCCGGCGTGCAAGTCCTGCACCCTGTACCGTGTATCCGGCGCTGACGGGTGTTTGTGGCACCCCGGGTGATGGTGTCGGCCTGCCATGCTGAAAAAACAAGGTGCAAAGGAACTCCATTCCAAACAAGGGCCGCTGTACGCGGCCCTTTATCGCAGGTATGCGCCCTGTTGACGTTTATCGTCGTCGGAAAAGCATTCACCATGCCCCGGCGTACAGGCCCCGCCTCCTGTGCAGTGTGTCCGGCGCAGACAGGCCTTCACGGTACCCGGGCGAGGCAAAAATTTCCGCCGGAACCTACTTACGGCGGGCCAGTTCTTCCGGGGCCTGCTTTTCCAGTTCGGTGAGGGCGTCTTCCAGCTCGTCGCTCAGGGTATTGGCGCGGCGCGGATCCCATTCCGCAAGGGCGGAACGCATGGCCGCCAGTATGCCCGACACCTTTTCCACGCCGGGAGTGAGAAGCGCCCGCGTTTCTTTGTCCATATCCGCAAAACGCAGAGAATCCGGCAGATATTCGGCAAGTTCCGTTACGCCGTGCTTCATGCCCACAGGCCCGAAACGGTCCAGCTCTCCCCACACCAGCGCGCAGAGCTTCGGCCATGCCTGAAGTACCTCGTCTTCGTCATACGTCCATGCCCCTACCCGAATCTGCAATATTCTGCCCATGTTCTTTCCTTATTGTGGTTGAGGTACCATGCCTACCCTTCGCATACAAAAGGGAAAACGGCGCGCTGAAACACGGCTCACCTTTGAAAACAAAAAAACGCCCGGTCGTGTGATATGCTTTTCCCGCAACTAAGCACCGAATAACGCAGAAGCCGACGTACAACGTCCCCATATCCTGAAATCCTTTCCTTTGACACGACGGCCCGGCGAAGCCGGGACGGAGTCGGCCTGCGTGAGCGGGTCCGAAGGACACGCTCACACTGAGGTGGCGGCCCGAACGCGGTATGCCCAGCCTTTCCGCCTCCGCGGCCATACGGTACGGCAACGCTTTGCGCGCCCTGCCCGCTCCCCAAAACAGCAGCGAGTCGAAGGAGGGCCTTTGCCTTCCCCCACCCCTCCGCCCTGCCAGATGAGGGGGCCCGGGGGGAATCATTCCCCCCGGCGGGGTCTGGGGCGGAGCCCCGGTGCCTTTCCTGCGTTTCCTCTCTTGTTGCGTTTCCCGGGAGTTTGCTGCAAAAACACCCGGCCGCAGACAAAGCCGGGGCCGGGCGCAGAGATGGGTTCACGTCAGGTTATTATTCGCCTTCGTTCCATTCGCTCTGGACACGGGCGACGACGTCTTCGACGGCGGACTGCTGTTCCGGCGGGCAGACGACGATGAGGGGGCTGCCGGCGTCGACGTTTTTGGTCTGATCGAAGTAGACGTCGTAGATGATACCGGCGGGGCCGGAATAGCAGAGGGGGGCCTCACGTTTCATACGGGAGACGATGAAGAGTTCCATACCGTCGTGGATGGAGACGGTACGGCAGCCGAGGATTTTGACCTTCTTGTCCACGTCGGGCACGAAGTAGTACTTGGCGCGTTCGGGGGCGCAGAAGGCGTAGAGGCTTTCCTTGAGGAGCTTGCTGACGACTTCCTGGCGGGTCAGGTAGTGGCGGATGACGCCGAGGGGGGTACCGGCCTCCACGAAGGAGCCGTCGAGATCGCGGTAGAGCTTCTGGAGCACGCCGCGTTCGGCAGCAAGGACCTTGCAGGGGTTTTTCTCGCGCGTGATGGTGGCGATATGGGTGCCGGGAATTTCCTTCCAGGTGCCGGTAAAGCCGCTCACCCGGGCGCCCTCCTCGATATCGGAAAAGCGGAGAACGCCCGTATGGGGGGCGCAGACTTCCCTTTCCGTATAGGGAGCGGCCTTGAGTTCTTCCATGACTTCGGCAATATCTCTCATGCGTTCACCCTAGCGATAGTAAAGGTTGCGGCCGCCCATGGTTTCCAGGGCCTGGCGCAGGTTGGCGCGCACGTCGCGGCGGTCCCACACGCCCTGGATATGCCCGCGGGAAAGGGCCTTGTAGCAGTTGTGGTGATCCGGCGGGATGTCGATACCGGTGGTATTCTTGATGACGCCCGGCCCGGCGAAGCCGATATCGGAAGAACGGATGGCGAACTGATAGAAGGCGCAGCCGAGGAAGCTGGCCACAGGGCCGCCGTAGGACTTGGTATCGTACAGCACGAGGTAGAGGCCGCCGGATTCGATATAGCGGCGCACGGCCACGGTGCAGCGGGGCATCTGAATAACGCCGTGGGTCCCTTCCTGAATGCGTATGCCGGCGGTGCCGTGGCAGTACACGATGAAGGGATAGCGCTTGCGGCGCGCGCGGTCGGCGGCGGCAACGAACTTGGAACCTTCGGCCACGCCCACGGAACCGCCGCGGAAGGAGCCTACAAGGATGGCCACGACCACCTGCACGCCGTCGAGGCGGGCTTCAAAGGTGATGCAGCCGCTCTTCAGGCCGGTCTTTCTCTTGGCTTCGGCGATTTTTTCATCAAAACCGGGGAAGGAAAGGGGGTTGCCGGCCTCCACTTCGGTATTGAACTCATAGAGGGAGTTCTCATCGAAGCAGTTGTTCATGACCCACTGGTATTCCATGGGGAAGTGATGGCCGCAGGTGGAGCACACGCCCGCGAACTCGTTGTAGAGATCGGGGGCCCACATGTCCATGCAGCCGCGCTTGGCGGAATAGGGGCAGGATATGGCGCGGTCTTCCTTGGCCTTGTCGCTCACCCAGGCCCAGCCGGAACGATCGGACTCTTCCCATTCGGAAAGGGTGGTGAGTTCCTCTTCGGCAGCGGTGTTTTCCACCACGGGCTTGCGGCGCAGCCTGTTCCACGGCTTCATGGCGCGCAGCTTCACCATTTCCCATTCGGAACCGAGTTCATCGAGCAGGTTGGCAAAGGTGCGGCGGTTGCGGTGATAGAAATCGTAGATGAGGCGGTTGTAGATTTCCCACCACTGTTCCGACCAGGCATCGCCGAGGCGGCCCATGACGGAGCGGCGGTTCTGGCATTCGCGGTGCGAAGCCTTGATGAACTTGTTCTGCCGCCTTTCCACGAGGCGCTGACGGGCCTTGCGGGAAAGATCCCAGCGCACGGAAATTTCGTCGAGGTTCAGTTCCCTGTCGCGGAAGCGGCGGAGCGTGGCCGCACGCAGGGGGGCGAGCCCGCGGGCCGCGAGCACCACTTCATCGGTGGCGCGGATGACTTCCTGACGGATGGTGCGGAAGAATTCGTAATGATAGGGCCGCGCGCCGAGCACAGGTTCCTGAATGATCTTGTCGATATAGCCGAACTTCAGGTTGTCTTCGGCGGTGAGGTGCAGATCCTTGGCGCAGCGTTCCACAAGTTCGGCGGAAGCGCGCGCCCCGCCGCGCAGACGGCCTTCGATGGCGGCCGCGCCCTCGGGGGAAATCACGGAATAGTAGCCGTGGGAGAGCATGAGGCGCTTGTCGGCCAGGGAAATGGCCTCGGCGCCGCCGGAGCCGCCTTCGGAGAAAATGGCGATGAGCGGCACGGTGAGGCCGGCCATTTCATAGATATTGCGGGCAATCTGCTGGGCCGCGCCGGGGTAGTCCTCCAGGGGATAGCCGCCGGGAGTGAACACATAGGCGTGGATGGGTATGCCTTCGGTTTCGGCCACACCCATGTAGTGCTTGGCCTTGGCATTGCCCCAGGGCTTGGCGGAACCGCCGTTGCGGAATTCCTCGCCGTGGCCCTTTTCGTGACCGATGACGAGCACGGGCTGATGGCACACCTTGCCGTGACGCTTGCGCGTGATGTAGGCGCGGGCAATGACCATGGCCGGGTCGTTGGTGTGTTCGCCCTGCCCGCCGATTTCCGTGTAGTTGTCGTACACGTTTTCGAGAATGTCGCGCAGGCAGATGCGCTGGGGGTGACGCACGATGCGCACCTTGTCCATGGGGGTGAGCTTGTCTTCAAGCTTGCATTCGATGAAGAAGAACAGATCTTCCAGCGAAGTCATGTCCGCCTGCGCCTCTTCCTGAGAGCAGGTTTCCAGCTTCTTGCGCATGCCTTCGAGCCGGGACTCAAGAAGCGAGATGTCTTCCTCATGCTTGCCGGGGAAGATGTCCTTGAGATAACTCAGCCTGTCGGCAAGCTGGTGCAGTTGCTTTTCCCATTCCATCATATATCTTTATCCCTTCCTGAGCAGGGCAGGAAACTAGAAACGCAGGATGCGCTCCGTTTTTTTCTTCAGAAACTCCACATTGGACTTCAGGGCCTCGCCCTTGCCGTCGTGCCCTTCCAGACGAAGCTTGTCCAGGAAGGCGAGCCCGTTGGCGCTCACCTCGGCAAGATCCTTGCCCCAGATGATGGCAAGGGCAAGGTTGGGGTCGAACTCCGTGGGAATGGTGTAGGGGTTTTCCTTGGAAACCGGGGGCACATGGGTGTGCACGCGGCACCAGTCGTGTTCCTCCCAGCTGAAGCGGTCGATGTCGCCCACCCAGGGAGCAAAGCCGTTGTCCGGGTCTTCGGCAATGATGCGGTATTCCACGCCCACGCCGTGGAAGGTGATGTCGTCCTGCGTGTAGCCCAGAGGTTCGCCGAGACCGGTGCGGATCTGTTCGGCGATGAGGTCCACTTCCTTGCCCTTCACGCGGCTGATGGCGGCGGAAACGCCGTTTTCCACCTGAATGCGGGTGTTCACTTCCATGAGGAAAGGATGCCCGTCACGGGTGACGATCCATTCCCAGGTGCCCACGCTGTCGTAGCCCACCTTGCGCGCCATGTTCAGGGAGTGCATGACGATTTCGTCAAGGAGCGCCTTGGCGTCGAAATCATAGTGAATGGAGGAAGGATCGAAGCCGGGAGCCACCTCAAGGCGCTTCTGGCGGCCGGTGGACTGGATGGAGCAGTTGCGGGTGCCGAAGTGCACGGGATGGCGGCCGGAACGGTCGGAAAGCACCTGCACTTCGAGATGGTTGAAGTCCTTGATGCGCTGCTCGATGAGCACGCCCTCATCCTTGAACTGACGCATGGCGTAGTTGCGGATGCGGCGGTACACCTGGCGGAACATGTCGATGTCGTACACTTCCTCGATGCCCATGCCGCCGCCGCCCGCAGAGGCCTTCACCAGCACGAGCGGGCGGGCAATGCCCTGCTGCATCTGAAAATCAAAGAGGGAGCGGGCGATTTTTTCCGCTTCCAGCTCGTCGTACACGGGCCTGTCGGAACCGGGCACCGTGGGCACGCCCAGAGAACGGGCAAGGCGCTTGGTGTTGATCTTGTCGCCGAGATCGCGGATGACGCGCCAGGAAGGCCCGAGGAAAACAAGCGGGCGGCCGCGTTCCGTCACGCGGCGGGCAAAGCGGAAATCTTCCGCAAAGAAGCCGTAACCGGGGTGCACCGCCGTGGCCCCGGATTCATCGGCCACGCTCAGAAGCTCGTTGGCGTCGTGATAGGACGAAATGCGGTACAGACTCTTCTCGCCGCCCAGCTCCAGGGCCAGCGAGACATGGCCGGAGCAGGCGTCTTCCGCGGTATGGACGCACACGAAGTCGAGCCCCAGCTTCCTGCATGCCTGAATGATGCGAACCGCGATTTCACCGCGGTTGGCAATGAGCACTTTATGCTGTTTGTTCACGCCATTTCCTTGTTGAAAAGGGGAAAAGGCCCATAAGACCGTAATGATAAAGAAGGGGCAGGCGATCCTCTCCTCCCGCCTTGCCCGGTATGTAACGCTCTGCAGCCTGTGGGAACGGGGCCTCTTCTGCGGAAAAACACGCAAAAAACAAGGCTCCGTCCGCCCGACGCGGCCGCCATTTGTGTGGCGATTATACCCCGCATACGGAAAGAATCAAGCCCCCTCCCTTTATGCCCCTTTTATTTACGGATAGAGGCGGAAAACGCAGCCTTGGAAGGGAGGAAAAACGCAGGAACATGCGCAGCCGGAAAGCGCCGGAACCGCCCTTCCGGAAGCCGGGAGAAACGCCGCCCCGCGGAAGGAACGACGCCGGGGCCGACACTGCCGCAGACAGAAAAACGCCCCTCCCCCGCGGCGGAAAAGACGTGCGCCCCGACCGGAGCACGGCACAAAGCCCCCTGCCCTGCGGCGAAATGCGGGCGAAGACACAGAACAGCACGGAAGACGGAGGGGAAGGCGCGGAACAGACGCCGCAATGGCACCCCGCGGGAAAAAACGGCCTAGCGCCGGTGCAGAATCCAGAGGGCCAGAAGGCAGGGCAGGAGCACGGCCGCCCCCGAAACCATGGAAAAGCCCTCGGGCAGGCTGCGGGAAACATGGCCCGCGCCCACGGCCAGGCAGAGAAGAAGCGCGGCCGCGATCTGCCTTTTTCCCTTGCCGGTGCGCCGCGCAGGGAGCGCTTCTGTCCCCGGCTCCGGCGCGCTCAGGCCGCGCCGTGCCAGCTCCTCCGCATACAGCTCCCGCGCCTCAGGCGTGAGTTTCTGCGCGTCAAGGCGAAGAAGTTCCGCGCTGCTCATGGCCGCGTAGCGCTTCTTCACCATATCCCTGGTGAGCCTCAGCATGATGTTTCCTCAAAAAAGGCGCAGCGCACGGGCATCCGGGCGGTGGCCGGAAAAACGGTTACAGAAAATACGCCTCGTGCTCCTTCTGTTCCGGGCGGGAGGGGGGCTCTTCGTCAAAATACTCGCTGTGCGGGGGATAACGGCGCACGCTTTCCTTCACCAGGCGGAAGCAGCGGTTCAGCGCCGCCGTGAAGCCGTCGAGAGAAAAGCCCGCATACAGAGGATCGTCCACGCCCATCTTGATCCTGAGCATGGAACCCTTCTTCGCTTCCTCAAGAAAGGCCTGATGATAATCCCCGGCAATGCGGATCACCAGCAGATTTTCTTCCAGCGCAAAATGAAACGTGACATCATGGGTCTTTTTCCTGTCCACGCGCATCTGCCCGCTGAGGGCCAGGGGAAACAGGTCCGCCATGTCCGCCGCATCCCCGGGAGGCAGCATTTCCAGAAGCTTCAGCTCCCACGATCCCCCGTACCTGCCTGTACGGTCGGGGTACATGTCCAGCGCAAGCATTGTTTCATCCTCTTCCGTGGCCATGCGTACCGTGGTCCACGAAGAACCGGTCACTATAAAGGAAGCCCACTTTTCGTGCAGCTGCATGTCAAGCACTTCCGCCGCCGTCGCATGCACGGCAATGCACAGCAGAAGCGCTGCAAAGGCCGCAAGCCCCCATGCTCTCTTTCTCTCCATATTTTCCCCCATATCTGGAGCAGGTCGGAGCCATGATAGCGCAAAAACACCCGCGGCAAAAGGCCCTGCAGCAGGGATTTTCCCCCCGTATTCCGCAAAAAAAAGAAAAAACGGCCCGCCCGGAGCGCGCGGCCGCCCCTTATGCAGACGCGCAGCAGAATCCCACCCCTTCCCGGCCATGCCCGGGCCGCCTGTGCTGCGCCGGGCCTTTTCCGGCGCGTTCCGCCCTGAGGCTCCGCCAAGCCCTCCGGCCCTGCGCGGCAGGCGGCATTCCCCTGCACGGCCGGGGGAACGCGCCCCCTTCCTTAAAAGAGTCCCGGGAGGCAGAAAAGGCCCGCGCCTGCCCTCCCGCAACCCGCGGCCCCCTGCGGCAGGGCCAGAGCATGCCCCCGCAGGCCTCCGCCCCCGGAAAGCCCCGCACAAAAAGCGCCCGGAACCGCCCGGGCGCGCCCCGCAACGCCCCTTTCCTGAAAAAAACGCCCTTCCGGCGGAAAAAAGCATCCAGGTAAACAGGTTGCCCTGTTGAAAAAACGCCCCGGCGCCCCCTTCTCCCGCCCCATGCGGCAACATACGCAAAAACGCCGGGGAAAACCCCGGCGTCCGGATCCGGCAGGAGGAACTGCCGGACGGCGCGCGGCCCCCGTGCCGGACCGAGGGGGGGGGGAAGAATCCGACACGGGCGCCGCGCAGGAAGGAGCGCTAATCCTCCAGATGCGCCTGGAGGAACAGGCTCTTGGAAAGGGCGTTGAAAAAGTCCTGATAAAGCACGGGGTCCTCGATGGGGGTCACGTTGTACTGGGCGCTGGCGCGCACCGTCATCTGCGCCTTGCCGCGCGGCACCACGTTGACCGTCATGCGCACGGTGTAGCCTTTAAGCTTGGTGCCGGTGACGCTGCCGAGGTCGAGGGAGGCCTTGTCGATGACGAATCCCAGATCCTGCAGCGTGGCAATGACGGCTTCCACGGTCTTTTTCTTGTCGGAGGTGTCGAAATAGCGCGTCTGAATCTGCCGCAGTCTCAGCTGAGAAGCGCCGCCCGCATCAAAAAGCGCGTCGCCCGGGGCCACGGCGCAGCCGGATACCAGCAGCATGCCGACAAACAGCGCGGAAAGAAGGATTCTTTTCATATTTCATGAGCCTCCAGAAACACGGACTTGGAAAGTTTCTCGTAGAACTGCCGGTAAATGGCCGGATCGTTGATCTGTTCGGCGCGGCTTATCCCGCCTTCGTTGTCGAATACAATGCGCTGGAAGGTCACGCGTACCAGAGAATCTCCCCCGCCCGTCTGCACGGCCAGGAGCCTTTTCATGTCGTTCTCAAGAGCCGCTACGCTGCTCTCCGCCGCCTCGCGGGCCACCTTTTCGCTGCGTTCCGGGGAATACCGCTTCCGGAGTGCGGCGGAAAGGTTCCTTTCCAGATCGCTGCGGATGCGCTCCCTCTCCTGCGGGGTAAGCCCCTGCACCGGAGCGCTCCCCCCTGCCGGACGGCTGTTCTCCCGCATGACCATGGATACCCGTATGGTCTGATGGGAATCCGTGGGCACGGAGCCGCCGCCCAGTGCGGCTAAAAGAAAGGCCCCTGCATACTGCGAAACGCTGGTGGCATCCCTCTTCTTGGAACCCACCAGCACCCCGAGGGGCACTTCCGCCTCCTCAAGGCTGAAACCCAGATCCTGAAGAACTCCCGTGGCCGCCGCAAGCATGGCGGCCCTGTCTGTGGTTTCAAAACGCCGCGTCTGCATCTGCCTGTCCTGAAGGCTGCCCGGCGCAAGCTGGAGCGCATCCCGGGGAACCTGTGGGGCACAGCCCGCCAGCATGCCCGCACACAGCATCATAATAAGTATTTTTTTCACAATCAAGCTCCATTAAAAGCTGGACTGACGGTAGCTGTAATCTCTGACCATGCCCTGCCCGTCGAACTTGATGACGACGGTGAGGGTTCTCTGACTGGTGGACGCCGCGCCGCTGCCCCGTTCCACATTGCCGCTCGCGCCGCCGAAAAGCCCGCCTGCCGCGCCGCCCACAAGGCCGCCCAGAAGGCTCCCCACGCCGCCCTGCGAGGTGGAATATACCTGTTCCGTCGATACCTTGTCGTATACCCAGGTTTCCCGGCCCTCGCTGTCGGTGGTGACGAGATTGGGCGAACCGAGCACGGAAACCACCTCCGCACCCGACATGCCCCTGCGGATTTCCCGCTGCACCGTGCCTGCGGAAATCTTTTCCGAAGCGTCGTCACGCACCGCTTCCCGATGCTGACCGGCCGACATGCAACCCGTAAGCGCCAGGCAGAGCATGGTCACGCAACTCACAGTCATTTTTTTCATACTAACCTCATCCGGTATGGTTTCAGGGTGAAAAACAAGAGCGGCAACGGTTATTCCGCGCACGCAGGTGAAGAGTTCGACTTCATACGCTCTGCAGAAAAAGAGAGTCTGTGACCTGCGTCACACTTTTTCTGCCGAAGATGAAGACGAATATCCTTCAAATCTTTCCACAGTCAGCACTTCCCTCCCCTGATCCCGCTTTTTCGGAGAGGGAAAAGGAGCGTCCCGTATATCGTTAAATTAATCACATGTGAAGCATTTTTTTTCGCCTGCGGCACAAGGCTTTTCAGGCACGAGGGGCTTTGGCGGACGAAAAAAAAGCCGCGGACGGCAGGAAGAAGAGCCGGAGGCAGGGGGGCATGGGGGGGGCATGGAGGACATGCAGGGGAGCATGCCGGGCTTTCATGGGGGAGATGGAAAAACGGCGTGCGGAAAAAACGGGAGGCGCGTTGCCGGAAAGGCGGCCGCGCTCCGTGGATGGAGAAACGCAGGCCGCGGGCAGAAAACGCACGCGGAAAAGCGCACGGCGGGGCGTGGGGAATACCAAAGAAAAACACGGCAGAGGGGCCGCGCGGGGTTCGCCGCCCCGGATTCCGCATCAGAAACGACGCGGGCTTTCCCTTCCGCACGCAGGGCCGCCCGGGCAAAGGCGCGGGGCAAGACGCCCTGCGGCATGGGCGGCGAATCACGGCCGGGCGCGGCACAAAGCTCCCCCTCTGCCCCGGTTCAGGAGGCAGAGGCACAGGGTGCGGAGAATGCGCGGCCGCGCTCCGTGGATGGAGAAACACAGGCCGCAGGCAGAAAACGCACGCGGAAAAGCGCACGGCGGGCGTAGGGAATACCAAAGAAAAACACGGCAGAGGGGCCGCGCGGGGTTCGCCGCCCCGGATTCCGCATCAGAAACGACGCGGGCTTTCCCTTCCGCACGCAGGGCCGCCCGGGCAAAGGCGCGGGGCAAGACGCCCTGCGGCATGGGCGGCGAATCACGGCCGGGCGCG
>NZ_CALUWY010000056.1 GCF_944324615.1 uncultured Mailhella sp.
GAGGAATCTCTGGAAAGCGCGATTGCGACGTTGACAACCGATCGCGGCCTGCCGCCCTTTGTGGTCGGCACCAGTGCCCAGCCTCTCCTAGATAAAAAACACCGGGAACGCCGGCCGGCCTCCACCTTCGATCAGGTGAGGGACGTGCTTGCGGACAGGCCCGTGCTCCTTCTGCTGGGAACCGGGCATGGCATTGCGCCTGAGGTGTTGGAGCAATGCGACGCCATCCTGCCGCCCCTGCGCTGGATGGACGAATACAATCATCTCCCCGTTCGTGCTGCCGCCGCCATCCTTCTGGACAGGCTGCTCGGCGATCGGGGATAAACACCATTTTCCTCAAGGAGAGTCCCCCATGGATATCATCAAGCAGATTGAACGCGAACACATGCGTATGGACATCCCGGCCTTCAAGCCCGGCGACACCATCAAGGTGTATCTGCGTATCGTCGAAGGCGAAAAGGAACGTATCCAGATGTTCCAGGGCAACGTGATCCGCATCCAGCGCGGCACCACCGGCGCCACCTTCACCGTGCGCAAGATTTCCGACGGCGTGGGCGTGGAACGTATTCTTCCCATGCACTCCCCCTTCATTGACCACATCGAAGTGGTGAGCGAAGGCCGCGTGCGTCGTTCCCGTCTGTACTACCTGCGCGATCTGCGCGGCAAGGCTGCCCGCATCAAGCCCCGCAACCGCTACTAAGATTCCGGCCCGGCCTGCCCGGGCCCGTCTTTCCAGCAGACAATCCCCTTCCGGCACCTTCCGGCGGGGGATTTTCTCTATCAGGCCCTTTCCTTTTCCTTTCACCTACGCAGGTTGCCCATGGCCCGTATCCGCAAAAAAGCCGTCATCGAACAGGGTATGCTCTTCAGCGTCCCGGATATGCAGGAACCGCTTACCGCCGGAACCGACGAAGCCGGACGCGGCTGCCTTGCCGGGCCCGTGGTGGCCGGAGCCGTCATTTTTGCCGACGGGTTCGACCTCATGGGGCTGGACGATTCCAAGGTGCTCAAGGCAACGGAAAGGGAAAGACTGGCCGTGGAAATACGCAGCCTTGCCGTGGGCTGGGGCATAGGCCTTGCCTGGATGGATGAAATTGCGCGCATCAACATTCTGCAGGCCTCGCTCATGGCCATGACGCGCGCCGTGGCCGCCATGCGCATACGCATGAAGGTGCAGGAAAAAGCCGTGCCTGCGCGCCTGCTCATCGACGGCACGCAGATCATTCCTCCGCTGTACTTCCGCTCCTTCGGCATACCGCTCCCCGAGCAGGAAGCCGTGGTGGACGGCGACGCCCTTGTTCCCTCCATTTCGGCGGCCTCCATTCTGGCCAAGACCTTCCGCGACGATCTCATGACGAAACTCGACGCACGCTGGCCCGAATACGGTTTTGCAAGGCACAAGGGATACGGCACCAAAGAGCACAGGGAAGCGCTGAAGACCTACGGTCCCTGCCCGCTCCATCGTCTGGATTTCCGCAGCGTGCTCCCGAAGAAGGAACCGGAACAGGGCTGGCTGTGCTGAGGCTGCCTTTCCGGAAAAACACCGCAGAGCACGCTTCCTCCGCGGCCGGAACGGGTGCTGCAGGGGAAAACGCGGCAGCGGCCCTCCTTCTGGGCATGGACTGGAGCATCCTTGCCCGCAACTGGCGGAGCGGACGCCTTGAAATCGACATCGTGGCCCGGGAAGGGGACACGATTGTCTTTGTGGAAGTGAAAACCCGTGCGCAGGACGGCATGCAGAGGCCCTTTGAAGCGCTGACCGCCGCCAAAAGGAAGCATCTGCAGCGCGCCGCGCAGTCCTGGCTTGCCGAACATGACGCCTGGGGCGTCCCCTGCCGTTTCGATCTTGTCTGCGTGACTGCCCGGCAGGGAAGCTACCATACGGAGCTCATACGAAATGTCATCGAATACGCAGATCAGGGAACCCGGCACGCTCTGGGTGGTGGGAACTCCTCTTGGCAACCCTGGTGATCTTTCCCCCCGGGCCCGCGCCTGCCTGGAGGAAGCGGACCTCGTGCTGGCCGAGGACACCAAGCGCGAAGGCCTCGCCTGTGCCCGCTGGGGCGTGACCGTACGCCGTTTCGTGAGCTATCACGACCACAACGAAAAGGAAAAGGCCTCCTCCGTGCTGGAGCTGCTGCGCGAAGGCAAAAACATCGCCCTCATTTCCGACGCGGGCATGCCCGTCATGGCCGATCCCGGCTATGTGGTCATACGCGCCTGCCGGGAGGCAGGCCTGCCTGTGTCCGTCATTCCCGGCCCCTGCGCGCCCGTCACGGCGCTTGCCGGTTCCGGCATTCCGCCGCAGCCCTTCATCTTCTTCGGCTTTCTGCCGCGCAAGCGCTCCGATCAGGAAGTCACCCTCGCGCCCTATGCCTCTCTGCCGGTCACGCTCGTGTTCTTTGAACGCAAGGACAGGCTTGAGGAAACGCTGAAAAACGCTCTCGCCCTGCTCGGTCCGCGGGAAGGGTGCATTGCCCGGGAACTGACCAAGACCCATGAGCAATACCTGCGCTTCCGCCTCGACGAACTGCCCGATCTTTCCAACATACTCGGCGAAGTGACCGTGGTCCTCGGCCCGCCCGAAAGTCACGCGAAAAGCAGCCGGGAAGAGATTCTTGCCCTCATCGAGGAAGAACGACCCGCAGGCGGCGCGCCCCGCGCCGTGGCACGGCGCGTGCAGTCCAGAGCCCGCGGCTGGACCACCGGCGAAATCTACGCCCTCATTTCCGACATGAAACACTGAGGCCCGCACCCTCCCCAGGCGCGACAGGCAGGGCTTCTTGCGGGAAAAGGTCTTGTATGCTACCCCGATGGCATCACCATCGTCCGTATTTTTCTTTCCACCGGAGCCTGAGAGGCTCCTCTGATTTCTGGAGTCAGTCATGGCCGACACGCCGCGCATAGACAACCGCAAAGCCCGCCAGTATTACGAATTCCTGGAGTTTTTTGAGGCGGGCATCGTGCTCACCGGGCCGGAAGTGAAAAGCCTCCGTGCCGGGCAGATCAGTTTCGGGGACAGCTTCGTGGAATGCCGCGACGGCGAGGCCTTTGTGGTGGGCATGCGCATAGCCCCCTATGACCGCGGCGGCTATGTGCTCCAGGAGCCCGACCGCGACAAGAAGCTGCTGCTCCATCACCGCGAAATACACCTTCTTGCCACCCGCATCGAGCAGAAGGGCCTTACCGTGGTTCCCACGAAAATCTATTTCAAGCACGGCAAGGTCAAACTGGAAATCGCACTGGCCCGGGGCCGCAAGCTGCACGACCAGAGAGAAGAACTGAAACGCCGCGCCGAATCCCGCGACATGGAGCGGGAACTCGCGCACCGGTAACGCCAACGAAAGCCCCCTCGGAACCAGGTTCCGAGGGGGCTTTTTCAGGCCTTCTGCGCCGCGCTGCGGCGTGAAAAAGAGCTTCCCCGCCTATCCCTTCATCAGCGCGGGAAGCATGGTGGAGAGCGGCGGAAAGACGATGATGATGAAAAGGCAGACGAGCAGGGCCAGAACAAAGGGAATGGCCGCCCGGTACATGGTTCCCAGTGAAACGGAGGCCACTTCCTTCATCACGAAAAGGTTGATGCCGAAGGGCGGCGTGATGGAAGCCATGTTGTCGAGAATGACGATGATGACGCCGAACCAGATCAGATCCCACCCGAACACCTTGGCTATGGGCACAAAAATGGGCACACAGATGAGCAGCAGCGGCATGGAGGGAAGAAAACAGCCCAGAATGAGGAACACCAGCACGATGGCCGTCATGACCAGCATGGCCGGCAGATCCATGCCTGCAATGGTGCTGGCGAGCACCATGGGAATCCGGGTCATGGCCATGAAGTAGCTGAGCACTATGGCGCCGCACAGCACCGTGAAGCACATGGAAATGTATTTGGCGGAGTCCTGAAGGGTGCGTATGAAGTCCTTCAGACCGAGGCGACGCATGAGCAGCGCAAGAATGAGCGTGCCGCAGGCGCCTATGCCGCCGCCTTCGGTGGCGGTGAACACGCCGCCGTAGATACCGCCGATGACCAGAAGAAAGATGAGCATGATAGGCAGGCCGGACCGGAGTGAAACGACGCGCTCCGCCATGGATGCTCGGGGCAGACGCGGCGCGAGCGACGGCTTTCTGAGTACCATCAGCCATACGGCGAGCATAAAGCAGAACATGCACACAACGCCCGGAATGATGCCCGCAATGAACAGGTCACCGATGGACTGCTGTGCCAGCACACCGTAGATGATGAAGGTGGTACTGGGCGGAATGAGGCAGCCTATGGTGCCGGAGCAGGCCAGCGTGCCCACGGCGAGCGCATCATCGTACCCGTTCTTGCGCATTTCGGGCAGAGCTATGGCCGCCATGGCGATACTGCCGGAAAGCACGTCGCCCACCACGGCGCCGAACAGCGAGCAGGCGACAACGCTGCCTATGGCAAGCCCGCCGCGCATGTGCCCCATCCATTTGCGCGCGCAGTTATAGATATCCTCCCCGAAGCGGGCATAAAAGCACAGATAGCCCATAAGCATGAAGAACATCAGCGGAGCCCAGGAATAGCTTCCCGCCGTGGCGTAGAGAGCCTTGCCCGTGGTGCCGAAGGATGCCGGAATACCCTTGAGCTGCGCTATGAAAATCAGTCCTGTGGCAACGAGCGCGAAGGCCACCGGTACGCCGAGGAAAAAGAGAAGGAAAAGCAGCGTCAGGCCGGCCACGCCCACCTTGATGGAGGACATGCCCGGAACTCTGTGCGTGGCGACGAAACACATGGCGGCGACGCAAACAATGCCCGCCACCAGGGCAAGCAGCGTTTTTGCGATACCGTTCAGGCGCACCGCCGCAGCCATATTCTCAAGAAGCTGGGTCAGCAGCGCAACGGTCAGCATACAGAAGCCGAACCCGGCGAAATAAATGAACGGCTCCAGGGGAATACGGAGCACCAGCGTCACCGAGGATGTCTTCATGCCGTAACGGAACGTCGTCCAGGCGCAGAACAGCACAATGACCACGGACCAGAAGCCCGTCACCACTTCAAGCAGCGCACGGGACGGCTCCTTCATTCTTGACGTGAGAATATCCATGGTGACGTGACTTTTCTGCCACTGTGTGACGGCGATGGAGGAAAAAACGACGATCACCATGAGAAGTTCCGTCATCTCCGTCGTCCCCGGAATGGATCTGCCGAATATATAGCGCAGAAACACATCGGCGAACGTGAGCATGACCATGAGCATGAATACGCCCATACCCGCCGCACAGAGGAAGGATGCCGGCTTTTCCGCCGATCGCAGCATGGTCGCGGCCCTGTCCAGCATACGGGGGAATCCGGCCTCCTGAACGGAACCGGCGATGCAGGAATTCTCCATATCTCTTTCCTTTGGCCTGAGGCCGAGCAAAGCCTCACGGCACGGCAAAAATTTTACCGGACGCCTCCGCATCCGTCCCTGAAAGGACGGTGCGGAGGGACGATCCGTCTCTTGAACATCGGGGAATTACTGATTCTGCCCCTCTTTGAAGATCTTCATGGAAAGGCTGTCCTTCCACGGCCTGGCATACTTCGCCTGAAGCTCGTGGACGCGTTCGGCCATGGCTTCGCCGGGGTATCCGGCCTTGTTGAGTATGTCCACCCATTCGGTCTTCACACCGGCGACACGGGCGTCGATCTGTGCGTACTCCTCGTCGGTCAGCACATGGAGCTTCCCGCCCATGGTGTCCAGCCAGGTATGAAGGCTCTCATAGGGCAGCGTATTCCAGAAGGAGGAGAAAACCTGCCGCCCGTATTCACCGGACACTTCATCTATCACCGCACGCAGATCCTCGGGCATGTTGTCGTAGACATCCTGATTCATCATCACGCAGAACACGAAGCAGGTGGTCTGCACGGCGGTGACATGCTTTATCACATCGCCGAGTCTGCGGGACACGAGCAGGTCGTAATCCACCGTTGCCGCATCAATGACCCCCTGCTGAATGCCGGTGAACACATCGGCAAGAGGCACGCTGACCACGGAGGCGCCGAGTGCGCTCACCTTCTGGGCAACCTGATAATCGCCGAGCACGTTGATCTTCCTGCCCTTGAAGTCTTCCAGCGTTGCAATGGGTTCCTTGCTGCCGATCAGCATGCCCACGGTCTGGGCGTGGGTGAACAGCACCTTCACGCCGTCAAATTCCTTCTTCACTTCGGGGAAGGATTCCTGCAAGGCCAGGACGAAGGATGTGGGGTCTTCCATGGAGACACCGGGACTCACCGTGGTGAAGACACGCTCATGGAAGGGGAACTGGCCCACCGCCACGTCGAAGCTGAATTCCGCCATATCGGCCACGCCGGTTTTCACGGATTCAAAGGCGTCGGCTTCCTTGCTGAGAGCCTCGGCAAAGTACGGTTCCACCTTGATGCGGCCGCCGCTGCGCTTTTCCAGCTCCTCCACCCAGGGCTTGAGCGCATGATTCCAGCGGTTATGAATGGGAGGGATGGGCAGGTTGAGACTCAGGACATATTCCGCTTCGGCCGCGCACGAAACGCGGGGCAGAACCGCACCGGACAGACAGAGCGCCATACTCAGCAGAACAAGGGACAGCTTCTTCATGGAATTTCTCCTCGCGCATTCTCCCGCCCCGTCCGGGCGGGAATGACATTACAAAAAGGTATGCAGGGGGAATTTGAAGGAAATGCAGGCTCCGGGGCAGGCCAGCCGGCAACAGCCGCAATGCCAGCACTCGTCGGGATAGGCAACGTGCGGAGAACCGTCTCCGGCCTTGAGAATCAGCCCCGGACAGCTTGCCACACACTCCCCGCACTCCTGACAGTGGCCGCAGTGCATGCAGCGCTTTGCTTCGTCCTGAGCGTCCTTTTCGGCAAAGCCCTTGTCCAGCTCCTCGAAGGCCAGCCATGTATCCCTGGAGGAATGCAGACATGTGCTTCTGCGCGCAGATTTTTCATGCTGCGTGATGTTGACGATTTCCTCAAAGGCGACCTCGTGCTGCACTCCCTTGCGCTCAAGATAGTTCAGGCAGAGGTGGTCTTCCTCATCCACCCATGCGTCGACGGCGCGTCCCGCCTCCCTGCCTGTCAGCCAGGCATGAATCTCAAAGGCGGCATTCCGGCCGTCGGCAACGGCTGCAGACACCAGCGAGGGACCGCTGGAACATTCCCCCGCCGCAAAAAGTCCGGGAATCGAAGAGGCGCTGAAAACCGTCTTCACTCCGCCGCGGGGTGTTCTTTCCACCTCCGCACCTTCGCCTTTTTCCAGCAGGGAAAGATCCGCCATGAGGCCGCTGGCGCAGATCACCACATCGGCTTCCACCCTCAGCTTTCCGCCGGGAAGGAATTCGGCATGCAGGCTGCCTGCCTCGTCAAAACGGAAGGAGGAAACGGCATCCGCCGTCACGGCACGGACAAGGCCGTCTTCTATATCCACGGAAGCCGCGAGATAGCCGGTGTGAAGCATCACATTCTCGTCATCCGCCTGGGCGACTTCGGCTGCAGGAACACGCATGTGCTCCCGGTCTTCCAGGCAGATCAGGCAGGTCTGCGCAGCGCCGAGCCTGCGGGCGGTGAAGGCGCTGTCGAAGGCCACGCCGCCCCCGCCCAGAATGACGACCTTCTTTCCCTCAAGACTTTCCCGATGAAGATTGGCGTTTTTCAGAAACGATACCGCAGGCAGGGCATGTTCGATGCCGGGAATGGACAGCATGCGTTCCTTCCCGTTGCCCACGGCCAGAAGACAGGCGTCATACCTTTTCCGAAGCTCGTCGAGGCCGATGTCGCGCCCGACTTCGGTATTGGTCAGAATCCTGACGCCGAGATCGAGAATCACGCCCACTTCCCGGTCCACCACGTCCTTGGGCAGCCGGAAATCGGGAATGGACTGACGGGGCACGCCTCCCGCAACAGGGGAGGCCTCAAAAACCGTGACCTCATGCCCGAGCAGGGCGGAAACATACGCGCACGCCAGGCCGGCAGGTCCGGACCCCACCACGGCTATCTTCCTTCCGGTGGCCGGCAGCGGACGCAGCCGGCGCAGGCCGGAAAAACCGGCATCTGCGGCGTAGCGTTCCAGGGCCCGTATGGAAAGCGCCTCGTCGTAGCACTTCCGGTTGCACGCCTCCTCGCAGGGGTGAGGACATACCCGGCCCGTCACCCCCGGAAAAGGATTGACGGCACGCAGAACATACAGTGCCCGGGAAGCATCGCCGTCGGCAATGGCCTTCTCCATTTTCTGAATCGGATTGCCCAGGGGACAGACGTTCTCACAGGGAGAAGTCCGGCCCTGTCCGCGGTGTCCGTCATTGCGGACATAAACCTTCTTGGTTTCTTTGCTGAAAAAAGGAGGCATCTCCAGCTCCTTGAAAAATGAGAGGAAAAATCCGTCCGTCCCGGTGCGTCAGCCCCGGCTTGCGGCATGCCTCAAGCCGCCGATACGGCAGAAGGGCGCGTGCACGGTCGGCAGACGTGACGCTTCGGGACATGGTGTTCCGAAGCCTTACCCGCGCGGAAGAAGGGGTTTGCGCCATTCACAGCAGGGCTCGCCATCCTTGCGGAAAACAACAAGCAGCCTGTCGTCGTAGGAATGGTCGATGTCGGGGTAATCCGAACGACGATAGACGAATCTGGTCTCCCTGCGCTCCAGAGAAGCCATGGTCGTGAGCATGCAGGTACGCAGCAGATGGAAGGATTCGTGAGCGCGCATGAGCTCGTGCAGGTTCTCCGCCATGACCTCGTCCTTTCTGGACTCGATGAAGGCCAGTTTCTCCAGGGCAACGCTCATGCCTTTGCCGCTGCGCACATAGCCCATGTAATAATTCATGACCTGACGCACGGCGGCCTCGAACTTTTCCTGACGGATGCCCTCTTCGGTATGCAGCGGGCGGAACACTCTTTCTTTTTCCTGCTGAATCTGCTCATCGTCCACCGCGGCAAGTTCGTACCGGGCACAGGCCTCCACGGCATGCGCCCCGGCAATATAGCCGCTGCAGATGGACCCGGAAAAGTCGTGGAACATGCTTCCGCCGAAAAGTCCCCTGACGGAACGGGACTCAAAGTTGTCCTGCAGATACATGATGCCGTTGATATAGAGTTCGGAAAGCTCCACTTCCATGGGCTTCGCACTGAAATCAATGCCCGCCTGCGCGCAGTAGTCGTTCCAGGTTTCCTTGTCACCGGGCATGCTGTCGTATTGCAGATGGTGCAGGATATCCTTGTCGATATGCGTGAGGTCGAGCACGAAGGGCGGGCCGTTGCCCTCGGACTGTTCCTGCGACGTGCCCCTTACCAGCAGGCAGCGCGGCCCCACTTCCATCATGGGGTGATATTTGGCCATGTACCGTTCCCCCAGAGCGTTGATGCCCCTTGCGCCGCTGGAGGTGATGCCGTTCATGCCCGGACAGCCCCAGCCCTTGGGGATCAGCGTGGCTTCCTGTTCGGTATCCAGTGTGATGATTTCCGCCCCGGCCTCGTATCCCAGGGCTATCTGACTGCCGGTGATGAAGGGAGAAAAGGCGGAATTGAAGGGATTGAGCGAGGAGTTCACCGAGACACGCCCTGCAAGACGTCCCAGCGCGAGGACCACGGCACGGGCACGGATCACATGAAAAGATCCGTCCAGCACATGAAATCCCGCCGCTCCGACAACACGTCCGTCTTCGACGAGCAGCCTGGTGCACTGGAAATACTCCAGAATATCCACGCCACGGCTGCGGATGAGGCCGCCCAGTCTGCGCTTGATGTATTTGCCGTTGTTGATATGGGTCCACCAGCTGCCGGGCTGGCCGAAACCGGTGGTCCGGTAGAAGCTTCCGTCAGGATTATGCAGAAACTCGATACCCAGCGACTTGAGCACGGATATCATGCGGGGCATGGTATCCAGCCACTGGCGTACCTGAGCGGGAGTGTAGCCCGTCATGGGCGTGCAGTAGAAGTCTATGGCGGTTGCCGCATCATCGCCCGGTGCGCCGCTGTTCAGAACAGCCATGAAATGATCATTGCCGCCCCCCAGCGAACCGCAGCTTTCCAGCTTGCCCTTGTCCGCCAGAAGCACGCGCACGCCCCTGCCCGCAGCAGCAAGCGCCGCACCGCAACCGGATGCGCCTGCCCCGAGGACAAGAACGTCGGTCTCATGGGTGATGACCGCCTTCTCTTCAGAATCGTGCATGAAAGACCTCCTTTCCGGCTTTCCGTATGATACGGTTATGAAGCTTCAGGAGGACGGGCAGTAGTGCGTTTGCGTCATTTTTTGTTCTTTTTTTCCCATTTCCGGAACAGAACGGACGGAAGACCTG
The DNA here is from genome assembly GCF_944324615.1 of uncultured Mailhella sp. Taxonomy (GTDB): domain Bacteria; phylum Desulfobacterota; class Desulfovibrionia; order Desulfovibrionales; family Desulfovibrionaceae; genus Mailhella. Next base: position 10,270 of record NZ_CALUWY010000056.1, read on the forward strand.
TTTTCCCCGAAAGCACCGTGCCGCACGGGGCCTTCCGCAGACAGCAGAAGGGCCGCCCCGTAAGGAGCGGCCCTTCATGAAAAGGTTCTGGCATTCAGAATGATTTCGCAAGCTCGGCAAGACGCGCGCGATCAAGGATTTCCAGCTCATGCCGGGTAAACCTGCCCAGCACCCCGCTCTCTCTGAGGCGGCACAGTATGCGCGTCAGCGTCGTTCTGTGCATCCCCAGAAGCAGCGCCAGTTCCTGCTGTGTCATTTCCGGGGAGAATTTTTCCTTCCCTCCGTGACGATCGGAAAGTTCAAGAACAACCCTGCACACCTGCGCCACGGAATTGGAAAGGGAGGATTCCGCCAGTCTCTGCGAATGAATGACCATGTGCACGCACAGCGAATGCACCAGATTGATCATCAGGTCGGGATATTGCGCGGCAAAGGCTTCATCCGAAAGCAGCGCCGCGTCGAACAGGGCCACTTCGGCATCCTCCGTACAGGTCACCAGCGTGTTGTCCTCATCGCCCACAAGAACGGAAGGCACGTTCATGAGCGTATCAGGTCCGGCGTACAGAATAGTGCGTTCCTCACCGTTCCGGCTGACATAGGAAAGCCGTATCTTGCCGGAAACGACATAATAAAAGCATGACCTCCCGTCCGGACCGGAAAGGCTCGTACGGATATCGACGCTCTGCCCCTTGCGGATGATTTTTCTCCGCGCAAGGTGAAGCACCTTTCTCCACGGCGCATTGAGCCGTCCCACGGCCGAACCTTTCATGAGTATATGATGCGGCACGCCCGAATACCGAGATTCTTCCATCCACGCCTCCCCTGTCGTCGTGGCCATTCCTGCGGCGGTACCATTTCCGGTTCAGGCCGCAGCCGGGGAATCCGCCCCGGCAAAGGACCTTCTCTTCCCCGGTGCCGCCGCAACACATCGCGCTGCTATCCCGCCATCCGGTAAATATTCACGATGTCCTCTTCCTGCAGAGGACGCACCACGCCTGCGGGGCCGCCTACGGTACGGATGCACTTTGCCGCCATCTCGCGTATTTCCTCATCCGTGGGGCTGATGCCGAGTTCCCGGAGCGAGGTGGGCATGTGTATGGCGCGGAAGAAGTTCTCCATGGCCTCAATGCCCTTTTCCGCCATTTCCTCATGGGTGCCCGCACCGGAAACGCCCATGACCTTCTGCGCAAAGCGCGCGAAGCGCGCGGCGTCCTCCCTGTACACATAGCGCGCCCAGCTGCCCCAGATGGCGGCAAGGCCCGCGCCGTGCGCCACGTCGAACAGGCCGCTCAGCTCATGTTCCAGCTTGTGCGAGGCCCAGTCCCCGCCGTCGGTGCCGCAGCCGGTGAGTCCGTTGTGCGACAGGCTGCCCGCCCACATGATTTCAGCCCTCGCCTCATAGCAGGAGGGGTCGTCCCTGAGAATGAGGGCGTTCTTCATCACCGTGCGGAGCAGCGCCTCGGCGATGCCGTCGGTGATTTCCATGCCGCCCTCACGGTGAAAATAGCGCTCCATGGTATGGATGAGAATGTCCACGCAGCCGCAGGCCGTCTGATACGCGGGCAGGGTCATGGTCAGCTCGGGATTCATCACGGCAAAGCGCGGGCGGGCATACTCGCTGGTATAGCCCCGCTTGATCCAGCCTTCCTCGTTGGTGATCACACACGAAGAGCTCATCTCACTGCCTGCCGCCGCAATGGTGAGCACCACGCCCACGGGCGCGCAGGCCTTCGCCTTGCACTTTCTCTCATAAAAATCCCACACGTCGCCGTCATAAGCCAGGCCGTAGCCTATGGCCTTGGCCGAGTCGATGACACTGCCTCCGTCCACGGCAAGCACAAAGTCCACCCCTTCCTTCCGCCCGAGGGCCACGCCCTCGCGCACAAGGGAAAGGCGGGGATTGGGCACCACGCCCCCGAGTTCCACCCAGGTGAGGCCTTCCTTTTCCAGCGCGGCCCGGATTCTTCCCAGAAGGCCGGAGCGTTCCACACTGCCGCTGCCGTAATGCAGGAGCACACGGCTTCCGCCACATTCGCGCACGAGACGGCCGCACTGATCTTCCACACCCCTGCCGAACACCACCCTGGTGGGAGTATTATAGACGAAATTCTTCATGGCGTTCTCCTTTTCCGCCGACTGTGCCGTCCGGCGGAACACATCATGCCGGAACGGTTCCGGCAGCATCACGGCCCCCTGAAAAGCCTCTTCCCCCGGCGGAAGGCCGTTTTTCCCCGCAGAGCGGGAAACCTCGACTCCCTGCTCCCAAAGCAGGTGCGCTACAACCGTTTTTCCCCGCAGAGCGGGAAGCCTCCCTTAAGGAGCTGCTGAAAAACATGCCGGGCTTCAGAGGGCAAAGAAAAAAGGGCCGTCTGACGACAAACGACCCTTTTCATGAAACCATAAGGCGTGTTCCGCACGGCGCAGAACGGCGCAGCGATCAGGCAAGATCCATGATCTTCTTGCGCTCGTCGCCGGGCAGAATGCCGCGCTTGCTTTCCCGCACGAAATTGATGAATTCCACGATTTCGGGAAGATGCCCGTACTCCGCCTCAAGCTGCATGAGCGCGTCGGGGCGGGGAATGCCGGAATACCACGTCATGCGGTAGGCCTGCTTGAAGCCGGAAAGCAGCTCCATGGAAGCCTTGGCACGGCGCAGCCCGACGATGTTGGGCGACTGTACCGTGGCACGGTTGCCCACGGCCAGCATCCACGGCGGCAGATCCTGCGCCAGGCCGGACATGCCGCCCACAAAGGAATGCTTGCCCACGCGCACGAACTGATGCACGGCGGAAAGCCCGCCGATGATGGCGTTGTCGTCCACAAAGCAGTGCCCGGCCAGGGTGGCGTTGTTGGACATGACGATGTTGTTCATCACCGTGCAGTCATGCGCCACATGCACATAGGCCATGAGCAGGTTGTTGTCGCCTATGCGGGTGACGCCGCCGCCGGATTCCGTGCCGCGGTGCAGCGTGGTGAATTCCCGGATATTGTTCCTGTTGCCGATGACGAGGGAACTCACTTCGCCATGGAATTTCAGATCCTGAGGTTCTCCGCCCACGGCGGCATAGGAATAGATATGATTGTCCTCCCCCATGGTGGTGTACCGCTTGACGGAGGCAAAGGCATCGATGCGCGTGCGCGCGCCGATGACCACATCATCTTCAATGACGGCGCAGGGGCCGACGACCACATCGTCGCCCAGTTGCGCCGTAGGTGCCACAAACGCACTCGGATGGATCTGAGGTGCTGCCATATCAGAAAGACTCCCTGGGAAGAACAGATGCGGTGAGCCGCGCCTCGGCAACGATGTTGCCGTCCACATAGGCCTTGGTATCCATCTTCCAGAGCTGCATTCTGTGCGTCAGATTGGTGCACTCCATGACCAGCTTGTCGCCGGGGCGGACGGGCGAGCGGAAGCGCGCCTTTTCTATGCCGGTGAACAGGTAGATCTGGTCGGGGTGTTCCTTGAATTCAGGAAAACTGTGCGCCACGAGGATGACCCCGGTCTGAGCCATGGCCTCGATGATCAGAACGCCGGGCATGACGGGCACTTCGGGGAAATGCCCCTGGAAGAAGGGTTCGTTGAACGTAAGGTTCTTATAGGCGCGGATATGGTCGCCGGGCACCAGCTCATCCACGCGATCCACAAGAAGGAAAGGATAGCGATGGGGCAGAATGCTCAGGATTTCCTTGATGCCGAGGGAAATGGTCTCGCTCATGGTGTAGTGCCTTTTAACGGTTTATAGTGAGGCTCTGCCGCGCCGCCTTTTCCCGCCGTGAGATACGAACGGCGGGGCGGGCGGCAGCCGGCGGCGCGAGGCCGCCGGAGCCGTATCAACGATGATGCATCATGGACATCCAGCGGTTCCACATGGCAACAAGGGAACGATCCGTCTTGTCGCTGGACATGGGCTTGTGGCCCATTTCCTTCTCAAGCCGCGCCACCCGCTTGAAAAGCTCGGGCAGTTTGGGCATGAGCGTGGCGTTACGCAGATAGGTATTATAGTCCATGGTGGGAGAACCGCCGACCACCTGCCCTTCGGCAATATCCTTGGCAACGCCGGCCTGCGGTCCGATGGTGGAGTTGTTGCCGATGTGCAGATGCCCGGAAATACCGGCCTGCCCGGCCATGGTCACGTTGTCGCCCACATGCGTGGAGCCGGAAATGCCCACCTGGGAAACAATGAGGCAGTCCTTGCCGATGTGCACGTTGTGGCCCACCATGACAAGGTTGTCGATGCAGGTGCCGTCGCCCACGAGCGTGGCGCTCAGCGCCGCGCGGTCGATGGTGGCGTTGGCGCCGACCTCCACATGATCGCCCAGTTCCACATGGCCGATCTGCGGCACCTTTCTGATGCCTTCCGCCGTCCGCACAAAGCCGAAGCCCTCACCGCCCAGCACCACGCCCGGCTGCAGCACGCAGGCCTTGCCGAGTTTCGTGCCGGCCATGAGCACGGCCCTGGGGTACAGGATGCAGCCTTCTCCCAGCTCACAATCCTCTCCGATATAGCAGCCGGGAAAAACGACGCAGCCTTTGCCCAGCACGGTGCGCGGGCCGATGTAGCAGAACGGATAAACGGTACAATCCTCGCCAAGCACGGCCTCGGGATGGATGCAGGCCATGTGGCTTATCCCTGTGAAGCTGCCCTGGGGCTTGACGAACAGCGTCAGAGCCTGCGCGAACATGGGATAGGGATTATCCGTCACAAGTGCGCGCTCGACGTCGTTCTCATGTTCAGGCCGCACGATGACGGCCCCCGCTCTGGTGGTGGACAGTTGTGAAACGTACTTGGGGTTGGCCAGAAAGCTCAGTTCCGTGGGACCGGCCTCTTCCAGCGTGTTGATCCCGGTGATGACGATATCATCCTCGGGATTCTTCAATGCCAGACGCACCCCGAGCTTTTCCGCAATCTCGGAAAGCTTGAACGAAGGATTGGGCATTCAGGGCTCCTTTGTTATTTCGCGGAGCTGAGATTGAACTTACCGCCTTTGGACTTCCAGACCTTGTTGACTTCATCGATCAGGCCGCTCGTCACATCATTGGCCTGAACGTAGAACATGACGACGGAAGCGTCGATGATCATGTCGTAGCCGTTCTTCTTGGCATAGTTTTCGCAGGCCGTGCGCAGAACGTCGTTCATCTGGGAGTTGATGGCCTGCTGCACGCGGGAAAGACGCTGGGTGTAGGCAGTACCCTTGGTTTCCAGTTCCTGGGCCTGCTTCTGAATCTTCTGGGCGCGTTCGTTACGGGCCTTTTCCGAAAGCGCGGCGGCCTGCTTGCGCAGATCTTCAGCCTGCTTGCTGAGGTCGGCGTTCTGCTTTTCCAGCTGTTCACGCTCCTTGCCGAACATGCTGGTCAGCTGTTTTTCCGCTTCCTTGCCGGGATCGCTCTGGGCGGACAGGCGCAGGGGGTTGGCAACACCGATCTTGCCAGCGGCCTGAGCCTGGGACGGCAGAACGACGGCGGAACAGAAAAAGGCCACAGCCAGCGCAATAACAGTGCGACGAAGCATAATAAAACTCCTTAGTAAGGAAAAAGTAGCATTATGGACGCGCCGGCAAAGGCGCGGACATCGGCAAAGATTACCCTTGAGTGCATGAGGGCGTCAAGAATGATTTAAGCCCCGCTCCGTGAGACGGAACTCCCGTCCGGGAATGAAGGCTGCATCCGGGAAAGCGCTTCTGCGCCGCACGCCGTACAACGACGCCCGCCGCAGCGCATGCCTCAAAGCATGTCTTTCCCCGCACGTTCCGGAAAAGCTCTCCGCTCATGATGCGGCCGATACATCTCTTCCGTTCCGGCATACCGGATGAACGTTCCGCCTTCCGCACCCGCGGGCCGGCAGGATCATACAAGCGCAAGCTTTTCCAGCGCAAGGCGTGCGCTCTCCGAAGGGGAAAGCCCGCAGGAAGCCACGCTCACCGTGGCATAGCGGCGGTAAAGGGCCTCTCTTTCAAGAAAAAGCTCCTCCACCGTCTGCCCGGGGGCTATGGCCAGGCCCCTGTCGGGATTGCGGGCGATGCGCTCAAGAATGACCTTCATGGGCACGTCGAGATAGACCACGGGGCCGAGGCCGGCAAGATGTTCCATGGTGCTCTGCCGGTAGACCACGCTGCCGCCCGTGGCGATGACGGTGCGGCAGAGGCGCAGGGAACTCACGATCTCCGCCTCCATGTCGATGAAGGCTTCCTTGCTCATGGCGTCGGCCACGCGCTGAAGCGGTGCGGCAAAGGCGGCCTCGATGATATGGTCGCTGTCCACAAAGGCCCAGCCGAGAGCCCGGGCCACCAGGCGGCCCACCGTGGTTTTTCCTGCACCGGCCATGCCTATGAACGTAATGCAGCCTTTTTCAGACACTCGCGGCAGAGAACATGCACTCTTCTGCTCGGACAAAGGTGTGCTCATACATTTCCTTCCGGGCAAAGCCCGTCTATCCAGCGCGGGAGGCGCTGTTTTCATGAGCTTAACCATACGCCGCGTGCGGAAGGAATGCAAATGGCTTTAACCATACAAAAAAACGCGGAAAAATCTTCCCGCGCTTTTTTTTGAGGGATACCGCCCGCACTCAGGCCTTTTTTTCCATCGAGGAAACCACGACGCCGAAAAGCGCCAGCCCCACGCAGGCCACCTGCGGCAGGTTGAGCCTTTCTCCCAGAAGGACATAGGCGAACACCAGCGTAAACACGGGGATAAGGTTGCCGAACAGCGAAACGATGCCCGCTTCCAGATATTTCAGAGAGAGGTTGAGCAGAAGATAGGCCAGAATGCCCACGCCCACGCCCATATAGAGAAGTCCGCCCAAGGCGGGAAGCGTGACGCTCTGCGGCAGAGGAGCGGAAAACAACGCCGGAAGAAAGGCCACGGTTCCCCCTATGGCCTGAACAGCGGAAATGCTCAGGAAGGAATAGCGGCGGGAAATGAAGCGCACGCACACGGCATACCCGGTGGAGGAAAGCACCGCGCCGAACATGAGCAGATTGCCCAGCAGCGGATTGGAGGCCTTGGCGTCCCCTTCCGCAAAATACGAGGAACCCGCCACGCCGAGCACCGCGAGAATGATGGCGATGATGGTGCGGCGCGTGAGCTTCTCCTTCAGAAATATCCATGCGGCAACGGCCGTGCAGAGCGGAAAGCAGGCGGCAATGACGCCGCCCTGGGAAGCCGTGGTGAACTTCATGGAAAAAGTTTCGCACAGAAAGAAAAGGCACGGCTCGAACATGACGAGAAGCAGCAGGAACTTCCAGTCGCCCTTCTCATAGGGCAGGTGCCGCCACTTCGGCAAAAGCGCGAGATAGAACAGCGCCGCGAAGGCCACGCGGGCAAAGACCACATGCAGCACGGCAAAGGACTCGAACGCATACTTCATGGCGATCATGCCCCCGCCCCACAGGGCATAGCAGAACACCAGCAGCGACATGACGAGTTTCGGCGAGAAGACCATGACGAACCTCCAAAGCGATATGGTCTCCACCCTACACACTTCTCGGAACATTTCTGACGCGCATGCAACAATTTTCCCCGTTCCTATTCACGGCGCTCCGAGCCGAGGCGCCGGAGCGGGGATAAAGTCAGGACCGCCCCTTCAAGGGGCGGTTTGATTTGACCCTATAAGGGTCTGTTACCCGGCTGCCCTCTTAAGAG
>NZ_CALUWY010000057.1 GCF_944324615.1 uncultured Mailhella sp.
GGCATCCTCCCTATGCCGACAATAAGAACTTCTTACCCTTTTGGCAACTAATGAGTCCTGAGCCTAGACAAGGCCGAGGTATTTTTCAAAGAAAGCCCGCAACTTGTCGATGACACGCTGCTTGACGGATTCTCTGTTTCCCCCGCCGAAGCGGGACATGGGGGGCAGTATCTGGTCGATGTCGGTCCCCGTGGTTTTCAGCGTACCGTCGCGGAAGGCATTGTTCATGAAGGTTTCCGTGTATTCCGGTTTGAGCCTTTCCCCGGCAATGATGTCGGAAAGGTCGGACTCCTTCTTTTCCCGCACATACTTCTGCCAGTCCTCCTGTACGGAGGAGGAAGCGTTGATGCGTTCAATGAACTCCTCGATAAGCGTCTTTTTGCTCCGCAGCTCGATGCTTGAACCGATGGCCTTGTCGATGGTGGTGAGAATTTCCTTATCGCGGCAATGGGAATCCTTATACTTTTCTATGAGCATAAGAATATAGTCGATATTGATTTCCACCTGCCGGACCAGTTCCATTTCAAAGACGATATCGGCGTTGACATCTTCCTTTTCCCCGTCGTCGTGCTTCGACATGTCCTGATACAGGTCGATGTAGCGGCTCTGATAGTCCTGAAAATCCCGCGTGGGGATGATTTCCTGCCCTTCAAATTCATCGAAGCTGGAAAGGATGTTCCTCAGGCGAAGTATGGAACCAAAAAGCGCAATGAAGTCCTTCTGGTTCTGTTCCCCCACAATGGCCTCGCCCAGCGGAAAGCGTGAAAGCAAAGCGTCGATGAGTTCGGTGTAGCCGGGCCTGTGCTTTCCGTCCTCCTCATAGCCTGAGTAATAGGCATCGTAGCTTCTGAGCAGGACGATGCCCCCCGCGTCCCTGTTGCCGAACAGCGCAAGAGCCTCGTCGGTTTCCTTCTGCAGATCGCGGAAGCAGACAATGTTTCCGAAGGTTTTGACGGAATTCAATATGCGGTTGGTGCGCGAAAAAGCCTGAATGAGTCCGTGCATCTTCAGGTTCTTGTCCACCCAGAGAGTGTTCAGCGTGGTGGCGTCGAACCCGGTGAGGAACATGTTCACCACGATGAGCAGATCGACCTCGCGCTTTTTCATTCTCAACGAAAGGTCTTTGTAATAATTGTAGAACTTGTCGGACGACGTATCGAAACTGGTGTGAAAGACGGCGTTGTAATCCCTGATGGCGTCTTCGAGAAAGTCGCGCGAGGTCTGGTCGAGGTCTTCCGTGTTGAAGCTTTCGTCGCCGAGCGTATCTTCCGGCGACTCCTCATTGGCTCCGTAGCTGAAAATGGTGGCCACGGTGAGCTGTTTTTTGCGTTCTTCGAGCTGCCGTCTGAACTCCGCATAGTACTTCATGGCCATGGGAATGGAACTTACGGCAAGAATGGAGTTGAACCCGGCCACACGCTGCCCTTTGAGCGTATAAAAGCTGTTTCTTTTGGTCTTCCGGTCGAAGTGATCGAGAATATAGCCGACGATTTCCCGCACGCGCTCCGGGGAATTGAGCACCTTTTCGGTATTGATGGCCCGCACCTGTTCATCCTGAACATCATCGGCCATTTTTACGGTGTTCACATAGTCGATGCGGAAAGGAAGCACGTTTCCGTCGTTGATGGCGTCCACAATGGTGTAGGTGTGGAGCTTGTCGCCGAAGGCCTGCGGCGTGGTCCTCATGCGGAGATTGCCGCCGCTTCCGGCATTTTCTGCAAAGATGGGCGTACCGGTAAAGCCGAAAATATGATATTTTTTGAAGGCATGGACTATTTTCAGGTGCATGTCGCCGAACTGGGAGCGGTGGCACTCGTCGAAAATGATGACGACGTGCTTTTTATACACCTCGTGCCTGGGATTGCGGCTGACGAACACGTCCAGCTTCTGGATGGTGGTAATGATGATGCGCGATTCGGAATCTTCGAGCTGCTTCTGCAATACCTTTGTGGATGTGTTGCTGTTGGCGGCCCCCTTCTGGAACTTTTCATATTCCTGCACGGTCTGGTAATCCAGATCCTTGCGGTCGACCACAAAGAGCACCTTGTCGATGCCGGGCATCCTGCTGGCCAGCTGTGCGGTCTTGAAGGAGGTCAGCGTTTTTCCGCTGCCCGTGGTGTGCCAGATATAGCCCCCGGCTCCGAGCGTGCCCTCCTTATGGTAGTTGCCGGCAATCTCTATGCGGGAAAGGATGCGTTCCGTCGCGGTGATCTGGTACGGGCGCATGACGAGAAGAAGCTTTTCCGAGGTGAACACGCAAAAGCGCGTGAGAATGTTGAGCAGCGTATGCTTTGAGAAAAAGGTTCTGGTAAAGTCCACCAGGTCGGTGATGGGCCTGTTGTTGCCGTCGGCCCAGAAGGAGGTGAATTCAAAGCTGTTGCTGGTCTTTCTGCTCTTCCGCCTTCCGCCCTCCCCCAGCTCTTTGATGTGCGCTTCCCGCGTGGTGTTGGAATAGTATTTGGTGTGCGTTCCGTTGGAAATGACGAATATCTGCACATACTCATACAGGCCGCTGGACGCCCAGAAGCTGTCGCGCTGATAGCGCTTTATCTGGTTGAAGGCCTCGCGTATGGCCACGCCGCGCCGCTTGAGTTCCACATGAACCATGGGAAAGCCGTTCACCAGAATGGTGACATCGTAGCGGGTTTCGTGATTTCCGCCATTCTCCTCATACTGGTTGATGACCTGAAGGCGGTTGTTGTGGATGTTCTTTTTGTCGATGAGGGTGATGTTCTTGGTGCTGCCGTCGTCGCGCGTGAGGTTCAGGATGCTGTCTTCCTGTATGCGCCTGGTCTTTTCCTCAATCCCTTCCTGCCTGTTCGCAAGCTGCTGATGGAAAAAACGCTCCCACTCCTCATCGGAAAAACGGCAGTCGTTCAGAAGTTCGAGCTGGTTGCGCAGGTTCCCGACCAGCGTTTTTTCCTCACGCACGGGAAGATACTCGCAGCCCTGCAAGCAGAGCTGCCGGATGAATTCTTTTTCCAGCGCCGCTTCGCTCTGGTAGGCGTCGGAACACACGTCGGAAGGTGTGTATGCGGCCACCACGGTGCTTTCCGGGCATTGGGCTACCATGTTGAAGCCGGTCATTTGGCCTCCTTGAAGGTAAGGAGCTTGTCGCGATAGTATTCGTATTGTTTTTTTCTGGCCTCTATTTCGGCGGGCAGACCGCTGGAGAGATCGTTGCACAGCGCGTCGAAACGGTCGAGAATGGAGACGATGCGATTAATTTTTTCATCAGAAGGTTTAGGTATAAGAATTTTATTAAGGTTGTCTTGAGTAAGCTTAGGCTGCGCTGCAGTAGAAATATATTTTGTTAAATCAATTGAATTGAGATATATTTCAACATATTTTTGAAGTGTAATATTCGAAAATTGTAAAATATGTGCATGGTTATTGACCCATGTTTTTCCTGTAATAGAAAAAGCAATAGGCGTATTTCTTGCTAAAAGATTTGCTCCATCTTCAGAAATAAGGAGATAATCACCATCAAAAATATAATCTTTTACATAATCAACAATGCCAGATGCCCCATAATACGGGTATTTTCCCGCTTCTCTATTTCCTTTGGTAACAGGTTTTCGTTTAGAATCGCAATTAATAGCCAAGTCCTTTAATGGTATTTTTGGAATACTATTGCTAAAATTAAAAAGTTTTTCCCTGTAATATTGATACTGCTGCTTCCTTTTGGTAAGCTCTGAAGTAAGCTCTGAAGTAAGCTCTGAAAACGTATCCAATATCCTCACAATCTCTTCCTGAACGGGAAGAGGCGGAACGGGGATTTTATATTTAGCTAATGTAGATTTTCTAATGGATGGCATTGCACCTGAAAAGTCTGTAAAAATTGTAAGATTTATACAATCAAAAATATAAAAAAGAAATCGAGATATAATATTTTTATATGGTATAATACCTACAATATTATTATCATAACATGAATACATTGATAAAATTCTCTTTTTATTTGTTCCAATGGCCGCTCCAATTTTTGGAAATATTATTGTTCCTTTAGGAGCTGGATTACAGCCTAATTTTTTTGCTGTATCCTTTGATATATAATTATTAGAAATATTCATAATTTTATCATTACCAATATTATTCATATCACTTACTTTATAAAATGGTATTTCTTCATCGGTAACTCCCTGTTCAGAGTTTGGAAATCCCCATCCACTACGGATTTCACAAACCTCTTCTAACTTCTTATACTCCACCCCGTTCGGGCAGAGCTCTTCCATGAGTCTTTCCAGTCTGCTCATGCGCTTTTGCATATCAGGCAGAGGCTTGGCGGAAATCTTTTTTTCAGGCGTCGGCATATCCAGAAGAGAACCTTGTGTGCAGGAAGCTTTTTTCATGATTTATTCCTTAATGTACCCTTCGTAAAAATAGGACTGCTCGATGCCTTTGAAAATGACTTCCCGGTCGTCGATCCTGTCGGTCAGATTGGGCTGAAGGAGAACGCGAAGCTCAAGGTCATTGATGGGGCTGCGTTCCATGGCCTGAAGGTAAAGCGTCTTGTCCACGTTCTGCCAGTTCACCACCTGCCGGAGATGTTTTTTCAGCATCATGTCGAGCCAGATGCGCGCGGCGCGGCCGTTGCCTTCCATGAAGGGATGGGCGACGTTCATTTCCACATACCTGGCGATGATTTCCTCAAAGGTGTTCTCCGGCATCTTTTCTATGGCTTCAAGCGCCGCCTTGAGGTACAGGCTGCTCACGAAGCGGAAATTCCCCTTGGAGATGTTCACTTCCCGGATCTTTCCGGCAAAGTCGTAAAGGCCGCCGAAAAGATACTCGTGTATCTGCTGAAGACCGCGGGTCGTGCCCACTTCCATGCGGTCGATGTCGCCGGAGGCAAAGAGACGCCGGGCGTTTTGCAGGCTTGTTTCGTCGATGTTCACCGGTTGTCCCCTTCAATCTCGGCGATGATGGCGTCGATCTGTTGCCGGAGTTCCTGCTCTCTCGCCACAATCTGCGCAAGTTCCTCGTTGAGCCTGCGGATGTCGATGACTTCCCGCGTGTCTTCCTGCTCCACATAGGTGCTCACGGAAAGGTTGTAATCCTGCGCGGCGATCTCGGCATTGGGAACCAGTCTGGCCACATGGTCCACGTCTTTGCGGGCCGTGTAGACGTCGAGAATGTTCTGAATGTTCTCGTTGGTCAGCTTGTTGGCGTTGGTCACCTTCACGCACTGGGCGGAAGCGTCGATGAACAGGGTGCTGTTTTCCTTCTTGGATTTTTTCAACACCATGATGCAGGTGGCGATGGTGGTGCCGAAAAAGAGATTGGCCGGAAGCTGGATGACGCAGTCCACAAAGTTGTTGTCGATAAGGTACTGGCGGATCTTTTTTTCCTTGCCGCCGCGGTACATCACGCCGGGAAAGCAGACGATGGCCGCGGTACCGCTGGTGGCCAGCCAGGAGAGCGAGTGCATGATGAAGGCGAGGTCGGCCTTGGATTTGGGAGCCAGAACCCCGGCGGGAGCAAAGCGCGGGTCGTTGATGAGCAGCGGGTTATCTTCCCCTTCCCACTTGATGGAATAGGGAGGATTGGAAACGATGGCCTCAAAGGGTTCGTCGTCCCAGTGCTGCGGCTCCGTGAGCGTGTCCCCGAGGGCGATGTCGAACTTGTCGTATTCGATATCGTGCAGGAACATGTTGATGCGGCACAGGTTGTAGGTGGTGATGTTGATTTCCTGCCCGAAGAAGCCCTGCCTTACCTTGTCCCTGCCGAGAATCTTGGCGAACTTGAGCAGCAGGGAACCGGAGCCGCAGGCCGGGTCGTACACTTTGTTGACCTCGGTCCTGCCCACCAGCGTGATGCGGGTGAGAAGTTCCGAAACCTCCTGCGGCGTGTAGTATTCGCCGCCGGATTTGCCCGCGTTGGAGGCGTACATGCCCATGAGGTATTCGTAGGCGTCGCCGAAGGCGTCGATGGTATTGTCCTGATAGTTGCCGAGATTCAGATCACCGATGCTGTGCAGAAGCTTCACGAGCTTTTCGTTGCGCTTCGGCACCGTGTCGCCGAGCTTTTTGCTGTTCACGTCGATGTCGTCGAACAGGCCCTTGAAGTCGTCTTCGCTGTCATGGCCTGAGGCGGAACCTTCAATATGGCGGAAGGCTTTTTCCAGCGTTTCGTTCAGGTTGTCGTCCATGGCCGCATAACGGCTCACGTTCTGGAAAAGTTCGCCGGGCAGAATGAAAAAGCCCTTGGTGTTCACCATTTCTTCCCGTATGCTTTCCGCCTTTGCATCGGAAAGCATGACGTAATCGAAATTCGTGTTTCCGGCCTCCCATTCCCCTTTATTGATGTAGCCGGTGAGGTTTTCCGAAATGTAGCGATAAAAGAGCAGCCCCAGAACGTACTGCTTGAAGTCCCATCCGTCCACGCTTCCACGCAGTTCGTTGGCAATGTTCCAGATGACGCGGTGCAGTTCCGCGCGCTCCTGCTCTTTTTTATTATCGGCCATGCATGCTCTCCTGTAGCCTTTTCCGCCGTGTCGTACACAGGGCGGCAATCTTTCATGAAGGGGCAAGAATAGCAGCGGGGCCGGATTTTTTCAATTTTTTCCCGGGTGCTGAAGCGGAGAACGGCAGGTCTGGCAACACCGCAGAAACGGGCGCAGATACAAAGGCTTCCACCTGCGCAAAAACGTATGCCGAAGCTCCGGCAGCCCTCCTTTCCCTGCACGGCGCGGGCATTCCCTGCCTGCAGGCGCAGGACGGGCCGCCTTCGGGAAGAAAACGGATCCCCCGGCTCCGGAACAACGGCGGCCATGTACGGCGCACGCCATGCAGAAGGCATCCCGCCTTCCCCTACGCGCCTCTTCCCTCCTGCCTGCGGAGAGTCTCTTCCGCCTTGCACGGGCACACGCGGCCCATGGCCTCTTCCCGTGCGCGTTTGGGCGGGGCGCACAGCGAGGCGGCCGCGCTTTTCAGCATGCCTATGGGCGTAAGCGGCACGGGCGCCCAGTCCACGCGCATGCCCAGAAGCGCGCCCACGGGCAGAGGAAGCGGGGCAAGGTTCAGCGGAGCCGCAGCGCGGCGAAGGGCGGCCCTCAGCCCCGGCGTGCCGTCCGGCCAGGTGCCCTCCCACAGGGGAAGCGCGGAAACAAGGCTCACGCTCAGGCCCGGACAGGCGCGGCGCACCATGCCGTACAGTTCGCGCACGCTCACGGCGCGCGCCGCCTCCCCTTCGCCGAGTCCGCGCCCGGCCCAGCGCGACTGCGCGCTCTTCGGCGCGCCCGCCAGGGAAAAACTGTTCCATTCCATGATGATGATGCCCCGCGCGGCCACACGCAGAGCCTCGGCCAGCACGGTTTCCCCCTCCGGGCAGGGCCGCAGGCCGTGATGCACAAGCACCGCGTAGTCGAAGGCGCCGTTGTCGAAGGGCAGAAGGTCGGAAACGCCGCACACATATTCCACGCGCGCGCCCGTCTGTTCCCGCGCGGCGTCGATGCAGGCCATGGATCTGTCCATGGCGGTGACGTCAAAGCCCGCTTCCCAGAAGAATTCCGGGGAGAATCCGGCGTTCAGCCCCACCTGAAGCAATGTCGCCCCACGGCGATGCCAGCCGGAAATGAGCTGATGCAGCACCTTCTGACGGGCCACGGAAAGAAACTGGCGGCGAAATTCGGCCATGCTCTGTCTCCTGAACCTTGCAGGGCGCCTCTGCCCGGCCCACGCCCCTTCCGGGCCGCGGGCCTGCCCCGCCCGCGCGCCCCGCTGCGGACGAAGGCCGGAATCTAGGCGTCTTTCCCGGATTCCTCTTCGGCAATCCAGCCGCTCAGGGCCTCCACGATGCGGCGGGCCTGATCATTGCTGGAAATGGTGAACTTGGACTGCTGACGGTATTCCCCGCCCGACTTCTTGTAGCGGCGTATCACATAACGGTCGGGCCCGTAGGTGTCGTTCTCCTGCCATTCCCTGTAGCGGAAAAGCACCGTGGCCCACGCCCCCTTGGAAAGCACCACCTTGCCCATTTCCTTGATTTTAAGGATGCCGTCCTCTTCGTAATCCACCGTCAGCTCATCAACCGTGTTGTTCATCTCTTCTCCTTCTGCATACGGGGCCGCGCCCCTTCTCCCGGCGGATGCGCGCCCTCGCACACGGCTGCGCGCAGAACATCCGTCTTTTTCCATGGTAACAGTTCCGGTCCCCGTCTTCCAGCACAAAACCTGCCCATCCGCGCCTTCCGGCAGACAAAAGGCCGCCTACTGCGGCCTCTTCTCCCGGAAAAAGGCCGTGAGCACGGCCGCGCACTTTTCCGCCTCCACGCCGCCGTAGCTCCACGGCGCGCTGCCGGTCTGCGCGTAATCCAGCCCCTCAAGGCAGGACATCACGGCCCCGGCCCGGGCATCGGATGCGCCGAACACCACGCCGGACACGCGCGATTCCCGTATGGCGCCCGTGCACATGAGGCACGGCTCCAGCGTCACCACGAGCACGCACCCCCCGAGCCTGTGATTGCCCGCGGCAAGGGCCGCCCGCCGGAGGGCCAGCACCTCGGCATGGGCCGTGGGATCGCGGGAGCATTCGGTTTCGTTGTGCGCTTCGGCAAGGATGCGGCCCGAGGCATCCACCACCAGCGCGCCCACGGGCACTTCCCCCCTGCGCGCCGCGCGCCGCGCAAGGCGCAGAGCCCGCCCCATGAGCGAGCGCCATGAATGCCCGGAAGGCGCGGGCGGCTCCGGCCCCCAGGAGGGCAGAGACCGCCAGCGCTCCTCTTCGGGGCAGCGGTTGAAAAGCTCCATGCCCTAGAGCACCACGCGCCGTCTTATGGTGGAGAGCACCTCTTCGGGCGTGTCGCACACGGTGACGAGGTCGAGTTCCTCTTCGCGCAGATACCCGTCCTTGATCATGCGGGTGCGTATCCACTCCAGAAGGCCGTCCCAGAATTCATGCCCGTAGAGGATGATGGGGAAGGGCTTGATGCGGTGCGTCTGCGCAAGCACGAAGGCTTCGGAAAGCTCGTCGATGGTGCCCATGCCGCCGGGCATGACCACATAGGCGATGGAATACTTCACGAACATGAGCTTGCGGATGAAGAAGTAGCGGTAATCGCTGCGCACGGAAAGGTATTCGTTGGGTTCCTGTTCCATGGGCAGGTGAATGTGCAGCCCCACGGAAGGCGCGCCCGCCTCGGTGGCGCCGCGGTTGCCCGCCTCCATGAGGCCCGGCCCGCCGCCGGTGATGATGCCGTAGCCCGCCTTGCCGAGGGTTTTCGCCACGCGCATGGTTTCCTCATAAATGGGTGCGCCCGCCTCGGGACGGGCGGAACCGAAGATGGACACACAGGGCGGAAGCCCGCTCAGATCCTCAAAGCCGTCCACGATCTCGGCCAGAATGCGGAAGAGCCGCCAGGATTCCTGGGCGGAAAGCGTATCAATGACGTATTGCTGGGAAGCGTTGTTCATGTTCTGCTCCTGTCATGGTCTGGGGAAAGGAGCATCATAGCCCGCACTTTCGCCGCGTGCAAGAATTTCCCGCCGCAGAGGCCTGCGGCAGAAAGGAATATCCTTTTTCCTCCGTGGGAGAAGCTTCGTATAACGGCCCGTTCAGGAAAGGAACCTTTCTTCCGAAGCGTTGCCGGAGAGCAGAATTGCATGGACAAAGCGAAGTATCCTGCCCTCCGCGCCCGGGAAAAAAAGACGAACTTGCATGGACGGGGCAAAGCATGTTTTCCCTCCTTTCCCCGACTGAGGGAAAAAACGCCCTTTTTTTTCTCGTTCCACCCGGAATAATGGGAGCAATTCTTGCACAATGCGGGGAAAACACCTATACTCCGGTTTTCCGGGACCATCATCCATGGAGTTGTTTGTATGAAGATTACCTTTCTGGGCGCGGCCCAGACTGTCACCGGCTCCTGTTTCGTCATTGAAACGAAAAACTCCCGCTTCGCCGTGGACTGCGGCATGTTCCAGGGCAACTCCGCCATTGAAGAACGCAACTTTGAAACGGAGGACTACCGTCCGGAAGAGCTGGATTTCATCCTGCTCACCCATGCGCACATCGACCATTCCGGGCTTCTGCCCCGCATGGTGAAGGAAGGCTTCAAGGGAGGCATCTACTGCACGGCCCCCACGGCGGATCTGGCCGCCATCATGCTGGAAGACAGCGCCCACATCCAGGAAATGGAACACGAGTGGAAAAGCCGCCACAGCAAGCGCCGCGGCGAGCCTGACGACGAGGATTCCGAAGCGCTGTACTCCACCGAAGACGCCCTGGCCACGGCAAAGCAGCTCCGGCCCGTGGACTTCGGCAAGGCGGTGAACCCCGCGCCGGGCGTCACGGTGATATTCCGCTATGCCGGGCACATTCTGGGCGCGGCCATACTCGACCTTACGGTGGATGAAGAGGGCAAGAGCACGCGGCTCGTGTTTTCCGGCGACCTCGGCCGCCCCGGCGCGCTGCTTCTGCCCGACGCGGAAATGCCCCGCACGCCGGACTGGCTTTTTGTGGAATCCACCTACGGCGACCGCGACCACAAGGGCGAGGCCGACACCCTTGAGGAACTGGCCGAAGCCATCGACTACAGCTACGCGCGCAGGGAAAAGGTCATCATTCCCGCCTTTGCGGTGGAGCGCACGCAGGAAATCCTCTACAGCCTGCTCATCCTCAAGAAGCAGGGCCGCCTGCCCGACGACATGCCCGTGTATGTGGACAGTCCCCTGGCCACCAAGGCCACGCAGGTGTTTCTGAAGTACGCCGATCACCTGCGCACGCCGGAATTCACGCCCGAAGACTTCAAGGAGCACCCGGGCGGAGGCATCATCTTCACCCAGAGCGCGCAGGATTCGCAGAAGCTCAACACCATGAAGGAACCGGCCATCATTCTTTCCGCAAGCGGCATGTGCAACGCGGGCCGCGTGCGCCATCACCTCAGGCACAACCTGTGGAAGGAAGGCGTGAGCATCGTGTTCGTGGGCTATCAGGCCATGGGCACGCCGGGCAGAAAGCTGGTGGACGGGGCAAAGAGCCTGCGCCTGTTCGGTGAAGACGTGGCCGTGGCCGCGAAGATCTTCACCATCAACGGCTTTTCCGCCCACGCCGGGCAGAGTCAGCTGCTGGAATGGATAGGGGGCATGGCCCGCCCGGGCATGAACATCGCCCTCATTCACGGCGAACCCAAGGCCCAGGAGATTCTTGCCGGGCTCATCAAGGAACGCTTCGGCATCACGCCCCGCATTCCCGAATACCTTGAGGAAGCCACCATCGAAGGCGCGGCCGTGGCCGAAGTGCACACCGCAAGTCCCGCGCGCGCCAAGCCCCGGGTGGACTGGAACTTCCTTACCGAAGAAATGGAACAGCGTGTGGCCCAGCTGCGTTCCCGCCTCGCCCATGTGGACGAAATCCCCTGGGAAGAACAGACGGAACTGCGCGACCGCCTCGTGGAAATCGAGCGCGACCTGTTCCACTTCCTGTCAAGGCTCTGAGAAGGCGCTTCCCCCGGAGGGAAGAGCGGCATTGCCTTTTGCGGCCGCATGATTTAATGATGAACCCGGGGCGGTATTCCGTCCCGGGTCTTCGCACCTCTTTCGTGCGCCCGCGTCCGCTCCGGCGGCCGCCCACCTCATCCCGGACATTCGTTCCGGCGGCGCAGATGCGCCACTTCAGGAAACATCATGCGGATCATTGCCGGAGCCTGTCGCGGCAGGACGCTCCACACCGTTACCGGGCCGGGCTATCGGCCCGCCATGGGAAAGGTGCGCGAGTCTCTTTTTTCCATGCTTGAATCGCGCGGCGTCGTGTGGGGCGAAGTGCGCGTGCTCGACGTGTTTGCCGGGAGCGGAAGCCTCGGCTTCGAGGCGCTGAGCCGGGGCGCGCTTTTTGCCGACTTCATCGAAAAGGACCACAGGGCCGCGGAATGCCTGCGCAAAAACGCCGCCGCCCTCGGCCTTGAAGAACGCTGCGCCGTCCATGAGGAAGACGCCCTCCGCGTGACGGCCCGCCGGCCTTCCGAACCGTGCCGCCTCATTTTCATCGACCCGCCCTACGGCGCGGATCTTTTCAAGCCTGCGCTCAAGAACATCATACGGCAGGGCTGGCTTGCGGACGAGGGCTTCCTTGTGGCGGAAGTGGAAAAGGGCCTGCCCCTGAAGGCGGATGCCCAGTACAACCTGACCCTTGAAGCGGAACGCCTCTACGGCAATACGAGGATACTGGTATGGGTGAAGAACGCATAGCCATCTACCCCGGCACCTTCGACCCGCTCACCAACGGGCATGAGTGCATCATCCGGCGCGGACTGGAACTTTTCGATACCGTCATTGTGGCCGTGGCCAGAGACTGCGGCAAGAACACGCTCTTTTCCCTGGAAGAGCGGGTGGACATCGTGCGCGAGGTGTTCGCCAGCATCCCGGGCGTGAAGGTCATGCCCTTTTCCGGCCTGCTGGTGGATTTTGCCGCAAGCCACAAGGCCAAGGCCATACTCCGCGGCCTGCGCGCCGTTTCCGACTTCGACTACGAATTTCAGATGGCGCTCATGAACCGCAAGCTGCAGCGCAGCGTGCAGACCATATTCCTCATGTCCGACCTGCGCTGGATGTACATAAGCTCCACCAACATCCGCAACGTGGCCTCCCTCGGCGGCAACGTGAGCTGCCTTGTGCCGCCCACCGTCATTCCCCGCCTGCGCCGGGCCTATCATCTGCCCGAATCCTGGCCCGAAGACACGGACTGCGGCTGCCCCGACACCTTCAGCGAGGAATGCCTGCCCGAATGCCGGGGCCTCTAGCCTTCCCTGCATGACGTTCCCGCCGGAAAAGGCGGCCTCTGCGGCAGAAAGGATGGCCGCTCTTCCGGCGTGCCCCGGGCCTGACGGCAACGCCGCCGCCCTCCACCTTCAGATACAAAGAGAAACGCGCATGAGCGCTCTGCCCAGAATACTCTGCCTTGCAGGGCCCACCGGTTCCGGCAAAACGGCCGCCGCCCTGCACCTTGCGCGCGCCCTGGAAAAAAAGGGGCGCAGAGCCTGCGTCATCAACGCCGATTCCAGGCAGGTGTACCGCGATTTTCCCATCATCACGGCCCAGCCCTCGGAAGAGGAAAGAAGCGTATGCCCGCACCTGCTCTACGGCTGGCTGGAAACATCGCGCAAGATTTCCGCAGGCCAGTGGGCGGACATGGCCCTTGCCGCGCTGAAACAGTGCCTGGCCGACGACTGCGTGCCCATGCTGGTGGGCGGCACGGGCTTTTACCTGCGCGCCCTTCTGGACGGCATTGCCGCCATTCCGGCCGTGGATCCGGCCATCACCCGCCGCCTCACGGAGGAATGCCGCGCCCGCGGGGCCGCCTTCCTGCACGAGCGCCTGCGTGCGGTGGATCCGGAATACGCCGCGAAAATTCACCCCAACGACAGTCAGCGCAACGTGCGCGCCCTGGAAGTATGGGAAGGCACGGGCAGAACCTTCACCTGGTGGCACAGGCATGCCTCGGCGCCCGCGCCCTTTGAGGTGCTGCGCCTCGGCGTGGGCCTGCCCCTCACGGAGCTTGAGCCTTTTCTTGTGCGGCGCATACACCTCATGCTGGAAGCGGGAGCCATGGAGGAGGCGCGGCGCGCCCTTGCCCTCTGCCCGGATACGCAGGCCCCCGGCTGGACCGGCATCGGCTGTGCGGAGGCTGCGGCCCACCTTGCCGGAAGCCTGAACCTTGATGCGTGCATCGCGCTCTGGGCGCGCAATACCCGCGCCTATGCCAAGAGACAGTGGACCTGGTTCCGGGCCGACAAGCGCATGCTCTGGTTCCGTCCCGGAGAACACGCCCCCCTGGAAAAGGCCGCGCTGGACTTTCTTTTCTGATTTCTCCCCTCTTCGCCTGCAAAAAACGCGCTCCGGCAGGGAAAAAGCTCCGGATCTGCCGGAAGATTCCGCCTTTCCGGCAGAAAAAGCACGCCTTGACCGGGGACCGGATCCGGGGGGGGGCAGAAAGATGCCGGGGCGGGAGAAACACGGCCTTTTTCCCGGTCTTTCCGAAGGCTTTCGGCGCTTGACAGAGGGCCGAGCCCGCGTACATGATACTGTGTTCCCCGCCTCCGGGCACGGCCGTGCCGCTTCCCGGATATGCCGTGCCTGCGGGATATCAGGGCATACGCTCTGCCCGACAGGGTGCGGCGGCAGTGAACACCGGTGTGAAGCTTCATACGCGAGGAGGCCCCATGACCACCGTGCTTTATCGGAAAAACGATCTGGAATTCTGCTTCAGTGATGTGTTTGAAGGCAGGTTTCTCCTCTCCCTTCTGGAAAACATGAAGGAAAAAATCCTCCATGAGGAATGGGACGATTACGACGAGCTGCATCACTGCTGCAAAATCATCCATGATTTCAGCCAGCAGAAGGGCCTGACCATGGATTTTCACACCCTGCGGCGGGACGGGGAACAGCTCGGCATGGTCATGATGACCCACGGTGCCATCGACCCGAGAATCTACGCAGGTTCCGGCATCGCCATTTCCGACCCCACGGATCAGGTGGCTCTGCTCAGCTATTTCCACATTTCCCCGGCGGGCAGGGGCAACGGCACCTTCTGGCTGCGCGACCTCATCATGCCCTTCTATGCGGACCAGGGGTACACGGCCATCTACCTCAAGACCAGCCATCCCAGGGCCTTCCCTCTGTACGACAGGCTGGGCGCGGTCATCGGCAACTACACCTTCCCGAGTGACAACGGCGTTTATTCCCGCGTGGGCCGCATCTACCGCATCCCGCTCAAAGAGCGGCCCTTCCCCAAGGACTGAACATGCCCTGCATTGTGTTTGATATGGACGGAGTCCTCATCGACTCCGAACGGCTGGTGCTGCGCTCCTGGGAATGCGTGGGAAAAGACATGGGCCTTTCCGGCCTGCACGATCTTTTCTTCCGCTGCATAGGCACCACGCACGCCAGCACCAGAATCATCTTTTCCCAGGTCTTCGGTGATGCCGTGGACTATGAGAAGTTCCGCGACTGTACGCGCGTCTACTACATGAAGTTCACCAAGGACGGCATTCCCCTGAAGCCCGGCGTCATGGAGCTGCTTTCCTGGCTCCGGGAAAAGGGCTGGAAAACCGGGCTTGCCAGTTCCTCGCGCGAGGCCAACGTGCGCCGCAACATGGAAATCACGGGCATGGGCCCCTATTTCGACACCCTTGTCTGCGGCGACATGCTCACGGCCAGCAAGCCCGCGCCCGACATCTACCTGCGCGCCTGCGCGGAACTCCATGCCCGGGCGGAGGACTCCTATGCGGTGGAGGATTCGCGCAACGGCATCCTTTCGGCCAGTGCGGCAGGCATGAAGGCCCTGCTCGTGCCCGACATGGTGGCGCCGGATGAAACCATGCTCAGAAGCGCCCATGCCGTGTTCCCCGACCTCTGTGCCGTGCGGCGCTGGCTGGCCCGGGAGGAATATCAGGAGGAAGCATGATTCAGGACATTGCGCCCTGGCATCTTCGCAACGAATTCATGAACGTCGCTCCCCGGCCCGGCGACCTTGTGCTGGACATGGACAGGGAGGGCGTGCTCTCCGCCGGAGACGGACTGCGCTTCCCCACCGTGGAAACGTGGCGGACCTTCGGCGATGACGCGGCGCTGCACTACGCCTTCCAGATCGTGCGGAAGGATGAATCCTGCCCTGAACAGCCCGTGGAGGAACGCTTCTTCCTCGCCCTGCGCGAAACGGGGCGGCAGGCCCCCACCCCGGAAGGCTGGCGCAGGGCCATGCCCTCCACCCTGCGGGGCGAATCCCCCGGCCCCCTGGCCTACGCGGCCGCCACGGGCTGGCACCTCTTCTGCTGGTACGATTCCACCCGCTGCTGCGGCCGCTGCGGCGAAAAACTCCTCTTTTCGGAAACGGAACGCGCCATGATCTGCCCCCGCTGCGGGGCCGTGTACTATCCGCGCATCGCCCCCTGCGTCATTGTGGCCGTAACGTGCGGCGACAGGCTCCTTCTCACCCGCTACGCCCGCCCGGGCGCGAAAAACCTCGTGCTTGTGGCAGGCTTTGTGGAAGCCGGGGAAACGGCCGAAGAGGCCGTGCACCGCGAAGTCATGGAGGAAACGGGCCTCAAGGTCAAAAACCTGCGCTACTTCGGCAGTCAGCCGTGGGGCTTTTCCGGCACCCTGGCCCTGGGCTATGTGGCGGAACTCGACGGACCGGACGACATCCGCCTCGATACCTCGGAACTGGCCGAAGCCCTGTGGGTGGACCGCTCCCGCATTCCGCCCTGCCCGGATTCCGCCTCCCTCACCATGGAAATGATCACCCGCTTTTCCCGGGGAGAACTGTAGCCGCCGAAAGGCCCCCTTCCGAGATCCGCCGGGAACTTTTGGCCGGTGCCCCCTGCTCCTGCCTTTCCCGCCCCCTCCCCCGCCCATGACGGCCCCGGAGCGCCACCAATGCGGCAGAACAGGGAAAAAAGCCCCCTCGGCGGAGAGCATCAAGCCCCCTCAACCTGCAAAAACGCCCTTCTCCGGCCCTTCCGGGCATTTTTCCCCATCGGAACAGATACGGGCGACCTCCCGGCAGCATTCGGCCTTGCCCGGACATCCCCGCCATGCCGACGCCCGGGCGCACGCTTGCCGTCCCCGGCCTTTCCCACACCCTCCCCCGCCTATGACGGCCCCCGGAACGCCACTGATGCGGCAGAACAGGGAAAAACACTCCTCGGCGGGGTGAATCAAGCGCCCTCTGCCTGCAAAAACGCCCTTCTCCGGCCCTTCCCGGGCATTTTTCCCCATCGGAACAGATACGGGCGACCTCCCCCGGCAGCATCCGGCCTTGCCCGGCCATTCCCCTCCATGCCGACGCCCGGGCGCACGCTTGCCGTCCCCGGCCTTTCCCACACCCTCCCCCGCCTATGACGGCCCCCGGAGCGCCACCGAT
>NZ_CALUWY010000058.1 GCF_944324615.1 uncultured Mailhella sp.
AGGCTGGAATCACGAGCATGAACAGGGATTTTGGCGTTCGGGAAAGCCCGGAAGAACCCGGAAGGCTGCACGAGGGGGAGCGCGCCCCTTTGCGCGGGCAGAATACGCAGAAAGGCCGACCGCACAAAGGAAGCGGACGGCCTTTGTCATGTCACATTGCGGCATGGGCCGGAAACGGGGAGGCGTTTCTCCCCCGGCGTATGATCAGATGAGGTTGGGAATCACGCGCACGAACAGGGAAAGCGCGGCAAAACCCAGAAGGATGAGCAGCGCGATGTGGAAGGTTTCCTGCTTGATGCGCTTGGCCAGAGGGCAGGCGCACAGAAAGCCGATGACGGCCGAGGGCGCCACCCAGGTGCAGGAGGAGAGCACCTGTTCGGTGAGCAGTCCGCTTGCGGCCACAATGGCGATGTTGATATAGGAAGTGGCCGTGGCGCTGGCGAAGAAGCCGCGCGCCTTGTTCTTTTCCATGCACATGAGCGAGGCGTAAATGGCCATGATGGGGCCGTTGATGCCGATGGCGCCGCCGAAGAAGCCGGCCACGAAGCCGCAGACGTATTTCATGACCGCGCGGGGAGCCATGCAGGTGCCCAGCCAGTCCTGAATGAGCTGCACCACGATATGCACCACGATGAGCACGCACAGCAGAAGTTCCAGGGTGGAGATATCCACGACCTTCAGTGTCCATACGCCCACGGCAATGCCCGGAATGGCGGGGAGCCAGAAGCCCAGCACTTCCTTGATGTCGATGTAGCGCCAGTAGAAGACCATGGTCAGGGTGCCGACCATGGTTCCCGTAATAAGGCTTATGAGGATGACATCCTTGGAGGAGACGAACAGGGAAATGAGAGGCATGCTGATGAGCGCCCCTCCCATGCCCGTGAGGCCGTTGATGAAAGCGCCTATGAACCATGCTCCGGCGATGATGAGTAAGTCGTTGTTCATGCTGCCCTCAGAATTTGGTGTAAAGTATGCGTCTATGCCTTTAGGGAGCTTTTGTAAATGGAAAAAAAGGGGGAAAAAGGGCGGGGGAGCGGAGAGGGATCTGCCGGAAGGCTCTTTTTTTCCTTTTTTCGCCGGAAGGGCGCTTCATCCTGTCCGTACGGGCGCGCCCGCGCATGGTCCGGCTTTGTATCTTGTCCGTGAAACGGCGGAAAAGGGGAGTTTTTCCGCCCGGAATGCCGCAGCATCGTGTTTTTTTCCGCCGCAAGCGGGGAAAAAGGCGGTTTTCTTTCGCTGCCGTCTGTTTCCGCACCCCGCGCTGCTTCTTGTTCCTGCCGCCCGCGCCTTGTGGCCGCCCTGTTCTGAAGAGGGTGTTTTTCCGCACGAAAGGGGTGCGCCGGGGCCTCAGGGCAGGGATATCGCCCGTTTTTTCCGCCGGAGAAACCGGTATAGTTAATGAAAAAAGGCCGCCGGAATATCCGACGGCCGGGAACACCCCGGAGGGGGCGGCAGAGCTTACTTCACGGTGTAGAACTTTTCGCCGGAAGCGCCGCACACGGGGCACTTGCCGTCGAACTTGCCCTTGCTGATGAAGCCGCACACGGGGCAGATGTAGTAATCTTCCGCGTCGGTGGTGGGATCAAGGGCCACGTCCTTGTAGAGTTCGGCATGCACGCCTTCCACCTTGCACACCATGTCAAGGTAGCGGGCCACGGCCATTTCCTCTTCGTTCTTCGCGTCGAGGATCATGCCGGGATACATATTGACACATTCATGGGTTTCGCCGGCAATGGCGGCCTGAATGTTTTCAGCGGTGCTCTTCACTTCCTTGGCGTTGCGGAAATGGGCCAGGGCGTGGATGGTTTCGGCTTCGGCAGCGGCGCGGAACATCTTGGCGGCCTGCTTGCAGCCTTCCTTTTCCGCCTGAGCGGCAAAGGCGAGGTACTTGCGGTTGGCCTGGGATTCACCGGCGAAAGCTTCCATCAGGTTGTCATAGGTCTTGCTCATAAATGCTCCTTGTGCGAAAAGACGTTGATGTTTGTCTGTGTGTTCGTTTCGTGTTCCGTAACAGGAATTATTCTTATTTAGAGCAGGCTTCCTGATTTGTAAAGTGTTTTTTCCGCTTTTTGGAAATATTTTTCATTTTCAATTTTAACCATTTGTTATAAAAGGATTTTTATGTCTTCCGGCTACAAGGTCCCCGATCTTCCCCTCTTCGGCGGCGCCTCCTGCGAGCCGTGCTGGGTACGTTTTGAGGAGGAGATAAAGCGCAGTCGCTTCATCACCACGCTGGCCCGGGCGGACAGTCGGGAAAGGGCGCTTTCCCTTGTGGAATGCGTGCGCAGGGAGTTTCCCGACGCGCGCCATCACTGCTATGCCTATGCCGTGGGGCGCCCCGGCGAAACGGCGAAGGTGGGGCAGAGCGACGACGGGGAACCGCACGGCACGGCGGGCAGGCCCATGCTCACCCAGCTTCTGTACGGCGGCGTGGGGGAGGTGGCGGCCGTGACCACGCGGTATTTCGGGGGCATCAAACTGGGCACGGGCGGGCTGACGCGCGCGTATCAGAACGGGGTGAAGGAGGCGCTCGCCCTTCTGCCCGTCACGGAAAAGAAGGTATTTCTGCAGGCGCGGGCGCGCGTGAGCTATGCCCATGTGGACAGGTTCTACCGCCTGCTTCCCCGCTTTCAGGCCAGAGTGACGGAGGAATCGTTCGGCGAGGCCGCCGTGTTCACGCTGGAACTTCCCGAGGAATGTCTGGAACCGTGCCGCGTTGCTCTGCGGGAGGCCACGGACGGCATGAGCGCCCTTGTTGCAGGGGAGGAGGCATGAAACATATTCTGATGCTGGCCACGGGCGGCACCATTGCCAGTGAGCCTTCGGCGGACGGGCTTGTTCCCACGCTTTCGGGCGAGGCCATGCTGCGTCACCTGGGGGATCTGCCCTGCCGCGTGAGCGTGCGCGAACTCATGAATCTCGACAGCAGCAATCTTCAGCCCGAAGACTGGGAAACCATGGCCCGGGCCGTGGCCGGGGAACATGACCATTTCGACGGCTTCGTCATAAGTCACGGCACGGACACGCTGGCCTATACGGCGGCGGCCCTGCATCAGATGCTGCATCATCCGGCAAAGCCCGTGATCATCACCGGTTCCCAGCTCCCCCTTACCATGGAAGGTTCCGACGGGCCGCGCAATCTGCGCGACGCCTTCTTCACGGCCTGCGAGGGCGTGCCCGGGGTGTATGTGGTGTTCCACGGCGATGTCATCGACGGAGCGAGGGCCAAGAAGATGCACACCGAACGCTTTGCCGCCTATGCCAGCGTGAACGCGCCCCTTGCGCGGATCACCCCTTCGGGCGTGCAGTGGAAGGAGCGGCGCAGTCCGGACGGGGAGGCTTTTCGTCTCGTCACCGGGCTGGAGCGCAGGGTATGCGTGCTCAAGCTCATTCCCGGCACCAGACCAGAGCTTCTGGACATGCTGGTGGACGCGGGGTATCGCGGCGTCATCATTGAAGGTTTCGGCGCGGGGGGCGTGCCCAACGACAGCAGGGGGAGCTTTCTGCCCGCCATACGGAGGGCCGTGGAAAAGGGCGTGGTCATCGTGTGCGCGTCGCAGTGCGTGTTCGACGGCGTGGATCTGTCGCGCTACCCCATAGGCGTGCTTGCCGCGCGGCTGGGTGCTGTTTCCGGCGGCGACAAGACGGTGGAAACATTGACGGTACGCCTCATGCAGGCTCTGCATCACTGCCGCAGCGTCGAAGAGGTGCGCGCTTTTATGGAAAGGCCCGTCTAGCCCGCCTTGCCTTTTCCTCTTTTTTGCGTCACAAAGAAAAAAATTATCTTTGCGGAGTCAGCGATGAGCAATCCTCTTATCCTTATGGAAACTTCCTCCGGCGACATTCTGCTGGAACTTTTTGAAGACAAGGCCCCTGCCACGGTGGCCAACTTCCTGCGCTATGTGGACGAAGGCTTCTATGACAACACCATTTTCCACCGCGTCATCAAGGACTTCATGATCCAGGGCGGCGGACTCGGCGTGCGCATGGATGAAAAGCCCACCCATGAACCTGTGCAGAACGAGGCGGGCAACGGCCTTTCCAACAAGCGCGGCACCCTTGCCATGGCGCGCACGTCCGAACCTCATTCCGCCGCGGCCCAGTTCTTCATCAACCTTGTGGACAATGAGGAACTCGACCATAAGGACGACACGCCCGAAGGCTACGGCTACTGCGTGTTCGGCCGTGTGGAAGACGGCATGGACGTGGTGGACAAGATAGCGAAACTCAAGGTGAAGCCGCAGGGCGAACATGAGGCCGTGCCTCTGGACATGGTCGTCATCACCCGCGTCAGTCGTTTTGAATAGCCGCCCGGGGGCGGAGGAGCCGGTTTTTCCGGCTCTTTTGTTTTTTCCGTACCACTGAAGGTACGGGCAGACGGTCCGCCTGCGCGGCGGGCCGGTGTGCAGGAGCGATTTGTGGAAACAGGATCAGGTGCCTTGCCTCTGGTTGGGGCTGTCGTTGTCGTCGCGTTTCTGCTTATCTTGTTCTTCCGTAAGAAGAAGGAGCCGGAACAGAGGTCGCAGAAAAAGGTGGAACCCATCCCCGAATCCGGGATTCCCCGGGGGATGGAGGAACTGTACAGCTGCGGGGTGGATCCCTGCGCCTGCGGCGTGCCCGTCATGTACACCCTGCATACCTGCCGGCACTGTGTGCGCCTGAAGGATTTTCTTGTGGAGCACGGCATAGAGCACCGCCTGGTGTATGTGGACGAGTTCGAGAACCCGGCCCGGAAGGAAATCATGGCCACCCTCCGTTCCCACAATCCCCGGGGTTCCTTCCCCACGCTGGTGGTGCCCGACGGCCGCAGTGTGGTGGGCTTCCGCGAAGAGGCCGTAAAGGAACTGCTCGGCCTGAACTGACGCCTGCCCCGGCAGAACGGCCGCTGCGGCGCGCCGGGAGCCGGGACTCTGCGCGGAAGGCTCTCCGGCTGCAGCCGGAGCGTCAGAGCGCATCAGGTTTTCCGATACCATACCCCGTTTTCCTTCGTCCGCACCGGACAGGGCGCCCTCGAAGGGGCGGGGTCTTTTTCTTTTTTCCTGTCCGGGAGGACCCTGCCTGCGGGAGGGGCCCTGCCGGAAGGCGTGTCTGCCTGCGCTGCCGCATCCGGTGAGGATGCCGTGCAGGCGGCCCCTCGGCGTGCCGTGCGGGTCGGGTCTTTCCCGGAAGCCCGCCGGGACCGGGCACGCGGAGAGGGGAACATCATCATTGCAAGGAGCTGGGATGAACAAGAAATACATTGCGGGCGGTCTCATTTTCTGGGCCGGGCTTTCCGGCTACATGGGACTGCGCATTCTGGAAAGCTATACCGAAGACGCCGTGTATGCGGCGCTTTCCGCCGTGCCCGCGCAGGCCGGGGAAATACGCTATTCCTTTCTGAGCAACACGCTCAGCCTGAAGGGGGTGGAATACGAACTTCCCGACGACGAGATCATGCACAAGGGCACCATCGAAAGCGTGGAAGTCACGGGCTTCAACAGAAAGTGCATGTTCGTCAAGCCCAAGATGCCCGACTACGACGCAGACACCCTGCCCATCGTGGCGGAATCCATTGTGGCCACGGGCATTGCCGACAACATCCACTTCGGCAATACGCGCATTGAGCAGAAGATTGCCGACGTGCGGGTGAACGGCTGGTATCAGCGCATAGGGCTGCTGCTCGATCTGCGCAGCAGGCACAAGGGCGAACCTTCCTTCTATGAGGAAATGTACCGCTGCCGCCTGGACGGGCTGGAAATCAACAACGTGCACAGCGTGACCTCTTCGCCGGACATGCCCGCGCCCATGTCCTTCGGCGTGGAGAAGATAGCCCTTTCCAGGGGTGTGGCCGCCCCGCGCGGTACAGACAAGGTTTCTCCCATAAGCCTGTATGCCTCCGGCCTGACCTTTGACAACGAGGCTTCTTCCGGTTCTCTGCAGCGCGTGGAGGTGCAGGATCTGCTCCTGCCCGAACCGAAGGATATGGCGAGCCTCGTCAACGTGGCCGCCATGCTGGAGACGTCGTCGGAAAAGGCGGCCGGGGAGACGGATCCCTCCGCCCCGGAAACGTCGCCGGAAGACGCGCTGGCCGACGTGGTGGAGCGCCTGCAGGAGTATTACGGTTCGCATCTTTTCTATACGCTTCTGGGTCTGCAGGGCGGGAAGATTTCCTTCAAGTCTTCGCCCGTTCCCGTGTCCGCCGCCCTCAACGGCTTTTCTCACAGGCAGAGCATGGAAGGCCGGGGCGTGGTGAGGGACGTGGTGGATCTTTCCCGGCTGCAGCTCAACCTGCCCAGGGATGGAGAGCCGCTGCTCGTGCTCATGGCCCGCTATGCGCCGGAAGGGCTTGTCCTGAACGTGAAGGGCGATATCCGCACCGGAAAGGATGAAGTTTCCGGTACCGGCCGCTACGAGGTGGAAGGCCTGGGCGTGCTGGAGGGCGAATGCGCCTATAGCGGTGATATTGCCGCGCTGACCGGCATGTCCGTTCTTTCGTCGGAGGAGGATTACTTCGGGGCGATGCAGAAGGTGCAGCTGAAGAAGCTTTCCGCCACCTACAAAGATTCCGGCCTGCTGCCCATGGCGCTGGAAATTTTCGCCCGGGAGAACGGAGGGACGCCCGAAGAATACGCGGCCATGGCCGTTCAGATGGGGAGCGGACTGGAACAGTTCCCCGACAAGCTGGTCAGGGAAGCGGGCAAGCTGCTGAGGGAACAGTTCACCGCGCCCGGTGAAATGACCATCACCCTCACGTCGGAAACGCCCGTGAGCCTCATGGAGTTTTTCTCCGCAGCCCTTGTGAATCCTGCGGAACTGCCGCTGAGCCTCGGTTCCACGCCCGGCAGCAGGCCGCTTGCGCAGTATCTGGAAAAGAAATCCGCGGCTCCTGCCGCGCCGGAAAAGAACGCGGAACAGGTGAAGCCCGCCGCGCCTGCGGCACAGTAGAAAATATGCCCGGCCCCCTGCCGGAACAGGCAGAGGGGCCGGAAACACAGAGACGACAGGAGAGAATGAAGAAAGTCTGGATGGCCGGAGGGGGGCTTGTTCTGGTCGTGCTTGCAGGCTGGGGAGGCGTGCATTTTCTTGAAGACCGTGCGGAAAAGGCCGTCAGTCAGGCGCTTTCCGACATGTCCGCGCAGGCGTCGGAAGTACGCTGCGATCTTTTTTCCGGTACGTTCGTGCTGAAGGGCGTGACGTATGAACGGGATGAGAAAGGCATGATCCACAAAGGCTCCATGGACAGCGTGGAGGTGAAGGGCCTGAACCGGAAGCTGTTCTTTCAGGGTACGGGCGAGGCCTATGATGCGGATGCGCTCCCCCTTGTGGCGGAAAGCATCATGGTCACGGGCCTTACCGGGAGTATCCGCACGGGGAACGTACTCGTGGAAGGGAAGACCGCCGGCATACGGATGACAGGCTGGCATCAGCGCCTGAGCGAGCTTCTTGCGCAGTACCGCAGCGAGCCTCATTCCGCCGCCTTCTATGAGGAACTGTACCGCTGCCGCCTGGACGGGCTGGAAATCAGCGATGCGGCGTTCAGCATTTTTGAATCGTACATGGATGCTCCCGTGACTGTCGGCGTGAAGAAGATCGCCCTTTCCGAGGGGATCGCCGCGCCGCGCGGAGAAGAGAAGGTGCCGCCCGTGAGTCTGTACGCTTCCGACATACGCTTTGCCGGGCAGGGCGTTGGCGGAGGGATGCAGCGCGTGGAAGTGCAGGACCTGCTTCTTCCCAGACCTGCGGGCATGGCGGCGTTCGCGGCGCTCTTCGGCATGTCCGGTTCGACCATGTCCAGAAACGAGCTGGTTACGGCGTATGTCAGACTGGCGCAGAAGCTGTACGAAGAGCGCCTGCCCTATGCCTCTCTGGACATGCGGGGCATGCAGGTCTCTGCCGTGGGCATGCCCGAGCCCATAGGCCTGAGCTTCGACGCCCTGACCTTTGAGCCCTCCATGAATGCGGAAGGCGCGGTCAGGGAAAAGGTGAACTGCTCCGGCCTGCATCTTTATCTTCCCCGGAAGGGCGACAAGTATTTTACCATCATTGCCCGCTATGCGCCGGAGGGCCTTGTGATGAATATAAAGTCGGACAGCACCACGCACGGGGACACCCTGTCCTCCACGGGCCGTTATGAAGTGGAGGGCCTGGGCGTGCTGGAAGGCGACGTCACCGTTTCCGGCGACATCGACAGGCTGAGGGGCATGCTCTTTGACGCTTCCGGCGACGACTCCATGCAGCTGCTGCAGAAGCTGTCTCTCGGGAAGCTTTCCCTGCGCTACAAGGATTCCGGCCTGATGCCCATGTTGCTGGAACTTGCTGCCTGGACGGATTTCGAGCTGCCCGAACCCTATGCGGACATGGTGGTTCAGACGGGGATGGAGCTGGAACAGACGCCGGTCAGGGTATTTCAGGAAGCAGGCAGGCTTTTGAAGGAACAGTTCACCGCTCCCGGAGCATGGTCGGCCACCTTCACGTCCGAAAAGCCCGTGAGCATGATGGAACTTGTGACCATGCTCTTCGCGGCTCCCGAGCGCCTGCCTTTCTCCTTCACTTCCACTCCCGGAACAAAGCCTTTGAAGGAATACCTGCCCAGGAAGAAACAGGAGGATGGGAATGAATAAGAAATATGTTGCCGGAGGCGTGCTTCTTCTGGTGCTGCTTGCCGGTTACGCGGGCATGCATGTTCTGGAGAAGAATATTGAGTCGAACGTTGCCGCGTCGCTTGCCGAGGCAAAGGTGCAGGCAGGGGAAATACACTACAGTTTTCCTTCCAATACCCTTGTGGTGGGGAATCTGACCTATGCGCGGCCGGAGGAAGACGGCAGTGTGAGCAGAGGCTCCATAGATCGGGTGGAGCTGAAGGGCCTGAACCGTAAGATGCTTATTCCCTGGTGGAAATTCTCCGATACGGAAGAACTTCCGCTCGTGCTGGAAAGCCTTGTGTTTACGGGCATGCGCGACAGCATGCAGGCGGGCGATGCGCGTATAGAGCAGAAGGTTGCCGAAGTCCGGGTGACGGGCTGGTATCAGCGCATGCGCGAACTTCTGGAAGAACATCGCCGCCGGCCTCATTCTCCGTTCTTCTATGAAGAACTGTACCGCTGCCGCCTGGACGGCATGGAGATCAGCAACCTGCAGGTGGATGTGTACGAACCGGGCAGAACCACTCCTTCCACGCTGTCGCTTGAGAAGGTGGCCCTTTCCCAGGGCATCGCCGCGCCGCGCGGGGAAGAGAAGGTGCCGCCCGTGAGCCTGTACCTTGCCGGTCTGCGCCTTTCCGTGCCGGAATGTTCCGCGCTCTTCCGGCGTGTGGAGGTCAGGGACCTTCTGCTTCCCGAACCGCATATCATGGCGGAAATGGTCGGAATCGTGCGCGACGCCCTGGCGGAGGATACCTCTTCCCAGAAAGGCACCCGGACCGGACAGCCTCTCACGGCATACGAGACGCGGCTTATGGCCATGTCGGACCGCCTGGTGGAGTATTACAGAAAGAACCTGCCCTATGCCGCCTTTGAGCTCAAGGGCGCGGAACTTACGGCCAGGACGGCCGGAGGGGACTTCCCCATACGTCTGGATGCACTCACCCAGCGCCAGTCCATGGAGGAAGGGGGCGTGGTCCGGGCCGTGACCGATCTTTCCCGCTTCCACTTCAAGCTTCCGGACCTGAAGAATGATGTTGTGGCGCTTATTTCCCGCTATGCGCCGGACGGTTTTGATCTGAGCGCCCATGCCGATCTGCGGACGAGTGATCACGCCGTTTCCGGTACCTGGAATTACGAGACGGACCCGCTTTTCCATGTGAAGGGCGATTTTGCTCTGAAGGGTGACATTGCGGCACTCAGCACGTTTTCGCTGAGCGGGGACGATGCCGCCCGCAGTGCGTTCCTCCGGAAGCTTCAGGTGGAAAAGCTCAACGTCACCTACAAGGATTCCGGCATGCTGGCCCTGGTGGTGGAACTTTTCGCCCATAAGTACGGCATGAAGCCCGAAGAATGCGCGGTGCTCGGCATTCAGATGGTCGGAGGCCTTGCCGCCTCGACGCAGGACAGACTGGCCATTGAGGCGGCCGCCCTGGCGGGAGAACAGCTGCAGACCCCCGGCGAAGTGCAGGTAAGCTTTGTTCCCGCAAAGCCCACGAGCGTGATGGATGCTGTCGAGACAATTCTTGCGAACCCCGGCGCCTCGGAGCTGCGCCTTGCCTCCAGGCCCGGCACAAAGCCCCTGAAGGCCTACTGGTCCGGCCGATAGGCCCCTTTGCATGAAGAAAAAAGGGCGACGGTTTTTCCGCCGCCCTTTTTTTTGTCCCCGCATCCGGAAAAAAGCCTGCGGGGCAGGCATCACGAGGATGATGCCCGCAGAGAAAACGCCCCCGGCGCAGGGCAGGGGCCTCTGCAGCGTATCCTTTCGGAGCTTGTGCCCCCTGGGGACAGAAAAGCGCCTCCAAAGGGACGGCGGGGAAGGTTTTTCAGGGGCGGAAAGGTGTGCGGAGGCCGGGAGAAGGTCCGCCATCCTGCGGCCCGTGCTGCCGAAGGCCTGCCGGGAGCCGCTCTGCCGGGGCATGGTTGCCGAAAGAGGGAAGTTCCGCCTGAGGGTCAGGCATCATAAGGATGAGGCTGCCCCGGAAGCGCCCCCGGCGCAGGGCAGAGGCCTCTGCAGCGTATTCTTTCGGAGTTTATGCCCCTTGGGAACAGAAAAGTGCCTTCAGAGGGACGGTGGGGAAGTTTTTTCAGGGGCGGAAAGGTGTGCGGAGACAGGGAGAAGGTCCGGCGGGAGCCGCTCTGCCGGGGCATGGTTGCCGAAAGAGGGAAGTTCCGCCTGAGGGTCAGGCATCATAAGGATGAGGCTGCCCCGGAAACGCCCCCGGCGCAGGGCAGGAGCCTCTGCAGCGTATCCTTTCGGAGCTTGGCCCCTTGGGAACAGAAAAGCTCCCGCCTCCTTTTCGGGAGACGGGAGCTTTTGTTTTCAGCGCGGCGAGGGGCCGGAGCTATTTCACCTGATGCGATTTCCAGACGTGCTTCACGGGATGGGTTTCATTGTAGTGTTCGTGGAACACCTTGAGGCGGCGCTGTATGCGCAGGATACGGCGCATGAGTTCGCTCAGGCTGAAGAAGGCGGTGGAAATGAGGATGCACACCAGAAGCGTGGCAATGGCCGCATAGAGGTACAGGCGGTTGACGGCGTCGTCCGGGCTGTCCATCTGCCAGACGAGGATGAAGAAGCCGAGTATGCCCAGCATCCAGAGCATGTGGGCGCAACCCTTGATGAGGCTTTCCATGGGCACGCGGGCATAGGGGTTCACTTCCACAAGGGCCGTCCATTCGTCGCTTCCGCATTCCGGGCAGCGCCCGAGAAAGTCGGGGAACACGGTTTTGCAGTGGGCGCACTGCAATTCCTGCTGCACGTTGTTTTCCGGGGCCTTCTTTTCCACCACCGGGCGCAGGGAGCGCTTGGCGAGAATACCTTTTCTTCTTTTCATGCCGCGGCCTCCCGGGGAGCGGTGAGTTTCACGCCCGCCTTCTGGCGGAGCCAGATGAGAACCATGAGCGCCACGCCGAGAACATAACCCAGATAACGCTGTTCATGCGGCAGGAAGAAGCCGGTGATGAGTTCGGGGTACATGAGTGCGACGGTGGCGGCAAAGAGCAGCAGCCGGTCGATGATGTTGGTCTTCGTGACGTACCAGCCCTGGATCAGGGAAGAGAAGCAGATCATGCCGAGGGATGTCATGCAGAAGATCATGACGGCTTCGGGCAGACTGTGGATGTTCCAGAGAATGATGTCGTGGTTGAAGATGAAGACCAGGGGCAGCAGGGCGGTGCGTATGTCGTAGAAGAAGCCCTGTATGCCCACGGCAATGGGCGAGGTGTTGGCGATGGCGGCGCCTGCATAGGCGGCGAGGCCCACGGGGGGCGTATCGTCGGCCAGAATGCCGAAGTAGAAGCAGTACAGGTGCGCGGCCATGAGCGGCACGGCGAGTTCCACACCATGGATGGTGAAGCCGGAGGCGAGTTCCACGAGCACCGGCGCGGTGAGCGAGGCCATGATGATGTAGTTTGCCGTGGTGGGCAGGCCCATGCCGAGCAGAAGGCTTGCCGCCGCCGTGATGATGAGCAGCAGGAAGATGTTGCCCATGGAGAGCACTTCCACGAAGGAGGTGATCTGCTGGCCGAGGCCCAGGGACACGCAGCCCACGATGATGCCGGCCGAAGCCGTGGCCAGGGCCACGCCCGCCATGTTGTTGGCGCCTGCGGCCATGGAGGAGATGGTGAGAGCGAGGCCTTCCTTCAGGGCCTGCCACTTGGAAGTCTTGCGCACCACGGCCACGCACACGGGCTGGAAGATCATGATGACGGCAAGAACGATGATGGCGCGGAACACGGAAAGTTCGGCGGAATGCTGGAGCGCGATGAGCTCATAAAGCAGCATGGCCAGGGGGAAGAGGAAGTGCAGCCCGCCGCGCAGCACGTCGCGCGCACGGGGAAGCTCGTCCTTGGAAAGTCCCTTCAGGCCGAGCTTGCAGGCTTCCACATGGGTGATCCACAGAAGCGCGGCATAGGAGGCAAAGGCCGGAATGGCCGCGGCCTTGGCCACTTCGATGTAGGGCACGTTGACGTATTCGGCAATGATGAAGGCCGCCGCACCCATGACGGGCGGCGCAAGCTGACCGTTCACCGAGGAGGCCACTTCGATGGCGGCCGCCTTCACGGCGGGGTAGCCCACCTTTTTCATGAGCGGAATGGTGAAGGTGCCCGTGGTCACCACGTTGGCGATGCTGGAGCCGGAAACCATGCCGGAAAGGGCGGAGCTGAACACCGCGGCCTTGGCCGCGCCGCCCCGGTAGCGGCCGAGGCCGCTGATGGCGAGCTGGGTGAAGAAGGTACCGCCGCCTGCGCGGTCGAGCATGGTGCCGAAGAGCACGAAGAGGAACACCACGGTGGCCGAAACCTGGAGCGGAATGCCGTACACCCCCTGGGTGTCCATGGTGATCTGCGAAATGAAGCGCGAGAGCGAGGCGCCCTTGAAGGCCAGAAAGTCGGGCAGATACGGGCCCGTGAACACATAGATGATGAACACGGTGCTGATGATGGGCAGCGCCGGGCCGAGCACGCGGCGCGTGGCTTCCAGCAGCAGCACCACCAGCAGTATGCCCATGAGGATGTCGCGGGCGATGGGGGAGCCGGGGCGGGAAGAAAGGCCCGAGTAGTCGAGGAAGATGTAGAGCGCGGCCACGGCGGCCATGATGCCCAGAATGTAGTCCATGACGGTAACCCTGTTCATGGCCAGCAGGATACGCAGATCCCACCGCGAGGAGGCCGAGGGCTTGATCATGGGAATGTTGAAATAGACGAGGGTGATGGCGAAGGCCAGATGAATGGCCTTCACATAGATGGAATCAATGAGCAGAATGCTGGCGCTGGCCATCTGGAAGAGCGACCAGCACAGGGCGATGACGAAGGTGATTTTCGCCGTGATGCCCATGGTGTCGCCGCGCATGCCGTGTTCGGCATGGGCCACGTCTTCCTTGTACTTGTCCCCGGCGGGGGTGGTTGGGATGTGTTTCTGAGGCATGACTGTTTCCACAGGTGAAGTATGTCGGTGGAAGGAGGGCGTTGCCGCTCCGCGCCCTTTGCGCGGGGACGGAAAGAAAACAGAAAAGCGGGGGCAGGCCGCAGCCCGCCCCCGCAAGCATCGGTGCCGCCCTTACTTGATCAGGCCGGCTTCACGGAAGTACTTTTCCGCGCCGGGATGGAAGGGAGCGGTGCGGCCTTCCAGCAGGCTTTCCTTGGTAATGGATTCCAGAGCGGGATGAAGCTTCTTGAATTCGTCGAGGTTCTCCACCACTTCCTTGGTGATGGCGTACACGATGTCGTCGGGCGTGTCGGCGGAGGTTACGAAGGTGGCCAGCATGCCGATGGTTTCCACCTTCCCGTCGGCGGCGTTGCTCGCGTCGGGGTACTGGCTCATGTCGATGGTGGTCTTGGAGTAGTAGGGGCATTCCTCAAGGAGCTTTTCCATGCCGGTGATGGGCACGATGCGGCACTTGCGCTTGCCGGCCGTGGCTTCCTTGATGTTCCCGTTGGGATGGCCCAGCGTGTAGAAGAAGCCGTCGATGCGGCCGTCCTGCAGGGTGTGGGGAGCGTCGGCGGGCTTCAGGCCTTCACCGCGGAAGTCCTTGCCGGGTTCGAGGCCCACTTCCTTGAACACCTGAAGGGCGTTGATGCGGTTGCCGGAACCGGGGTCGCCGAGGTTGATGACTTTGCCCTTCACGTCCTTCACGCTCTTGATGCCTGAATCTTCGGCAGCCACGAAGGTGACGGCTTCGGGAGCCAGAGCGAACACGAAGCGCAGCTTGGTGACGGGCTTGCCTTCCCAGTCGCCGAGGCCCTTGTAGGCCTGATACTGCGTGTCGGCCTGCGCAATGCCGAATTCCAGATCGCCGTTGTTGATGGCGTTGATATTGAACTTGGAGGCTCCGGTGGATTCCACGCTGGCGCGGATGTCGTACACATCCTTCTTGGCGTTGATGATCTTGGCAATGGCGCCGCCGGTGGGGTAGTACACGCCGGTGATGCCGCCGGTGCCGATGGTGACGAACTTGGCGGCCATGGCTTCGGTGGAAAGGGCGCCGGTAAGGAGCACAGCCGCGCCGAGGGCGGCGGCGAAGAATCCCTTGAACATGGAAAGAGCCTCCTGCAAAAAGTTTCAGCTTTGTCAAAAAAAGGGGAAGAAAAAACGCCCTGCGGCGTACTCTTCCTTTTTTTTCCCTGCGGGCCGGATCATGTCACGGTTTTCTGTGGAGCGCAATAGGGATGGAATTGACGAAAATGTGAATATGAAGGCTTCTGCATGGTGAAGATGCGGAGAGATACGGAGTTGACAGAGAGGAGTTTTCTTGCTTATTTTGCAAATTATGCAAATAAACGAACTTCGGGCGGGAACCATGAATCACCTTCCTCTGCGGCGCATGCCGAACAGAAATTATGTGGAGGCTCAGGCCAGGATATTCAAGGCGCTGGGGCACCCCAGCCGTCTGCTCATGGCCGAGGCCCTTCTTGAGGGGCCGCTGTGCGTGGCCGAACTGCAGCACCTCGTGGGGGCGGACATGTCCACGGTTTCCCGGCATCTGGCGGTATTGAAGAGCGCGGACATCGTTTCCGACGAAAAGCGCGGGCTGCATGTGTACTACAGCCTGAAGCTGACCGGTCTCGGGCAGTTCCTCACCTCCACGTCGGCCGCGCTGGACAAGCGCGTTCAGGAAAGGCAGGCTCAGCTCACCGCCATGATGGCCCCCTGAGCACGGCCGCCCGGATCCTGGGGGAGGGCAATATTTTGCAAAATGGCCAAACAGCCAAAAAAGAAGGCGTGTTTTCTGCCCGGGCATGAGGCTGCGGCACGGGCCGGAAAAAACATACAAAAAAACGCGCGGAGGAGAAAAATTTTTCCTTTTGCGCGTTTTTTTGCGGCGTACGGGGAAGAAGGCGCCTTTTTCTGCAGAAGAAAAAGCGGCCTTTCCGGAAGTTACAGGGAAAGCTCTTCCATTTCCTTTTTCAGATCGCGGGCAAGCCAGCAGGCATAGCGGTCGAGGTGCGTGGGGTCGCGGTTGATGATGGCCACCTTGCCGCCCGAACGGAGCGTGATTTCCGGCACGGCCGCCGCCGGATACACGGTGAGGCTGGTACCGAGAACCAGCATGAGATCGGCGGCGCGGGCTTCCTTTTCCGCCTCGGTAAGGGCGTATTCGGGCAGGCCTTCCCCGAAGAAGACGATGTCCGGCTTGACGATGCCGCCGCACTTGTCGCACACGGGCACTTCCCCGGCGCGGACGCGGGGGGCGATTTCCTCGAACGTCCAGCTCTTGCCGCAGCGCAGGCAGTGATGGAACAGGGGGGAACCGTGCAGTTCCAGCACCCGGTGCGAACCGGCCTTCTGATGCAGCAGGTCGATGTTCTGGGTGATGACGGCATGGATGATGCCTTTTTCCTCCAGACGGGCCAGAGTCCTGTGTACGATGTTGGGTTCCTTTTCATCGAGATTGTAGAGGAAGTCCCGGGAGTGCTCGTAATAGTAGCGCTGATCCCTCATGAAGTAGTCGAGGTCGAAAAGCTTGTTGGCGTCGATGTCCTTCCGGGTGTAGAGACCGCCCGCGCCCCGGAAGTCGGGAATGCCCGAAAGGGTGGAAATGCCCGCGCCGGTAAGAACGACGGCGTGTTTTGCCTGTTCAAGGAGTTCGGTAAGCGTCATGATATGCCCCTTGTGAAGCGGAGTGCGGCTCCGCATGCTGTGAACCTGCGCCCCTGAGGCGGAGCGCACCGGGAAGATCCCGGGCTTCATAGTACGTCGTCCGCGCGCTGTTGTAAAAGGCGGAGTGCAGGGCTTTTTTTCAGGCGCCTGCCGGCTCTTCTGCGCTGCTGAAGAGAGTCGGCGCACAGGGGCATGGGGCAGGGGATGCGCGCTCCGCCCCGTGCAGGCACGGCGTATCGGCAATGTCTCGCAGGCGCTGAAGGCAAGGGGTGCGGCCGCCCGAATGCTCCCGTGTCAGCCCCCCCCTTTTGGGATGGTGCGGCGGAGGGCGGGCCGGTTTCCTGTGCGGGTGCGGCGCTTGTCTCAGACAAAGAGAAGGAACGCCCCGCCGAAGGGTTCCCCCGTACGGTCAGCCCGGCTCTTCTGCGCTGCTGAAGAGAGTGACGCCCCCGCAGGCACGGCTTTCCTCACCCCCTCCGGCAGGTTTACCACGCTCCCGATGCCTCCGCTCAGGCACGGCCGCGTACTTGAGGAAAGCGGGGCAGGCGCAAAGCCGGGCTCCCGTGCATGTCCTCCGGGAAAAAGGCCCCTGTGCGTTTCTTGCC